>CAYWSB010000010.1:0-65478 GCA_964460465.1 uncultured Geminicoccaceae bacterium | reverse complement strand
AAAACTACATCGACAATGCAGGATATGTACGGTCAGCGTGAAAATGCTCTAGCGCGGCGCGCGGCCATGGGCACCACTGGCGGTCAACCTGGTGGCAGAAGCGTCGGTCGAGCCAGCAAGGCTCTCGAGACCGCACCAGCGCCGGCCCGCTCGTCGAATCGCTCACGCCGCGGGGCACCGACAAGGCAGACGATGACGGCATTGCGGCAAAAAAGCGGTGACGAAGAAAGGCCTGCATGTCTCTCGTACCCGAGCGCGCCCACCCCGGCACGACGCTCGCGCCCGCAAGCGCCGTGCTCGGACGGCCACCGCGCCGATCCCGTCGACCATCCTTCAACCGGTCGCGACCGTCTCGAAGCGATCGCACACTCGACCCGCGCGATCGGAGAGCACCCGCATCACGACCATGCCGTGCTGGGCCCGTCGGGGCACAGAGAGGCGCCACACGCTCCATGGTGGCTAGCGCACGGCCTTGGACCGCAACAGCCGCCACAGGATCGGCGGCGCGGCGAGGATCGGGTGGCGGCGCTGCCAGTCGGTGAGGGCGATGGCGGTGCCGGAGTGCCGCTCGATCTTCCAGGCGAGATAATCGGCTCCGGCCGTGAAGGTGAAGGCGGCCTTCATGAGCCGCAGGACCGAGAGCAGCTTGCCGTGCCGGCGCGTCCGCGACCAGGAACGGGGTCGCGGCTCGAGCCCCTCCTTGATCAGCGCCCGGGTGATCCGGTCGTAGCGGGCTGCGGCACTCTGGTAGATCTCGGCCGCCCGATGCGGCTTCTCGGCGCGCAGCTCGGTCCGGTAGGTCTCGGCGAAGATCATCGTCCAGAGCGCTTCCGAGGCCGCCATGTCGTGGGTCAGCGCCCGGGCCGCGGCGAAGGTGGTGCGCACCGCCCGGCCCATGATCGCGGCAACGCGCTGCCGCGTCGTCGCGTCGCGGTACCAGACGAGGCCCGTCGGTTGGGCAAACCTCGCCCAGAAATAGGGATTGTCGGTGTCCGACGACACCTTGGCCGCGAGCTGGTCCATGCTGACGAGCGCGTACTTGGCCCGCACCGTCTCGCCGCCGACCGTGGTCTCGAGGTAGTAGACGTTGGGCGGAACCAGGGCGTTGGCCCAGGCGCTCAGCCGGTTCTCGTGCACCGACCGGTAGTCCCGGGCCAGGAGGTAGAGGTCGATCAGCCGGTCCTCGACGACGCCGTCGCGGTAGCAGCTGCCGTAGAACAGTACGGCCTCGATACCGTCGCCGTGCCGCCGCCTCGCCGCCAGGGCGATCGCCTCGACGGCGGCGGGCGACGGTGCGGCCAGCTCCCGGTCGATCAGGGTCTCGAGGTCGGTCGTCGCGGCAGGCATCGGCTCAGAGCCGGACGCAGCGAATGGTCTCGTCGGCGGTGATCACGACCGGCCGACGCGGCGAGGGTGTGAAGAACTCGCCGTCGATCGTGAAGGGTGCGGCGAGGCGCAGGGCCAGGCGCTCGGCCCCGCCGCTGCGATAGTCCTCGGCCGGCAGGCGGCGGTCGTCGGGCCCGTAGAGGATGCGCGGGGCGCTGCGGATCAGGCGCCGGGGCGGGTGGCTGATCCGGGTGTGGCGGATAGGCAGCGTCCCGGCGCCCCAGAACGGCCGCGAGCGGAGCACGAGCTGATCGAGCGTGGTGGCGATCAGGATCAGCAGCCGCTCCTCGGCGCACGGGCCGCCATCGATGCCGATCCCGACCTCGTGCGGCTTCAGCCCCAGCGCCTCGAAGCCCTTGAACAGCGTGCCGCCAAGCAGGCCGACGACAGCCGCGGCGTGGCTCCATTCGCCCTTGATGCCCTTGCTGTGCAGCTTGCCGGTGACGTGGCGGATGACGTCGACGATGCCGGCGGCCCCGAAGAACATGCCGCGCGGCGCGGGCCGATCGTCGGCATAGTCCACGCGGAGGACGTGGCGGACGGTCAGATGCGCGTCGAGCCGGCCGGCCCTCGCCGTGTCGACCAGCCGCTCGAGCGTCCTGGCGTCGCCGCTTTCGAGGCCGCAATCGGCGGCGGTCATGTTGGCCATGCCGCGCGGCAGGATGGCGAGCCTGGGCAGCTCGCCGAACGGCCGGTTCGCCAGAAGCTCGGTCAGGACACCGTGCACCGTGCCGTCGCCACTGTTCACGACGATGAGCTCGACGCCGGCCTCGGCCATGGCGCGCAGCGGCGGGCCGAAGCCCTCCTGCGGTCGGAACACCCGATGCAGGATCTCGGGCGTCCGCTCGATGCACGCCGAAAGACCCGGCATGCCCTTGCGGTTGCGCTCGCTCCCGACATTGCTCAGCAGGCCGATCCGCATCAGCCGCGACCGAGCCCGGCCCAGCGCTGGCGCTCGTCCCGGAGTGGCAGGCCGACGATGATGGCGACGAGCAGCAGGACGGGGCTGGCCGTGGCGACCAGCGGGCCGATGAAGCCGGCCTCGGCAAGGGCCAGCATCAGCCCGCTCAGGATGACGAAGGCGAAGCCCGTGGCGATGCCCTTGATGAAGAGCGCCGCGACGCCGCCCTGCCGGGTGACGCGGCGGGCGAAGGCGAAGGTGAGCATGATCATCAGCATCGGCAGGGTGGCCCCGAAGAGCCGGTGGTAGATCGCCGTCATGTGGCCCTGGGTCGTCACCACGCCGTAGCCGTCGTTGCGGACGATGTCGACGAGATCGAGCAGCGCCACCTCCTGCGGCGGCCGGGCGACGACCCTGATGCGATCGACGTCGATGCCGTTCTCGAAGACGTATTCGGCCTCCCGGACGAAGCGGCCCTCGCCGACCCTGCCGCGGTCGACGTCGACCAGCCGCCAGGCCCCGGGCGTGAGCTCGGCGCTGGCCGCGGTGATGCGCTCGGCGAGGTTGCCGTCGGCGTCGCGCCTCAGGATCACCACGTCCGCCGCCGTCTCCTGGCCGGGCTCGAGGCGCGGGAGGCGGATGAAGCTGCCGCCGTGCTCGACCCAGAGATGCTCGCCGACGAAGCCCTCGAGCCCGCCGCGGAAGTAGCCCACGTCCCAGGCGCGGAGCTGCTGCACGGTGCCGGGCACCAGGAGGTCGTCGTTGACGAGCTTGATCCCGAAGACGAGCAGGCACACGGGCAGCAGGCGAAGGATGATGCCGAGCGGCGAGATGCCGGACGCCCAGAAGATCGTGAGCTCGCCGTGGCGCATCAGGTCGGCGGCGGCGAAGAGCGCCCCGAGGAGGGTGGCGAAGGGCAGCACCTCGGTCAGGAGGCTGGGAAAGCGCAGCACGAAGTAGCGCGCGAACGCTTCGATCACGCCGCCCTCGCGGCGGATCAGGTCGTCGGACGCGTCGAGGAGGTCGAAGAGCAGGGCGAACAGGATGACCGCCGTCGTGGCGACGGCGACCCGCAAGAGCACCATTCGGTTGAGATAGCGGATCAGCATCATGGCGCGGCGATCCTCAAGCCGCCGCACGCCACGGCAGGCGCCGCGCCATGGCGCTCACCACGGAATCGACGGCGTTGCCCAAAATCGAGCTCTTGCCGGGGTCCGGCACGCGGCGCGCGGTGCGGGCGAAGAAGGCCGTGGTCAGCACCGCATAGGCCAGGAACGGCAGCCAGACGCCGACCAGCGAGGAGACCTTGTTGTCGTCGGCCAGCGATTCGCCAGTGCTGATCAACTGGTTGTAGCCGACCACCACGACGACGCCGATCAGAAAACCGTAGGAGCGCTTGGCCCGGCGCGGCGACAGGGCCAAGGGCACGGCGAGGAGCGGCACGAAGATGATCGAGAGGTTGCGGACCAGGCGGGACGACAGCTCGGCCTCGACCTCCCAGGGATCGATCTCGTCCGGCAGCGTCTCGCGGGGCGCGCCGAGAAGGCCGAAGAGCTCGGGAATGGTGAGCTCGCGCTCATGCTCGCCGCGCGGGCGGAAGGCCTTGGGCTCGGTGCCGGAGAGGTCGCTCGTGAAGGCCCCGAAGCGGAGGGTCAAGGGCGGCGCGGCATTGCCGCTCTCGCCGCTGCCGGCCTCGGCCGGACGGGGCACGAACTGCTGCACACCCCGCTCGAGGTGCAGGAGCAGGGGGGCCAGCGCACCCTGGTTCTCGATTTGCCCCGAGGCCGCCGTGACGGTGACGCTGCCGCTGGGCTCGGCCTCCGAATAGAGGAAGATGCGCTCGAACCGGTCACCGTCCGGGCTCAGCGCATCGACCCGGTAGGTGTTCTGCCCGAGCGTGATGAACTGGCCGGGGCGCAGCAGGGTCTGGAAGGAGACGTTGGTGATGGCGAAGGCCGCCGCGCGATAGGCATAGCGGGCGAAGGGCTGCAGGTGGCTCACCAGGATCAGATGCAGGGCCAGGACGACCAGGGCCAGGAGCATCAGCGGGCGGGTCATCCGCCAGAGCCCGATCCCCGCGGCGCGCATCGCGTCGAGCTCGCCCTCGCGCGACAGCCGGGCGATGCCCAGCATGATGCCGAGGAAGAGGGCGGCCGGCAGGGCCACGACCATGTAGTGCGGAACGAGATAGCTCATCATCTCGAAGACGATGCCGAGCGAGCCGCGCCAGCCCAGCACGAGGTCGATCACCCTGAGCGCCCGCTCGGCGAGCAGGGCCAGGAGCGTGATGAGGATCGCCGCGAGCATCGGCCGCAGCACCTGCACCAGGAGGTAGCGATCGATGGTCTTGAGCATCAGGCCGTCCGGCCGAGGGGCGGGGCGTCGACCGACTCCGCGGCGCGACCCGGCCAGCGTGCCGGCCTCAGGTCGAGCCCGGTCCCGCTGGTCACGATCCGGGCGGTCCGCTCGACCACCAGTCCGCCCTGCAGCGGGTCGAACCGCCGCAGTTGCAGCGTGATGCGCGGCGCGCTGCCCCCCGGCTCGACGGCGTAGCGCAGATAGCCGCCGGTCTCCGGATGGCCCTGGGCGAGCGAGGCCGAGGGGCCTGCCACCACGGGCACCGGCGCCTCGGGGCCCGGCATGCCACCGACGATGAAGACGTGCTCGTGGCCGCAAAGGATCAGTTCGGCACCGCGGTCGCGGATCACCGCGCGCAGCGCCGCCTCGTCGCGCAGCCCGCGGCGCCGCCGGATCAGGGGGCCGAGCGGCGGATGGTGCAGGAGGACGATCCGGCAAAGCCCCTCGGCGCCGAGCTCGGCCAGCGCCCGGTCGAGCGCCTCGAGCTGCGCCGGCGCCAGCTGGCCCGTGGCGAACCCCACGCCGCTGGGCACGGCGCTCGAGAGCCCGATCAGCGCCACCTGTTGGTTGATGCGGCGGACGAAGGGGAACTGTCCGGCCGTGCCCGGATCGTCGCCGCACATGTACGGGTGCCAGCGCGACCAGTGCGCCCGGTAGCTCTGCCCGGCATAGGCGTCGTGGTTGCCGGGGACCAGGGTCAGCCGGTCGGGCTCGGCCGTGGCCGCCAGCCAGCGCGCTGCCTGCTCGAACTCGGCCGGCAGCGCGATGTTGACGAGGTCGCCGGTGACCGCGATGTGGTCCGGCGGATCGCCGGCAAGGTCCCGTGCCAGGGCGTCGAGGGCGTCCAGGCGATGCAGCCGGTGCCGCCGGCGGTGCCAGGACAAGTAGCCGAAGGCACGCTTGCTCATCAGCTCGACCATGCGCGCCTGCGGCAGCGGGCCGAGATGCACATCGGTGATGTGGGCGAGGTCGAGCAGGCTCATGGCGCGGCGCCGGCTTCGCGCGCCAGCAGCAGCCGCTCGACCACGGCCAGATCGGCCGGCTTGTCGACGTCGATCGCGGCCTCGCCAAACGGCAGGGCCAGGGCCCGCACGCGGCACCCCAGCCGCCCCGAGGCCAGCACCATCGCCTGCTCGAGGGTCAGGCGACCGAACAGATAGCCCAGCAGCAAGCCGAAGCCCAGCGCCTGGACGATCCTCCACGGCCGCTTGCGGTCGGCCTCGACCCGGCGCCAAAAGGCGACGGCAGCACGGGCCCTGGGGTTGCGCAGATAGAAGAGATTGGCGCCCGAGTAGGCGCCGTCCCGGAACCGCCAGTAGGTACGCTGGGCGGCGGGCTCGACGCTTTCGACGACACGGCGCTCGACCAGGCCGACGACGACGTCCGCGTCGGCCAGCTGCCGCGCGTCGGCGGCGAAGCGCTCGACGATCTCGGGTGTGAGCAGCGCATGGTCGGCGGTGGTGACGAGGAGCGGGCTCGGCAGCCGGTCGATCGCGGCGAGCACGGACAGGCTGGGGGTCGCCTCGGTCACGAGGGCATGGACGTCCGGGTCGCGGACGGCCGCGGGCTCCGGGATGCTGACGCTGATGCGGCCGATGCCGGCGCTGGCGCGCAGCGCCTCGACCACCCGCTCGAGCATCGGCCGACCAGCGACCGGCAGGAATGCCTTCAGCCTGATCCCGGCCGCTGCGGCCATGGGGTCGCCTTCGGGGCGCTGGCCGGCGAGCACCAGCACGGCGAGAGCGTCGGGTGTCGCGGTCGGCAATGGTCCGGTCTGGAGCTCGCCGGCCCGCATGTCAGAGCGCCTTCTCGTAGACTCGGTAGGTCTTGTAGGGCACGGCCCCCACCGCCTCAATGATGCGTTGGATCGCGGCGTTGTCCTCCAGCACCCAGCTGAGCTCGCCGCCGGTCACGCCGCGACCCGCGTGTGCGGCGCGGACCGCGTCGATGACGCCCAGGGCGGCGGCGGTGCCCTTGAGCGTGCCGTGCCAGCGGCGCTTGAGGCCCATGAGCGGCATCCGACCGGTCTTCACGCCCATGACCTTGAGGCGCCAAAGCAGCCTCGCCCAGCCGAAGGGGAGCAGCCGACCGTCGAGATCGGCGATCGCCTCGTTGAGGTTGGGCAGGGTCACGGTCATCGCCGCCGGCTCGCCGTCGAGCTCGGCAATGGCGAACCAGCTGCCGTCGACCAGCGGCCTGATGTTGTGTGCGAGGTAGTGCGCCTCGGCGTCGCCGAACGGGATGAAGCCCCAGTTCTCCGCCCAGGCGTCGTTGAAGATGGCGCAGATCAGCCGGATCTCGTCGACATAGCGGCGCATGTCGAGCGGGCGCACGACGAGGCCGCCGGCCCTGCGGGCGCGCTCGATCAGCCTGGTCGCCGCCGCCGGCAGCGGGACCGTCATGTCGATGTGGTAGGCGATGAGGTCCTTGGCCTTGGCCAGGCCCTGCTCGTGCAGCCGGGCGTCGTAGTACGGCCGGCCGTGCGGCATCATCATGCTGGGCGGCGTGTCGAAGCCGTTCACCAGCGTGCCGGTCTCGTCGTTGATCGACAGGCTGAAGGGCCCCATCATCCGCGCCATGCCGCGCAGCCTGAGCCAGGTGGCCGCGGTTTCCAGCAGAAGATCGAAGACCTCCTCGTCGTCGATCGCCTCGAGGAAGCCGAAATGGCCGGTGGCGTCGTCGTGCCGGGCAAGATGTGCGCGATTGACCTGGGCGGAGATCCGGCCGACCGGCTCGCCGTCGAACAGCACCAGCCAGTAGCTCGCCTCGATGGGCCGCAGGAACGGGTTCTTCGCGGCGTTCAGGTGGCCGAGGCGCTCCCAGGTCAGCGGCTGGACCCAATGCGGGTCGTCGGCATAGATCCGGCGGGTGACGCCGATGAACGCCTTCTTGTCGGCGCGGTCGTGGACTGTCTGGATCGCGACCGTCGACCGCCGACCGGTCACTCCCGCCCCACTCGCGGCAACGCGCCCACCCGCGCTCCAGGCCTCAGGCAGCGCGCCGGCGCCGGCGGATGGCGTAGGTGTCGTCGTCGGCCGAAAGCTCGGCGACCCAGGGCCACTGCGCCCTGGCCTCGCCGGTATAGCCGAGATTGTGCACGGTCTCGCTCTTCGGCTGGTCCTTCGGCTGGGCGTAGAACGTGCCGAAGACGTGGTCCCAGAGATTCGTGGTGATGCCGAAATTGCCCTGCTCGCTGTGGAAGTGATGCGCGAGGTGGCGCTTCTTCACGTCGCGGAGCCACGCCAAGCGCGGCGTGAACGGCAGGTGCTGGACGCAGTGCACGAACTCGTAGCCGCAGAACACGAGGCAGGCGGTGGCGAAGGCGGCAAGACCGCCGGCCGGGCCCGCCACCAGCCAGCCGACGGGGACGGCGATCAGGGCGATCGTCGGCAGCGTGGTGTAGAGGGCGCCGAACAGCACCGAGAGGTCGTGCGGGTTCTGGTGATGGTCGTAATGAATGCGCTTCCAGACCTTGGCCGTGGCCTTGTGCTTGAAAAGGAAGGTCGAATGCAGGACGAAGCGATGGATCAGGTACTCGGCCAGCGGGTAGACAGCGACCGTCACCAGAGCCGCCACCAAAGGCTGCCAGAGGCTCGTCGCCAGCCAGAGCGAGGCCGTGGTCGAGACCGCGGCCAGGGCGATGTAGGCCTGGATCGAGTAGTGGGTGAAGAACGCCCGAACGAGGTCACCCAGGCTCATCTTGTCGAGAAAATAGGCCTTCTCGCTCCACGGCCCCCAGGAGGTCAGCATGTATCGTCTACCAATAGAGATGACGGCTTCAAGCGGACCACTAGCTAGGCCCTGGTGACTGCCGGGGCAAGGTGGCCGGGACCTTTTGCCCCGCGGTGGTGGCGCTGCGTCAACACAAGGTCGGGCCCGTCAGCCGGCCGACAGCTGCCGGGTGAGAATGCGGCGGATCGCGTCGACCACCCGGTCGCGGTCGTCGAGCGGATGCGGTGACGCCATCGGCTCGGCGGCACCGGCAGGGCGCAGCAGGCCGCGGCCGACGAGGGCCCGGTGCAGGCGGGCCGGGTCGGCGGGCAGGCGCAGCCAGCCCCGGACGATCAGCCCGTCGACCAGCCGGCCCAGCGCATGCTGCTGGTGCGGCGTGCCGCGATAGCTGGTGCCACCACCGAGCAGCAGGGTCAGCACGTTCAGCACGGGCTTGCTGCCGGGAATCGCGTCGTACCAGTAGGGCAGGGGCACCAGGTCCACCTGCCGGCCGCTGGCACAGAGCCTGGCCAGGATCAGCGGGTCGTCGCCGTGCGTCACGACCCGCCCGGCGCCGGCGACGGCCTGCTCCAGCGTGGTCGCCCCGTTCAGCACCCGGGCGCCGGCTGCGGCCGCCAGCACGGCCTCGCGGTGCTCGTCGGCGACCCCGTCGGCGACATAGACGACCTTCTCGCTCTCGGTGGCCGCGGCCAGGGCTCGCCCCAGGGCCGCCGCCTCGGCGGGGCCGCGGGCGAACGGCCGTGCCACCGGGGCCAGGATCGCCACGGCGCGGCCGTTCGCCGCCGCGGCATGACCATCGGCCTCCACCAGGGGAGCCGTGATCTCGACCGTGTTCGCCCGGATCGGCAGCCGCTCGGCCGGATCGGCGACGACGAGGTCGAAGCGGTCGAACGCGGCGCCGGTGGCACCGATCTGAACGGTCCGGGTCGCCCCGCGGCTCATCGCCTTGATGTTGCGGGCGATCGCTCCGGCATCGGGCCCCGCGGCCACGACCAGATCGGGGAACGGACCGTCGAGCGCGCCGCGCGGCGCGGAGACGGTCCCGAAGAGCCCGGTCTCGAGCGGCTTCTCGACGACCGCGAAGTCGGTGGCCCGGGCGAGGGTGCGCACCTGGACGTCGTGCGCGGGCTTGCCGTCGAGCAGCGCCCAGACGGTGCCTTGCTCGGGCAGCGGCCGGCTGCGCACGGTGAACGCGCGCACGGTGCCGGGGATCGGGGCCGCCTGGTCGGCGACGGCGAGGCTCCAGCTCTTGCCGGGGTGGCGGGCGCCGATCTCGTCCAGGCGCCGCCGCCACCACTCGGCACTACCGAGGCCGCCGCGCGCCGTGCCCACGACATCGACGTGGACGAGCTTGCGCGCCGCCCTGAACAGGGCGTGCAGGAGCCAGGGCAGGTCGGCCGGCGGCAGGTGCGGCAGGATATTGGAGGCGATCACGGCATCGGCCGCCGCCTCGGGCCACGCCGTGCCGGGGCCGAGCGCCAGCGACCGCCTCGGCAGCGCCGGATCGAGCGTCGCCGCGGGCCGGTCGGCGGGCCAGCGCAGCTCGAGCACGTCGCTCGGGGCGAGATCGCGCACGAGCGCGCTGGCCACGCGTCCCGGTGTCGGCGGCGCCTCGCCCTCGCTTACCGGGCGTGCCAGGGCAGCCATGAAGTCGGGGCTCGGGTCCGTGGCGGTGAAGACCTCGTAGCCCGCGGCATCGGCGGCCCGCTCCAGGTCGTGCCAGATGTAGGCGAGCGGGTTGGGGTGGTAGGAGTAGACTTCGGGGAACGGCTCCCAGGGTTGCTGGTGCAGGGCCGTGTAGTGCAGGCACCTCGTCCGGCCCTCGACATATTCCTGGTCGCGCGCGTTCCAGTGGCCGTCGAGCTCGCCCCAGAGGCCCGGCATGGACGACGGCTTGTCGATCAGCGCGTGCTTGCCTAGCGTCGAGGCGGTCGCGATGTTCCAGAGATCGACCATCCGGCCGCAGTCGATGAGCATCACCGACGTGTCCTTGGCCGAGATCGCCAGGTAGCCGTGATTGCCCATCTCGAGGTCGAACAGCAGCGCCGGGTCGGCGAGGTAGATCTGGTCGACGTCGTTGTAGATCGCCCGGCCCCGGCCGCCGGCCCATTCCGGGATGGCGTAGCGGTAGTTGGTGAAGCCCGTGCGCCACTTCGTCCGGTCGAAGCCGACGACGTTCTTCATCAGGTGGATCTCGTAGACCCGGGACGGGTCGCGGACCCGCTCGATGGAGTAGAAGAAGATGCGTTCGGCCCGATACTGCGCCTCCTCGGTGCCGAGGAAGATGCGCACCGGCGGCAGGCCCGAGGGCTCGACGCCCGGCCGGACGTCGAGGACGACGCGGGTCGGACGCTCGCGATGAAACGGCCAGCGGGTGATGGCGGCGGCGTGCTCGGGCATGGCGGCCCTTCCGTTGACGATCGACTGACAGGGTCGGGGGCTAGGTACGGGCAGGCTCAGCGATCGTCAATTTGCCCCGATGGCGCAGTCCCGCCCCTGGCCTGCATCTCGAGCCACTCGCGGGTCAGGGCCAGACCGAGGGCGAGCAGCATCGGCCCCAGGAAAATACCGAGAATGCCAAAGGTCATCACCCCGCCGATGACGCCGAAGAAGACCAGGAGGAACGGCATCCGGCTGCCGCGACTGATCAGGTAGGGCTTCAGGAAGTTGTCCACCCCGCCGATGATCAGGAGGCCGTAGGCGGCCATGATGACGCCGGCGATGAGCTGGCCGGTCATGAGCTGCCAGAGGACGACGGGGATCCAGACCAGCGACGAGCCGGCGACCGGAAAGAGACCCAGCACGAACACGCAAGTGGCGAGCAGGAAGGGCTGCGGCACGGCCAGCACCCAAAAGCCGAACAGGGCGAGCATGGCCTGGACCATCGCCGTGCCGATCACGCCGTAGACGACGCTCCTGATGGTCCCGGCCGCGACGTCGATCAGATGCTTGGCCCGCTCGCCCACGACGCTGCCGATCGAGCGGTGCAGCAGCTCGGCCGCCAGCGCCCCGTCGCGGTAGAGGAAGAAGGCGACGAGCACGCTCACCGCCAGCTCGATGATGCCGCGGCCGATGCCGAGCCCGCCGCGGATCGCGGCATCGCGCAGCGGCGCGACGTAGGGCAGGAGTTGACCCACGAAGTCACCCGTGTTGGACACGAGGCCGCGCCAGAGATCGGCCAGGAGACCGCCCACCAGCGGCAGCTCGGCGAGCCAGCCGGGCGCCTCGGCGATGGCGAGGGTGCCGTCACCCGGAAAGTGCAGTCGGAGCTGGCCGATGGCGTCCTCGGCGGTTTCGGCGATGGCGTTGGCGAGCAGGACCATCGGCACGACCAGCGCCGTCGCCAGGGCCAGGGTCATCAGGAGCGACGCCGGCAGGCTGCGGCCGCCGAGCAGCGCCACCAGCCGCTGGTGCAGCGGCCAGGTCGAGAAGACGAGGATGACGGCCCAAAGCAGCGAGGAGAAGAACGGCCGCAGCACCAGCAGGCAGCCGAGCGCCAGGAGGACGAGCAGCAGCCAGCCCGCGACCTCGTTGAGGCGGGTGCCGACGCCGAAGAACCGGCGCGTGCGTGCGACCAACGCTCAGCGGCTCCCCTTCTTGCCCTTCACCTCGATGCCGGTCAGCCGCTCGTAGACCTTGACGACGGCACTGTCGTCCTCGCGGCCGAAGCCGGCGGCGGCTGCCGCCAGATACTGCTGGTGCGCCGCGGCCGCGATCGGCAGCGGAAAGCGCCGCCCCTTGGCGGTCTCCAGCACGATCCCGAGATCCTTGACGAAGATCTCGACCGCCGAGAGCGGGCTGAAGTCGCGGGCCAGGATGTGCGGCACCCGGTTGCTGAACATCCAGGAGTTGCCGGCCGAGTTCGAGATCACGTCGAACAGCGTGTCGGGGTCGGCGCCGCAGGCCGTGCCGAGCGCCATCGCCTCGCAGGCGGCGGCGATGTGCACGCCGGCCAGATGCTGGTTGATCATCTTGACCGTCGAGCCGATGCCGGGCCTGTCGCCGAGCCGGTAGACGGTCTTGGCCATGGCATCGAGGGCGGGCTCGGCGCCCGCGAAGGCGGCGGCGGAGCCCGACGCCATGACGGTGAGCGTGCCGGCCTCGGCCGCCACCCGGCCGCCGCTGATCGGGGCGTCGAGCAGGGCCAGGCCCATCTCGTCGAGCCGCGCCCCCAGCGCCTCGGTGAAGGCCGGCGGCACCGTGCTGTGCAGGACGACGACGCCGCCGTCGCCGAGCACCGCCGCACCGCCGTCGGGACCGAAGAGTGCCGTCTCGGCCTGCTCGGGTGTGGCCACCACGAGGATCAGGAGCGAGACGAGGTCGGCCACCGCCCGCGGGCTCGGCATCGGCCGGCCGCCGGCGGCGGCGAAGGCCTCCAGCGCCGGCTTGGCGACGTCGAAGCCGTAGACGGTGTGACCATTGGCGAGCAGTTGCCGCGCCATCGGCAGGCCCATCGAGCCCAGGCCGACGAAGCCGATCTTGGTGATCATCGCGTCATGTCCAAACGACGGTGCTGGGCCACGGGGATTCGCTGGCGCACCGCCGCCAGGTAATCCCGGTCGATCTCGGCCGCGGCGTGGCCGGGCCGGTCCGAGACCCTGGCGACGACGCTGCCCCAGGGGTCGACGATCAACGCGTTGCCGTAGCTATAGCGCGTGCCACCACCGGCGGGAAAGCCGCCGACCTGCGCCGCCGCCGCCACATAGCACTGGGTCTCGATGGCCCGGGCGCGGAGCAGCACCTCCCAGTGGTCCTTGCCGGTCTGCAGGGTGAAGGCGGCCGGCACCATGATCAGCTCCGCACCGGCGCGGCGCAGCGCCAGGAAGAGCTCGGCGAACCGCAGGTCGTAGCAGATCGCGAGCCCGACCCTGACCCCGTCGAGATCGACGGTCACGACGTCGCGGCCGGCCTCCGTGTAGTCGCTCTCCCGGTAGGCGTCGCCGTTCGGGGTGACCACGTCGAAGAGGTGGATCTTGCGGTAGCGCGCCACCTCGCGGCCGGTCCGGTCGAAGACCACGGTGGTGTTGGCCAGCCGGCCGCCGCCACGGTCCTCGAAGAAGCTGCCGCCGTGGACGTTGACGCCGTGCTCGGCGGCGAGGCCCTGCAGCAGGGCGTAGGCCGGGCCGCCGGGAACGGCCTCCGCCGCCGCGCGGCGCCCGGCATCGCCGCCGCCCATGACGGTGAAGGTCTCGGGCAGGCTGACGAGATCCGGCCGCTCGCGCTCGATCGCGTGCTCGATCAGCGCCCTGGCGGCGGCGAGGTTGGCGGCCTTGTCCGGTCCGGAGGTCATCTGGATGACGGCGATGCGCATGATGTCAGCCCTCCAGCACGCGAAAACGGTGCTCCATGACATGCCGGTAGGTCGCGCCCGGCAGCAGGATGGCGCTCGGGAAGTGCGGCTTGTTGGGCGCGTCCGGGAAAGCCTCGGTCTCCAGGCAGAGACCCGCCCGCGGCCCGATCCGGCGGCCGCCCTTGGCGGTGATGTCCATCTTGAAGCCGGTATAGAGCTGCACCCCGGGCTGGTCGGCCAGGAGCGTCATGCCCACCCGGCCGTCGCCCGAGACCAGCTCGGCGACGGGGCGCAGGCCCGGCTGCTCGGTCAGCACCATGCAATGGTCGTAGTCGGCCGTGCCGGCGGCATCGATGCGCCGGGCGTCGCGAAAGTCGAAGACGGTGCCCGCCACCGGCAGGATCTCGCCGGTCGGGATCTGCTCGTCGTCGGTCGGCAGGTAGCGGTCGGCGTCGAGCCTGAGCCGGTGCGCCTCGATGCTGCCCGCGCCATCGAGGTTCCAGTAGCTGTGATGCACCATGTTCAGCGGCGTCGGCTTCGTCGTGGTGGCGGTCATCTCGATCGCCAGGGCATCGTCGGTCAGCCGGTAGGTGCACGCGGCCTCGACCGTTCCCGGATAGCCCATCTCGCCGTCGGGCGAGGTCAGCGTCAGGGTGACGCTCGTCGCGGCGGCGGCGGCCACGTCCCAGTGTCGCTTGCCCCACCCGGCGAGGCCGCCGTGCAGGTGGTTCCGGCCCCGCTCGTTGGGGTCGAGCGCATAGCGGACGCCGTCGAGGGTGAACGACGCCCCGCCGATGCGGTTGCCGAAGCGGCCCACCGTGGCGCCGAAATAGGGCGATCTCGCCGGGTAGTCCGCGAAGTCGTCGAAGCTCAGCACCACCGACCGGGCCGCACCGTCCACCGTCAATGCCAGGTCCTGCAGCACCCCGCCCCAGTTCAGCACGGCCGCCCGCAGGCCCCGACCGTTGTCGAGTCGGATCCGCTCCACCCGTCGGCCTCTGAAATCTCCGAATGTCTCGCGCGTCGCCGTCATGCCGGCCCCCGTTGCCCGCCGCTTCCCGATACCGGGAGCTATAGTCGATATCGCGGCCCCGGTCAGTCGCCGAGCAGGCGCAGGCGGCCGAGGCCGGGGAGGGTGATCGCGGGATCGAGCGGATTGACGCCGAGCGTCACGCCGGAGAGGTTGAGCTCGAGCCCCTCGGCGCGGGCGACGATGAGGCTGAAGACGCCGCCGAGCGAGATCTGGTAGCCGGTGTTGCTGGGAGCGCGGGCGAGGATGCTCGGACCGATGAAGTCCTTGCCGATCGCCCGGGGTGGCAGGTCGAGGCGAAGCTCCGGCACGGCCCGGGCGATCCAGGCGATGAAGGTGTTGGAGTTGGGGCCGGGCCAGGTGCGGTAGGTGTGCCGGTAGGGGTAGTCGGCCACGGCCCGCTCGATGCCGGGGATCAGCGCCGCGGCCTCGGCGCCGCGCCGGTCGAGCAGCACCCGCGGCCGGTTGCCGGCCCAGTTGCCGTCCGGCACGCCGCGGAAGTTCGTGCGGATCGCCTCGCCGCCGTTGCGCACCCCCCAGGCGACCACGTCGTAGCGGGTATAGGCTGCCGCCGCCTCGGCCTTGAAGGCGATCCAGCAGTGGTCGGCCACGGCCCCCTTGAGACCCCAGGAGGCGGCGCAGTAGACCTGGACCACGGCCTCCGGCGTCGTCGCCGGGTCGGGGGCGAGCCGGGCGCTGTCCCAGCGGGCGCCCGACCAGTGCTGCACGGCTCCCTGCTGCCAGACCGCGATGCCGACCGGCAGGAGGACGAGGAGGGCGAGCAACGCCGCGATGACCAGGACGCGCAAGCGCATGGGTTCCATTCTCGGGAGGCCGCCTATAGATAGGGCATTCCCGCCGCTGCGGCGATAGAGGGAGAGCCGGCATGCACTCGAGGATGATCGTCGGCGCGCTGGTCGCCCTGTCGATCGCAGGCTTCGCCCCGCTCGCGGCGGCCCAGGGCGAGCTCGCCGAGCGCGGCCGGATCATCGCCGAGACCTATTGTGCCGACTGCCACGCCACCGGTGCCGCGGATGCCAGCCCGCTGGCCGAGGCACCGCCGATGCGCGGCTTCAAGGCGCGCTGGCCGATCGAGAGCCTGGCCGAGGCACTGGCCGAGGGTATCATGGTGGGCCACCCCGAGATGCCCGAGGTGGCGATGACGACGAGCGAGATCGACGCCTTCCTGGCCTATCTCGACTCGTTCTGAGCAGCGTCGCGGGCCGGTCCGGGCGGGGGCGCGCGAAACACCGGCCAGGGCTCGAAACACGGTTCGGACCCCTCCGTGACGGCTAGCGTCTTGGGGGGCTCGGCACGGCCTCGACGCCCCGGGTCGACGAGCCGCCCCGCCGGCGCCCCCGACCTCCCCGCTGGCCCTCGCGCGTCCGCGCGTGCATACCGTCGCCAGCAGGGTGGCGGAGCGGGACGAGGGGGCAGCGGCGGTGCAACTGGGGGCGATCGGGGCGACGCTGAGGGAGCCGGCGTTCCGGGCCTACATGTCGGCCAACGCGATCTCGGTGATCGGCACGTGGATGCAGCGCACCGCCGTCGGCTGGTACGCCTGGGAGCTGACCGCCTCGCCGTTCTGGCTCGGCATGGTGGCCTTCGCCGACCTCTTCCCGGCCGTCCTCGTCGGACCCTTCGCCGGCGTCCTGGCCGATCGCCACGATCGGCGCCGGATCATGGTCTGGACCCAGTCGGCGCTCGCCCTCGCCACCCTGGTGACGGCCTTGCTGATCCACTGGGGCGCCATCGGCATCCTCGGCCTCGTGCTCATGGTGGGGCTCATGGGGGCGCTGATCGGCATCAACCAGCCGGCACGGCTCGCCGTCGTCCCGGCGTTGGTCGACCGCGCCCACCTGCCGACCGCGATCGCCCTCAACAGCGTCGTCTTCAACGGCGCCCGCTTCGTCGGCCCGGCCCTGGCCGGCCTCGTCATCGTCGTCTCCGGCGTGCCGGCCGCCCTCCTTGTCAACGCCCTGAGCTACGTGCCGCTGGTCTTCGTCCTGCCGCGGCTCGTGCTGACCGAATCGGTCACCCCCGGCCGCTGGCAGGGGGCCGCGGCGGCACTCAAGGACGGCTTTCTCTACATCGCCAAGAACCCTCTTCTGGGACCGTTGTTCGCCTTCTTCATCGCACTTTCGCTCTCCGTGCGGCCGCTGGGCGACCTCCTGCCCGGCTTCGCCGAGGGTGTGTTCGGCGCCGGTGTCGAGGGCCTCGCCACGCTCAGCGCCTTCATGGGCCTTGGCGCCGTGCTGGGCGGGCTCTGGGTCGCCCGGCAGGGCGGGGCATTCGACGTCAAGGCGACCCTGCGACTGCAGCTCTGGGTCGCCGCCACCGCCGCCGGATTCGCGCTCAGCCCCTCCTTCTGGCTGGCCGTGGTGCTCGTCGCCGGCTTCGGCTTCGTGCTGGTCGCCTGTGGTGTCGGCCTGCACACGGCGATCCAGATGGCGGTCGAGCCGGCGCTGCGCGGCCGGGTGATGAGCTTCTTCGGCCTCGTCTTCAGGAGCGTGCCGGCGCTGGGTGCCCTCGCCACCGGCGCGCTCGCGGAGGCGGTGGGCCTGCGCACGGCCATGCTGGCGGCGGCGGTGACCTTTCTTGTCGTCTATCTTTGGCTGCGGCGACGCTTGGTCCTGCCCGACGGATAGGAGAGTCCATTGACAGGCGACCCGCTGATGCCCTAGACGCCACGGTCAACGGCGGGCGGCATCGGCTGCTCGCTCCTTTTTTGTCGTCCGCCAGCCTCCGCCGACCATCGTTCGTGCAGGCCGCCCCGCGGCTGCCCGTCGGTGTTGCCGGCGGCAAGCACGTGAGCAGTTGAACCGATGAAGACCTATTCCGCCAAGCCCGCCGACATCACGCGGGACTGGTACGTGATCGACGCCGAAGGCCTCGTCCTCGGCCGGCTCGCGGCCATCGTCGCCAACCGCCTGCGCGGCAAGCACAAGGCGATGTTCACCCCGCACATGGATTGCGGCGACCACATCGTCGTGCTCAACGCCGAGAAGGTGGTGTTGACCGGCAACAAGCGGACGCAGAAGACCTACTACCGGCACACCGGCTATCCGGGCGGGATCAAGGGCATCAGCGCCGACAAGGTGCTCGACGGCCGCTACCCCGACCGGGTGATCGAAGCGGCGGTGAAGCGGATGGTGCCGAGTGGGCCCCTGGGCCGGCAGGTGATGCGCAAGCTGCACATCTATGCCGGCACCGAGCACCCGCATGCCGGCCAACAGCCCAAGCCCCTCGACGTCGCCGCCCTCAACGCCAAGAACAGCAAGCTCGGAACCGCGCATGGCTGAAACCGTCACCTCCTTTCGGGATCTCGACAAGCTGAAGGCCGGCCTCGGTGCCGCCCCGGAGGTCGAGGTCGCCCAGCCGAAGATCGACAAGTACGGTCGTGCCTACGCCACCGGCCGCCGCAAGGAATCGGCGGCCCGGGTCTGGGTGAAGCCCGGCAGCGGTCGGTTTACCGTCAACGGCAAGGACATGCCCGCCTATTTCGCGCGGCCGACCCAGCAGATGGTGATCAACCAGCCGCTCGCCTCGATCAACCGCCTGCAGCAGTACGACATCGTCTGCACCGTCGCCGGCGGCGGCCTCTCGGGCCAGGCCGGAGCCGTCCGGCACGGCGTGGCCCGCGCCCTCATCAACTACGATCCGGCCCTGCGTCCCGTGCTCAAGCACGGCGGCTTCCTCACCCGCGACGCCCGCGAGGTCGAGCGCAAGAAGTACGGCAAGGCCAAGGCGCGGCGGAGCTTCCAGTTCTCCAAGCGCTGACGCAAAGCCACCATCGGACGCAGCCGACGGGCGCCGGAGCCACTCCGGCGCCCTTTTTGTCCGTGCCGTCGAATCTGACATCAATAGTAGAGAACGAAGCCTTTATTTTACCTTCTGTAGCGAATAAACTGAGGCATGAAGATTGAGGGAAATTCAACTATAGGTTGAATTAGCAGTGACGGCATCCGTTGTTCGCGCGCTCTCCCGGACGAGGCGGCTCCATGTCCTGCTGCTGGCCGCCCTCCTCGGCGTCACAGCGCCAGCGTGTGGCGCGGCCGATGACGCCGTCTGGCGCTACACCGTCCGGCCCGGCGACAATATCTGGGACCTCTCGCGCCGCTACCTCAGCGACTGGCGCAACTGGACCGAGATCCAGGCCATCAACGGCATCGAGCAACCGCGCAACATCCCGCCCGGGTCGCGGCTGAACATCCCGCTGCGGCTCCTGCGCCTCGAGCCCGCCACCGCGACCCTGGTCAGCGCCCTCGGCGACTGCACTCTGGTGCGCGACGGGGAGCTCCGTCAGGCCGCGCCCGGCGAGGAGCTGCGCATCGACGATCGGCTGATCACCGGCCAGACCGGCAGCGCCGTTGTCCGCTTCGCCGACGGCTCGGAGGTCCTGCTCGGTGCCGCGGCCGAACTCGTTCTCGACCGGCTGTCGCGCTATCGCGGCACCGGGATGGTCGACACCAGGCTTCGACTGGAGCGTGGCAGGATCGAGACGGTCGTGCAGCCGGCCGCCGGCAGCGGCTCGCTGTTCGAGGTCTGGACCCCGCCGGCAGTCAGCTCGGTGCGCGGCACCGACCTGCGGATCGGGCTCGACGAGGCGGCCGAGCGCAGCGCCACCGAGGTGCTGGCCGGCACCGTCGCCGTCAGCGCGCTGGCCACCGTCCGGCGGGTGCCGGCCGGCTTCGGCACCGTGACCAGGCAGGGGGAGCCGCCGGCGCCACCCCGCCTGCTCCTGGCGCCGCCGGCCGAGGATGACCTGCCGCCACGGCTGGAGCGGCTGCCACTCCGCCTGCCGATGCCGCCGCTGCCGGGTGCCGACCGCTTCCGCCTCGCCGTCGCCGCCGATGACGGCCGCCAGGAGATCCTCGTCGAGCAGGTGGTGCCGGCCGGCGGCGTCGCCCGCCTGGAGCTGCCCGACGGCGGCTACGTCGCCCGGCTGCGCGGCATCGAGGCGGACGGGCTCGAGGGCCGCGACCTGGTCTGGCGCCTCGATGTGCACGCGCGGCCGGAGCCGCCCGCACCGCTTTCGCCGCAGCGCGACGGCCGCCTGCGTGACCCCCTGCCGCAGTTCGGCTGGACCGAGCCCCTGGGCGCCGCCGGCTATCGCTTCGCCCTGGCGGCCGATCCGGATTTCGCCGAACCGCTGGTCGACACGGACACCCTCACCAGCCCCGGCTTCACACCCGCCGAACCCCTGTCGCTCGGCACCTGGCACTGGCGCGTCGGCACCATCGACGGCGACGGCAGGCGGGGCCCATGGGGCGACGTGCAGAGCTTCGAGGTCGTGGCGCCACCCGCCGATCCCACCATCGACGAGCTGGAGACCGAGCGCGGCCGGCTCACCATTCGCCTCAGCGCCCTCGAGCCCGGGCAGAGCGTGCGTTTCCAGATCGCCAGCGACCCGGCTTTTGGCGAGGTGCTCGCCGATCGGACCCAGTCCTCGCCCGAGCTGGTGGTGCCGGGTCTGCTGCCCGGCGACTACTGGTTTCGGGCGCAGGTCATCGAGGCGGACGGCTACGTCGCCGAGTTCGGCACGCCGCAGCGGATCACCGTTCCGCCGGCCAAATGGTGGCCGGTGCTTCTCGTCCCCTTCGCTCTCATGCTGCTGTTGCTCTAGCTTGAAAGGCGCGCCGTGGTGCTCGAATCACGGATGACGGTCGAGGCCCGGCGTTGTCGCCGGCCAACCGTCGCACGCGTCGACGCCGTGGCTGGCGCGGCCGGGTCGGGCGCCTAGCCTTGCGTCGCGGGCGGGGTCTGCCACGGTGCTTCGCCCTGGCGCTCCTGTCCCTCGCGCTCGCTGCCGCTGTCGCCGTGCAGCGGCTGGGTCTCGGCGAACGGCTTGATCTCTGGGCATTCGACCGGCTGGCGCCATTTGTCGCGGAGGCGCCCGGCGCGCCCGCGGTGGTCGTCGTCGAGATCGACCAGCAGAGCCTGGAGGAGCTCGGCCGCTGGCCCTGGCCGCGCCGGCTGCATGCCGAGCTCATCGACCGGCTGGCAGCGGCGGGCCCGGCGGTGATCGGCTACGACGTGCTGTTCGCCGAGCCGGCTGCGGGCGATCTGGAGGGTGATGCGCTCTTGACCCGGGCGGTGGCCGGCGCCGGCACCGTGGTCCTGCCGGTCATCGCCGAGCTGCCGGCCTATCCCTCGCCGCCCGTCGAGATCCTGCCCTTCGGCAGCCTGCCAGAGGCGGCAGCAGCGTTGGGCCACGGCCATCTCGGCCCGGATCCGGACGGCCGACTGCGCCGGCTGTCGCTTCGTGCCGGCGTTGGCGACGCCTATTGGCCGGCCTTCGCCGCAGCCGTGGCAGCGGTCGCGCGATCGGGCAGCGCCGATGCCGCGCTGCCGGACGCGGCGGCCATGGCTGACATTGCGGCACCGCTGCCGCGCGGCCTCGACTGGGTTGCCGAGGCGGGGGTGCTGATCCCCGTCCCGCGGAGCACGACAGGGCTCGACCACGTCTCCGCCCGGGATGTCCTGCGGGAGCCACCGCGCTCCGATCTCGCGGGCACCGTGGTCGTGGTCGGCGCTACGGCACGGGGCCTGCAGGCCTGGGTCGATATCGGCCCGGCCGCGGCGACGAGCCTGGCCCCGCCGCTCTATTTCAACGCTTTCGCCGTGCAGGCGCTGCTCCGTGGACAGACACTCGAGCGGGTGCAGCAGCCGGACCTCGTGGCGGCGCTGCTGGCCGGCCTGACCCTGCTACCCTGGCTGGCGGCCGGCCTGCTCGGTGCCGGAGCGGTCGCCCGCCGGGTGACGCTGGCCGCCGCCCCTTTGCCGCCGCTGGCCATCGGCCTCGCCGCCTTCTTCCACTGGCAGCTGGTGCTGCCGTTCGCGAGCGCCATCCTCGCCGGCTTCGGCCTGCTCTGCGCCACCCAGCTCGTGCTGGTTGCGCTTCGCCTGCGCCGCGCACGGCAGCAGCGGCGGCTCGCCCACGCCGCATTGGCCGAAGTCGCCGACGCGGTGCTGACCACCACCGATCCCGGCGATCGGGTCGACTACGCCAACCCGGCGGCCGAGCGGCTGCTCGCCCGGCCGCAGGGCAAGCTCGTCGGCGAGGCGCTGAGTGGTGCCGCGCCGGAGCTTGCCCGGCTGCTGCAGCGCGTGCGCCGCAACAATGGCGACGGGCTCGACCAGCGGATCCGGTTCGCGGCCGGCGGCCGGCTCGACGGCATCGGCGCCGATGAATGGCTGGCGCTGCCGTTGACCGCCGCCGACGGCAGCCGGCGGATCGTCAAGGCCGTGGTCCGCCGGCGTGGCGATGCGCGGCGCCGCGGCCACGTCATCGCCCTCAACGACATCACCGACGAGCAGCGCCTCCTCGACGAGGTCGCCTTCCGCGCGACCCATGACGGGCTCACGAGGCTGCCCAACCGGCATCTCCTGCTCGACCGGCTGAGCAGCGCGATCGAGCGTGCCCGCCGCCATGGCCGCCTCGTCGGGGTCGCCTCGCTGGACATCGACCGCCTGAAGAGCATCAACGACGCGCTCGGCCACGCCATCGGCGACGCGGTGCTGGTCGAGGTGGCGCGGCGGCTGGCGGCGATCGGCCGATCGTCCGACACGGTGGGCCGGATCGGCGGCGACGAGTTCGTGCTGCTGCTGGAGGATATCGGCTGCCGGCAGGAGATCGAGGCCGGCCTCGAGCGCTACCGGCAATGCCTCGCCAAGCCGCTGCACATCGATGGCCGGCGCCTCGCCGTCAAGGCCAGCATCGGTGTCGCGTGCTTTCCGACCGACGGCGAGGCAGCCGAGGACCTGCTACGCGGCGCCGACGCCGCGATGTACCGGGCCAAGAGCGCCGGCCGCGACCAGGTGGTCGATTTCGACGCCGCCCTCGACGGCGGGCAGGGCGGCGGCCTGCTGCTCGATGCTGCCCTGCGCCAGGGCATCGAGCGCGACGAGCTCGAGCTCCACTACCAGCCGCGCATCGATCTCGCCCGGCGGCGGCCCGCGGGGATCGAGGCGCTTGTCCGCTGGCGCCACCCCGAGCACGGCTTTCTGCCACCCGGCCGGTTCATCGGGCTGGCCGAGGAGACCGGCTCGATCGTCGAGCTCGGCCGCTGGGTCCTCGCCAGGGCGCTGGCCGATCTCGCCGGCCCGGCGCTGCGCCCGAGCGGGCTCAGGCTCTCGATCAATGTGTCGGTCGTCCAGCTCAAGCGTGACCCCGGCTTCGTCGACTTCATCCGGGCGAGGCTGGCCGCGCACGGCATCGCGCCCGGGCGGCTCGAGCTGGAGATCACCGAAAGCCTGTTCCTCGACCCGTCCCTGCCGATGCTCGGCCGCCGCCTGACCGAGCTCGCCCAGCTCGGCGTCCACCTCTCGATCGACGATTTCGGCACCGGCTACTCCTCGCTCGCCTACATCAACCGCTTTCCCTTCGACCGGATCAAGATCGACCGTTCCTTCGTCCACGCCGCCGGTCGCGACAAGGGGGCGCAGGCGATCATCCGCGCGATCGTCAACCTGAGCGAGGCCCTGGCCAAGAAGACGACGGCCGAGGGCGTCGAGGAGACCGACCAGCTGGCCTTCCTGGACCAGCTCAACTGCAACGAGGCGCAGGGCTATCTCTTCGGCCGCCCGGTGCCGCTGCCCGAGCTCGTCCAAAAGCTGGCCGCCTGACCGGCCGGCGCGCGCGTTCTGGACAGGACCGAGCCGACGCCGCATACCGGCAACCAACACGATCCGAGACATGCCGCAGGGGCCTTGCGCGGCAGAAAGGGGACGCTCGCATGCTGGTGATCCTGGGCTCGGTCAACGCCGATCTCCTGTTCAAGGTGAAGAAGCTGCCGGCACCGGGCGAGACCGTGCTCTGCCCGGGCTACACCATGGCCCCCGGCGGCAAGGGCTCGAACCAGGCCGCGGCCGCCGCCAAGGCCGGGGCCGTCACCCACTTCATCGGCCATCTCGGCGACGACGCCTATGGGCCCATCGTCCGCGCCATCCTGGTCGAGGCCGGCATCGACTGCACCCGTCTGGCGGTTTCGCAGCGGCCCACCGCCATTGCCGTGATCGGCGTCGACGAGACCGGCGAGAATGCCATCATCGTGGCCTCCGGCGCCAATCTCGACACCAATGCCGGCCAGGTGCCGGATGACCTCCTGGGACCCGCCGCCACCCTTCTCTGCCAGAACGAGATCCGGATGAGCGAGACCGCTGCCATCCTGACCCGCGGCAAGGCCGCAGGGGCTCGCACCATCCTCAACCTGGCACCCGCCGGGCCGCTGGAGCCTGCCGTCCTGGACACGCTCGACGTCCTCGTCGTCAACGAGATCGAGGCGCAGATGGCGGCCGGCACCACCGAGGGCGAGCCCCTCGACCTCGCCCGCCGGCTGGCCGCCCAGCACCACCTGACCTGCGTCGTCACCCTGGGGGCCGCCGGGGCCATCGCCGTCGGCCCCGAGGGTGGCTGGCAGGTCGGCAGCCTGAAGATCCGGCCCGTGGACACCACCGGTGCGGGCGACGCCTTCGTCGGCGTCCTTGCCGCCGGCCTCGATGCCGGCCGGTCGATGCCCGAGGCGCTGCATCGGGCCAGCATCGGCGCCGGGCTCGCCTGCCTCGCCGTTGGGGCCCAGTCGGCCCAGCCGCGCGCCGCCGAGATCGAGGCCCGGCTCGGCGATCTGGCGCCGCCCACATCGCTCGACTGATCCCGCCGCGGCCCGCTTGCGTAAGTCGAGTGGGCAACGGAGGGGATCGAGCATGCTGCAACGGCGGCAGGTTTTGCTGCGCGGTGGCGCCGTCATGGCGGGAGCTGCGCTCTTGGGAACGGCAGGCGGGACGGGACGGGCGGTGGCGAGCGACACGAGCGGCGACTTGCGCTTCGAGGTGCGGCGCAACGGCAGCGAGATCGGCTACCATGTGCTGACCTTCCGCCAGGACGGCGAGCGCCTGACCGTGGACATCGACATCGAGCTCAGGGTCCGCCTCGCCTTCGTCACCCTTTACCGCTACGAGCACCGCAATCGCGAAGAGTGGGAGGCCGGCAGCCTGTTGGGCTTCCGGAGCCGCACCAATGACAACGGCACCCGCCACAGCGTCGAGACCCGGCGCGACGGCGAGGCACTGGTGATCGCCGGCAGCAGCGGTCGGCTGACCGCCCCGGCCGAGCTCCTCCCGACCTCCTACTGGCATCGCAATTTCATGCGGCGCGACAGCTGGATCGACACCCAGAACGGGCGGATCGTGGCCGGCGCCGTCACCGCCGACGGCAGCCAGACGATCGAGTCCGCCGGGCGGATGATCGAGGCCAGGCGCTTCAAGGTGCGCGGCGATCTCGATGTCGACCTCTGGTATCACGACGATCGCTGGGTCAGCCTGGCCTTCGACGCCTCGGACGGCTCGCGCATCGACTACCGCCTCACCGACGCCCGCGCCTACGAGTTCCTCTCGTTCCGGCCGGGCGAGCCGAGCAGCACTTGACCGGCTGCCTCCGCTTCCTGTTCGCCGACCAGCTGACCCGCACGCTCTCGGCCCTCGCCGACCTCGACCTGGTGCACGACACGGTGCTGATGGTCGAGGTCGCCGCCGAGACCGACCACGTGCCGCACCATCCGAAGAAAATCGCCTTTCTCTTCTCGGGGATGCGCCACTTCGCGGCGGCGCTGCAAGCCGAGGGGGTGCGCGTGCGCTACGTCACCCTCGACGATCCGGCCAGCACCGGCGAATTCCGGGGCGAGGTGGCGCGCGCCGTGCGTGACCTCGCGCCGGACCGGGTGATCGTCACCGAGCCCGGCGAATACCGGGTGCTGGCCGATATCCGCGGCTGGCCGACGGCACTCGGCCTGCCCGTCGAGGTTCGCCCCGACGACCGCTTCCTGTGCTCGACCGAGGAGTTTGCCCGCTGGGCGGCGGGCAAGAAGCAGCTGCGGATGGAGCACTTCTACCGCTGGATGCGAGCGCGCACCGGCTGGCTGATGGACGACGACGGCGAGCCCCTGGGTGGCCGGTGGAACTTCGACGCCGACAACCGCCAGCCGGCGAAGCCCGGGACCATCTTTCCGCGGCCGATGCGGTTTGCCCCCGATGCCGTGACGACCGCGGTGCTTGAGCTCGTCCGCGGCCGCTTCGCCGACCGCTTCGGCGACCTCGATCCCTTCTGGTTCGCGGTCACCGCCGCCGACGCCCGCCGCGCCCTCGCCCATTTCGTCCGCACGGCCCTGGCCGACTTCGGCGCCCATCAGGACGCCATGCTCGACGGCGAGGACTGGCTCTTCCACTCGGGCCTGTCGCACTACCTCAATTGCGGCCTCCTGACGCCGCGCGAGGTCTGCGAGGCCGTGCTCGACGCCAACGCGAAGCGGGACCTGCCGCTCAACAGCGTCGAGGGCTTCATCCGCCAGATCCTCGGCTGGCGGGAATATGTCCGCGGCATCTACTGGCTCAGGATGCCCGATTACGCCGCCCTCAACGCCCTCGGCAACCGGCGCCACCTCCCCGCCTTCTACTGGACCGGCGAGACCGACATGCGCTGCATGGCGCACGCGCTCGGCCAGACCCGTCGGGAAGCCCTCTCGCACCACATCCAGCGGCTGATGGTCACCGGCAACTTCGCGCTCCTCGCCGGGGTGATCCCGGAGGAGATCTGTGCCTGGTACCTCGCCGTCTACGCCGACGCCTTCGAATGGGTCGAGCTCCCCAACACGCTGGGTATGGTGATGCATGCCGACGGCGGTTTCCTCGGCTCGAAGCCCTACGCCGCCTCTGGCAGCTACATCGACCGGATGTCGGATTTCTGCGGCCGTTGCCGCTACGACGTGAAACAGAAGCTCGGACCCGATGCCTGCCCGTTCAACTACCTCTACTGGAACTTCATGATCGAGAACGAGAAACGGTTGCGCCGCAACCCGCGCATGGGCCCGATCCTCAAGACCCTGGACCGCATGGACGACGACCGCAAGGCGGCCGTCGTCCGTGACGCCAGGGCCTTTCTCGACGGCCTCGAGCCGTGGCAGCCGGAGGCCGCCCGATGACCGGCCGTGTCTGGATCGTGGGGGCGAGCTACGGCATCGGCGCGGCCCTGGCCGGGCGCCTGGCCGAGGATGGCAAGGAGGTCTGGGCCAGCGCGCGCAGTGCCGACAAGCTCGAGGCCCTGGCGGCGAAACACTCGGGCCGCATCCACGCGCTGCCGCTGGACGTCACCGACAAGGTGGCGCTGGCCGCTGCCCTGGCCGCCATCGAGGCGGCGGGCGGGCCGCCCGACACCGTCGTGCTCAACGCCGGTACCCACCACCCGGTGGCAGCCAGGGACTTCAAGGCCGACGATCTCAGGCAGCTGCTCGAGCTCAACGTGATGGGCGTCGCCAACGGCATCGAGGTGGTGCTGCCCGGCATGCTCGCGCGCAATGCCGGCCGGCTCGCCGTGGTTGCGTCGGTCGCCGGCTATGGCGGACTGCCGACCAGCGCCTATTACGGCTGCAGCAAGGGCGGATTGATCAACATGATCGAATCGCTCGCCTTCGACCTGCGCAGCACCGGCGTGAAGCTGCAGCTGATCAACCCGGGCTTCGTCAAGACACCGCTGACCGACAAGAACGAGTTCGCCATGCCGTTCCTCGTGTCCGCAGAGGAGGCGGCCCGGGTCATCGCCAGGGGGCTGGAGAGCGACCGGTTCGAGATCGCCTTTCCCACCGCCTTCGTGCTGATCCTGAAGATCCTGCGGCTGCTGCCCTACCGGCTCTACTTCCCGCTGGTCGGCCGGAGCACCGGCCAATGACGACGGTGGCCGAGCGGGCCGCCACCTACGCCCGGTTCTTCGATACGCTCTCGCCAGCGAGCAAGGACGAGCTGCGCCGGCTGGTCCACCCGACTGTCCATTTCGTCGACCCGTTCAACGACATCCGGGGGGTCGAGAAGCTCCTGGCGGTCTTCGACCACATGTTCGCGACGACCCGGAACCCCCGCTTCGTCACCCAGCCGCCATTGGTCGCCGGCGACACCGCCTTCATCAAGTGGCGGTTCACCTGCACGATCCAGAACCGGCTCTACCGGCAGGACATGACCATCGACGGCGTCTCCGAGATTCGGTTCGACGCCGCCGGCCTGATCGTCGCCCATATCGACTACTGGGATGCCGCCCGGCAGCTCTACGAGAAGCTGCCGCTACTCGGCGGCCTCCTGCGTCTGGTACGCCGCCGTCTGGCGGTGCCAGGCTGACGCCGCCGCGTCGCTCTCGCTGCCGGCCTCCTCGGCGGGCAGGCGCTGGAAGAAGATGTAGACCTCGCCCAGCTTGAAGCCCCACTTGGTGACGGTGGTGCGGTTGATCATGACGGTCTCGTCCTGGAGCAGCATCCAGTCGTCGAACGTCACCCGCCAGGTCCGGTCGCCCACCGCGAGGTCGAAGTCGTAGCCCCAGCGCATCGCCTTGCCGCGACGCTCGCCCCTGGCGATGCCGACGATGTCGTCCGCCTCGCCCTCGTAGCGGCCGTCGCCCAGGTAGCGGATCCGCCAGACGCGCTTGTCGATCTCGCCGTCGGCATAGACGAAGTCCTCGTCGAGCACGAGAACGTCGCCCTCCATGTGGCCGTGGATGTCGACCACGAACTCGCGCCGCACCGTGCCGAACCGGTCCTGGAAAAAGCCCCAGGCCCGCGTCTGGCCGAGGAAGTACTCCTCGGGCACGAACTCCGGACCGGTATCGGTGAAGTCGTCGATCTTCATGGCAGAGCAACCCGTTATCACTAACAGGAATACGGCGGCGACCAGGGAGCGGATCATCACGTCACGGGTTTCCTTCGGCGGCAGCGAGCTTCTTGCGCAACTCGCCGTAGCGGGCCGCGTCGATCTCGAAATTCCAGACCAGACCGATCGAGGCGAGCTTCATGACGAGCGGCAGAAGGGAGTAGAGCGTGGAAAGGGCGAGCAGCGAGGCACCGTCGTTCGCCGACGAGTCGGCGACGAAGCCCATCAGCTCCAGGGCGATGAACGCGATGCCGACGGCGAGCGCGAACGACAGCTTGGTCGCCATGCTCCAGAGGGCGAAATAGAAGCCGGCGCGCTTGTTGCCCGTCTCGACCGTGTCGGCATCCACCACGTCGGCCTGCATCGCCGTCGGCAGCGCGAGGTCGGCTCCGAGGCTGACGCCGCTCAAGAGGCAGACCAGCGCGAACCACCAGAGGTCGCCGGCCCCGAGGAACGGCACGAAGGCGAAGACCAGGCAGACCCAGAGCATCGAGATCGACCAGGCCCGGTGCTTGCCGATCCGGTAGCTCACCTTGAGCCAGAACGGAATCGCCACGAGGCCGGAGGCGAAATAGAGCAGCAGCAGCGGCCCGCCGGCGTCGGGGGCGACGATGACGTGCTGCACGAAGAGCAGGAACAGCGTCGCCGGCAGGCCATTCGCCACGCCGTTCAGGAGATAGGCGAAGATCAGCTGCCGGAATGGCCGGTTCGCCAGCGCCGTGCGGATCCCGGCGAGGAACGGGATCGCATGCGCCTCGACATAGGCGCGCTCGTGAATGCGCGCGAAGAGGATGACGGTCGCCACCGGCAGCGCCACCGCCATCAGCCAGAAGATCGAGGCCATGGTGGTCCGGCTGCCGGGGTCGCTGCCGATCAGGGTCGGCAGGGCGGCGGCGGTCGACACGCCCAGGATCACGAAACATTCCCTGGCACCGAAGATGCGCGAGCGCTCGTCGTAGTCGGGCGAGAGCTCGGCCCCCCAGGCGCTGTAGGAGAGCAGGATCATCGTCCAGGCGAGATAGGCGAGGCTGGCCCAGACGAAGAGGTAGAGGCCGGCGGCGTCGTCGGGCGGCAGGAAGAGACGCCAGCTCGCGAACAGGAGGAGGGGGAGGGCCGCCAGCACCCACGGCCGCCGCCGGCCGAAGCGGGTGCTGGTGCGATCGCCGAGCGTGCCGATGATCGGGTCGGTGCCGACGTCGATGACCCGGGCGACCAGCAGGATGGCGCCGACGACGCCGAGCTCGACCCCGAGCTCGCGAACATAGAAGGTCGGCAGGTAGACATAAAACGGCAGGTTGAGAGCCGCCAGGGGCAGCGCCAGACCGCCGAACGCCATGAGGTCGAGAAGGCCGAGCCGCTTGTGCCGCGCAGCCGGCGCCGTCATGGGGCAGGGTCGAGCATGCCGGGCGGCTCAGCTCCGCCTGAGCGCCAGCTGCAGGACGTCCGTGCTGCCGGTGCGGAAGCCCGCCTCGCAATAGCCGAGATAGTAGCGCCAGAGCCGGCGGAACCGTTCGTCGTAGCCGAGGCTCGTGAGCCGGT
The DNA here is from genome assembly GCA_964460465.1 of uncultured Geminicoccaceae bacterium. GTDB lineage: Bacteria > Pseudomonadota > Alphaproteobacteria > Geminicoccales > Geminicoccaceae > SLRI01. Next base: position 35,559 of record CAYWSB010000010.1, on the reverse strand, counting down.
CCCAGGCCGCGTCGAAGCGCTCCCCCCAGAGCCCCAGGGTCCGTGCGTAGTCGCTGCCGAAGGCCACCTTGTCGGTGATCTCGAGCCCGACCCGCCGGGTCTGCTCGGCAAGCGCGGTCGGCGAGGGCAGCATGCCGCCCGGGAAGATGTACTGCTGGATGAAGTCGGCGCCCCGACGGTAGGCTTCGAAATAGGTGTCCTTGATCGTGATGATCTGCAGGCCAGCCTGACCGCCGGGCTGCAGGACGTCCCTGACCTTGCCGAAATAGGTCGGCCAATACCGTTCGCCCACGGCCTCGAACATCTCGATCGACGCCACCCGGTCATAGGTCCCGTCGATATCGCGATAATCGACCAGCCGGATCGCGACCCGGTCCTGCAGCCCGGCCTCCGCCACCCGCTTGCTGGCCAGCTCGTGCTGCGCCCTGGAGATGGTGATGCTGGTGACCTCGGCACCGAACTCGCGGGCAGCGGTCAGCGCGAAGCTGCCCCAGCCGCTGCCGATCTCCAGCAACCGGTGGCCCGGCCGCAGATCGATCATCCGGCAGAGATTGCGGTACTTGGCCCGCTGGGCCGCCTCGAGATCGTCGGCCGCGACCCCCTGCCGGCGGTCGAACAAGGCCGCCGAGTAGGTCATGGTCGGGTCCAGCCAGGCGGCGAAAAACTCGTTGCCGAGATCATAGTGGGCGTGGATGTTGCGCCGGCTGCCGCGCTTGGTGTTCTGCCGGAACCAGTGCTGCACGCGGGCGACCATGCGCGCCAGCAGCGGGCCGAAATAGCCATCGCCCCATGCGTCGTAATTGCGGTCGAGCAGCTCCAGAAGATCGGCCAGGTTGGACGTCTCCCATTCGCCGGCGATGTAGCTCTCGGCAAAGCCGACGCTGCCGTGCTTGAGGTAGCGGTCGACCACCCGCCCGTCGCGCACGTGCAGCACCGCGCGCGGGCCGCCGTCGTCGCCGGTGATGGTCTCGGTGGTGCCGTCCGGCAGGGTCAGCTGGAGGGTGCCGTGGCGGAGCCGGCGAAACATGCGCAGGATCGTGTCGCTCCGCATCCGATCGGTCGGGCCGAGGCGACCGGCGGCGCCATCGGTCTCGCGGTCGGCGGCGGTGTCGACGAGGGGGTTCTGTCGGGTGCCCATTGCTTTCTTCATCAATCCTGACGCCTCCAGCAAACCGACTTACTCAACCTTCGATCTGCCCGGTGGCCTTCGGGTGATAGGGTGCGCCCTTCAGCCACAGCCGCAGGGCCTCCACATGAATGCCACCAATCACCTTGAACGTCATGGCGAGATTGCGCAGGAGACAGCGCCGAAGCGTGCGATCGTCGAGCGGCCGCATCCGCCCGGTCTGGCTGGCGGTGAAGAAGAGGCCCTCGGGGCCGGTCTCGCGGATCACCAGCTCGAGGGTCTCGTCCGGCGGCTGCAGCGCAAAATGGTAGGAGGCCGCCATGTCGATGAACGGCGAGACATAGAACGACTTGTCGATGGAGTGGCGGATGCGGCCGTCGGTGCCGCGATTGGCCGGGCCGGCCGGCAAGACATAGACGTGCTGCCCGCCGAAGGTGTTCTTGACCTCGTAGAGCACGCCCGCGAGCGCGCCGTCGGCGGCGTAGCCGAAATAGACGCTCAGCGGGTTGAAGACGAAGCCCCACAGCCTTGGAAAGCAGAGCAGCTCGACGCGGGCCACAGCGTCGATGCCGGCCGCGGCGAACTGCGCCAGCGCCCAGGGCTTGAGCGGCGAGCCGTCGCGCGGCCCGTGATCCTGGGCCCGGAACGACAGGATTCCCGGCCGCTCGATCCGCAGCAGCCGGCAGCGGTGCCCGATCGACGTCAGCTCGTCCAGATCGAGCATCACTGAGAAAACGCGGTAGCGGAACCGGTGGCGCAGCGGCTGCAGCCGCAGGTGCATCACCGTGCCCTCGTAGAGCCGGGAGCGGAGCGCCACGGCGGAACCCTGGCCCGTCACGCCGGCGCAACCGCCTGATGCGGCGGATCGATCATGCCGACTGGGCTGCAGCATGCTCGGGAATGCCGCGACCGGACGCTGCCGGGATCGTTGGCTCGACATCGAGGGACGGCTTCCACGGGGCGGCGACGCCGAGGCGTGCCGCCGCCTCGAGACCGGAGCGCAAGCCGTCCTCGTGGAACCCGTAGCCCAGCCAGGCGCCCGCGTAGTGAACGCCGCCGCGCCCCTGGATCCGCCCGATCCGTGCTTGTGCGGCAAGCGCTGCCGCGTCGAACACGGGATGGTCGTAGGCGTGCTCGCCGTGAACCAGCGCCGGGTCCGGCTCGCGCAGCGGGTTCATCGAGACGAAGAGCGGCAGCCGCTCGTCGATGTTCTGCAGCCGGTTCATCCAGTAGGTCACGGCGACCCGCCCCCTGCCGTCGCTGCGACTGTCGGCAGTGTAGTTCCAGGCCGCCCAGGCCGCACGCCGTTTCGGCATCAGCGACGGGTCGCTGTGCAGGACGGCACGATTGCCCTGGAACTTGAAGGCGCCGAGGATCGCACGCTCCTCGTCGTCGGCGTCGAGCAGCACCGCGGCGGTCTGGTCGGCGTGGGCGGCCATCACCACCGCATCGAAGACGAAGCGGCCGCCGCGGCCGTCCACCACCTCGACGCCACCCGGCAGCCGCCGCACGGCCACCACGGGGGCCGCGGTGCGCACGCCGTCGCCGAGCACCGCCCGAATGCGCCCGACATAGTCCCGGGAGCGCCGCGTCAGCGTGCGCCACGCCGGCTGGTCGGCCACGGTGAGCAACCCGTGGTTGGCGAAGAAGCGCAGGAAGCTGGTCGCCGGGAAACCGAGCATGGTGCTGGTCGGGCAGGACCAGATGGCGGCCGCCATGGGCAAGAGATAGGCGCCGGAGAACGCCGGCCCGAAGCGATGCTCGGCGAGGAACCGGCCGAGCGTCCAGTCGGCGCGCTCGGCCGCTTCCAGATGCGCGACGCCGAGCCGGTTGAAGCGCAGGATGTCGCCGAGCATGCGGTAGAAACGCGGCCGCAACAGGTTGCGTCGCTGGGCGAACAGCGCCCGCACCGATGCGCCGCAATACTCGAGCGCACCGTCATCGATGCTCGCGGAGAACGACATGTTGCTGGGCTCGGATGCGATCCGCAGATGCGCCAGGAAGGAGGTCAGCTCCGGATAGTTGCGCTCGTTGTAGACGATGAAGCCGGTATCGACGTCGACCGTCTCGCCGGCCAGCCTGACGCTCACCGTATGGCTGTGGCCGCCGAGGCGCCCCTCTCGCTCGAACACGGTGACCCGGTGGCGCCGCGCGAGCAGCCACGCGGCAGAAAGCCCGGCAACACCCGTGCCGACGACGCCGATATGCAAACGAAGTCTCCGTGCTGGAACGGCCGGCAAGCCTGCCTGATGGTTGGCTCAATGCTGCAGCGGCAAGCCGACATCCGCTCCTCTTGGCGCGCCGGGCACGAGCGGATCAATGATCGAGAGTGGCGGGGCCCGCCGGTCCCGGGGGAGGAAAGACCGGCGGGCTATTGCCACTGGCTTTTCAGCCGGCTGGCTATGGACGTTTACGCCGCCGTCGACCGGGCGGATCACGTCGGATCCTCGCCCGACGAAAGTTTTTTTCGCAATCGAACGGCCTGCCTCGCCGGCCGCCGGCTCAGGCCGAACCCCGCAGGGCCTTGGCCTGCTCCACCCAGCGCTCGCGAACGATGCGCCCCTTGAAATCGAGAACCTCGTCGAGGCGCGCCACGTCCGCCTCGCTGAAGGCGGCAATCTGCGCGAAGGTGGTGATCCCGAGCCGGTTCAGCCGCTCCTTCAGCACTGGGCCGATGCCGCGGATCCGCTCGAGATCGTCGGGCGCCTCGCGCGGAGCGGTGAACAGTGGCTGTTCCGTGCCCGCAGCCGCCGGCGCCGTCTCGGATGCGCTGTCGAGCGCGGCCCGCTCGGCCAGGAGCCGTTGCCGCGCCGAGGAGCCGGCCGGCAGCTGGGCGAGCTTGGCATCGATCCGCCGCCGCGCCTGGGCGACACGCTCGGCCTCCACCGCGGGCGTGCCCGCTGCCCGCGGCGGTGCCGCCGACGGCTGGCCGGGCGCCTCGGCCGGGGCGGGCGCCGGCCGCTGCTCCTGCTGCAGCTGCCGCAGCCGCTCCTTGGTCTCCTCGTGTGCCGCGTCGGCACGCCTCACCTCGGCCTCGACGTGCTCCAGCTTCTTCTTCCAGCCGGCTTCCATCTCACCGCGGCTCTGCGCATCGCGACGCTCGAAGAACCACCAGGCGCCAATCACGCCGACGATGACGCCAATCAGGAAGCCCAAGTAGGGTGCCACGGCATGCTCCTCCCAAAACGAGCCTTATGCTCCCCGGGTACCGCATCTTCTGGCGGTGCGCCAGTCGGCGGGCGGCTGGTGGCACGACGCGGCCTCAGCGCCGCGCCTCCTCGAGGACCATCGCGGCCGCCTTCTCGGCGATCATGATGACCGGCGCGTTGGTGTTGCCGGAGGTGATGGTCGGCATGACCGACGCGTCCGCCACCCGGAGCCCGGCGATGCCGTGCAGCCGCAGCCGGGCATCGACGACGGCGGCGCCGTCCTCGGCCGCCCCCATCCTGCAGGTGCCCACGGGATGGAAGATGGTGGTGCCGAGCGCGCCCGCGGCCCGCACGAGCTCCGCCTCGTCGGTCACCGCCGACCCCGGCCTGAACTCCTCCGGGGTGAACGGCTGCAGCGGCGGTGCCGCCATGATCGCCCGCGTCAGCCGGATCGAATCCGCCGCCACCCGCCGGTCCTCGTCGGTCGAGAGATAGTTGGGCGCGATCGCGGGCGCGGCGGCGGGATCGGCGGATTTCAGGCGGACCGTGCCGCGGCTGGTGGGCCTGAGGTTGCAGATCGAGGCGGTGATCGCCGGGAAGGGGTGCAGGGGCTCGCCGAAGCGATCCAGGCTCAGGGGCTGGATGTGGTACTCGACATTGGGCGTGGCGAAGCTCGGATCGGTCCTGGCGAAGGCCCCCATCGTGGAGGGCGCCATGCTCAGCGGGCCGCGCCGGTGCAGCACATAGTCCAGCGCCATTCTGGCCCGCCCCCACAACGTGGCCGCCTGCTCGTTCAGGGTCGGCGTGTTGTGGACCTTGAAGACGGTGCGGATCTGCAGGTGATCCTGGAGATTGCGGCCGACGCCGGGGAGCGCGTGGCGCACGGCGATGCCGTGCCGGGCGAGCTCGTCCGCCGGCCCGATCCCGGCCAGCAGCAGGAGTTGCGGGGAACCGATCGCCCCGGCCGCCAGGATCACCTCGCGCCCGGCGCTGACGGACTTCGCGACGTCGTTCTCGACGTAGTCGACACCCGTGGCCCGTCGGCCGTCGAGGCGCAGCCCCGTGACCCTGGCACCGGTGACGACGACGAGGTTCGGCCGCCTTCGCGCCGGCTTCAGGAACGCCTTGGCGGTCGACCAGCGCACGCCCGAACGCTGGTTGACGTGGAAGTAGCCGCAGCCCTCGTTGTTCCCGCGGTTGAAGTCGGTGGTGTTGGGGATGCCGACCGCGGCCGCCGCCTCGCGGAACGCGTCGAGGATGGGCCAGGAGACCCTGGGCTCCTCGACCCGCCACTCGCCGCCGGCCCCGTGCAGCGCGTCCGCGCCACCGCAGAAATCCTCGGACTGCTTGAAGAACGGCAACACGTCGTCCCAGCTCCAGCCCGGGTTGCCGAGCTGCCGCCAATGGTCGTAGTCGGCGGCCTGGCCACGCATGTAGATCATGCCGTTGATCGACGAGCAGCCGCCCAGCACCCGGCCGCGCGGGTAGTTCAGCGCCCGGCCACCGAGCCCCGGCTCGGCCTCGGTCTTGAAGCACCAGTCCGTCTTGGGGTTGTTCTGGGTGTAGAGATACCCGATCGGGACATGGATCCAGAAGCGTCGGTCGTGCCCCCCGGCTTCGAGCAGGAGCACCCGGTTGCGCGGGTCCGCCGACAGCCGGTTGGCGAGCACGCAGCCGGCGCTGCCGGCACCCACGATCACGTAGTCGAAGCCGTTCACGACACCGCATCCCCCGTCCGCTGCGGCATGCCCCGCCGCCCGTGCTGCTGCGCCGGCCGACGTTAGCCACCGACCCCACCGGCGGCAACCTTGGCAGCACGCCGCTTACCGCTTGCCGCGAGGCGTGTGGGCGCCCACGTTCGCGGCTTCCAGCCTCGAGAGGATCGACCTTGCCCGGCCAGCGCGGCGACGCACCCGCCCACCCGAAGGTGCACCATTGAGCGGCCGCCGCGGCCTGGCGCCGCCGCTTGCCGCGCCGGCGGTCGAGAAGAGCTGGGCCGAGCTCGTCGGCTTCGCGCTGCCCTATGTCTGGCCGGCCGGCGAGACCGGGCTCCGCGCCCGGGTGGTCGCCGCCTTCCTCTGCCTCCTCGCGGCCAAGATCGTCACGATCTACGTCCCCTTCTTCCTCAAATGGACGGTCGACGCGCTGGGCGAGCCCGGGCTCGCCGCCATTCCCCTGGCGCTGCTGCTCGGCTACGGCGCCGCCCGCCTCTTCTCGTCCGTGTTCCAGCAGCTGCGCGACGCGCTCTTCGCCAAGGTCGGCGCCCGGGCCGGCCGGCAGTTGGCCCTGGCGGTCTACACCCACCTCTTCGACCTCTCGCTCCGCTATCACCTGGAGCGCCGCACCGGCGAGCTGGCGCGCGCCATCGACCGCGGCGTCAAGGCGCTCTCCTTCCTGCTGCGCACGGCCCTCTTCAGCCTCGGCCCCACCATCCTCGAGTTCGCCCTCGTCATCGGCATCCTGCTCTGGAACTATCCGCCGAGCTTCGCCGCCGTCGTCTTCGTCACCATCGTCGGCTACGCCGTCTTCACCGTCGTCACCACCAACTGGCGGACGGTGATCCGCCGCGAGCTCAACGCCGCCGACAACGCCTTCAACGCCTCGGCCGTCGACGGCTTGATCAACTACGAGGTGGTCAAGGCCTTCGCCAACGAGGGCTTCGAGCGCCGCCGCCTCGACGGCCAGCTCGCCCGCTACGAGGACGCCGCCGTCAAGTCCGAGGTGACGCTCGCCTACCTCAACGGCGGCCAGGCCGCGATCATCGCGCTCGGTGTCACACTCCTGATGATCATGGCGGCCCAGGGCGTCGTCGCGGGATCGCTCACCATCGGCGACGTGGTCCTGCTCAACGCCTTCCTCCTCCAGCTCTACCAGCCATTGAACTTCCTCGGCGTCGTCTATCGCGAGATCCGCCAGTCCCTGACCGACCTCGAGCACATCGAGGCGCTGATGGCCCGCCGGCCGGAAGTGCTCGACGCGCCCGACGCCCGACCGCTCGTCGTCAGCGAAGGGGCCGTCCGCTTCGACGGGGTGCGCTTCGCCTACGACGACCGCCGGCCGCTGGTCGACGGCCTGAGCTTCACCGTGGCGGGCGGCCAGAAGCTCGGCATCGTCGGGCCTACCGGGGCCGGCAAGTCGACCATCGTCCGCCTGCTCTTCCGCTTCTACGACACCCAGGCCGGCCGGGTGACCATCGACGGCCAGGACATCGGTCGGGTGACCCAGGCGAGCCTCAGGGCGCAGATCGGCCTCGTGCCGCAGGACACCGTGCTCTTCAACGACACGATCGAGACCAACATCGCCTATGGCCGGCCGGGCGCCAGCCGCGATGAGATCGTCGCGGCGGCGAGGCTGGCCCAGATCCACGATTTCATCGAGAGCCTGCCCGACGGCTACCGCACCCTCGTCGGCGAGCGTGGCCTCAAGCTGTCGGGCGGCGAGAAGCAGCGCGTCGCCATCGCCCGCGTGCTCCTGAAGAACCCGCCGATCCTGATCCTCGACGAGGCGACGTCGGCACTGGACAGCGGCACCGAGCATTCGCTGCAGGAGGCGCTGGGCAGCGCCGCCCGCGGCCGCACCACGCTCGTCATCGCCCACCGCCTCTCGACCGTCACCGATGCCGACCAGATCATCGTCCTGGACGCGGGCCGCGTGGTCGAGCGGGGGACCCACGCCGAGCTCGTCGCCCGGGACGGCCTCTATGCCCGGCTCTGGCAACGCCAGCTCGCCGAGGAGGCAGGCCCGATCGCCGGGTGACCGCCGCCCCCCGCCATCGGCCGCTCGCCGGTCGCGCACGGCGGTCCGGCCACGCGCCCTAGTGACCGATGGCCGTGTCGCCGCCTATATGTCGCCGCCACCAACGGAAAGAGTGGACAAAAGCCGATGCGCTGCCCGTTTTGCGGCTCCGAGGATACCCAGGTGAAGGATTCGCGGCCGGTCGAGGATGCGACCTCGATCCGCCGCCGGCGGCAGTGCACGGCCTGCGGCGCCCGCTTCACCACCTTCGAGCGGGTGCAGCTGCGCGACCTCGTGGTGCTGAAGAAGGACGGCAAGCGGGTGCCGTTCGACCGCGACAAGCTGGCCCGCTCGATCGCCATCGCCATCCGCAAGCGCGGCGTCGACCAGGAGCAGATCGAGCGCATCGTCAACGGCATCGTCCGGCGGATCGAGACCAGCGGCGAGCACGAGGTGCCGACGACGCGGATCGGCGAGCTCGCCATGGATGCCCTGGCCAAGCTGGACGAGGTGGCTTATGTCCGCTTTGCCTCGGTCTATCGCGACTTCGCCACGGCGCGAGACTTCGAGGAGTTCATCCGCCGGCTGCCCGAGGCCGACGAGCCCGACGCCGCCGAGCCCTGAGAGCCCGCTCGCTCGCCGATGCCGACCGATCCGATCGACGCCCGCTTCATGGGTCTCGCTCTGGCGCTGGGCGAGCGCCATCTCGGCAGCACGGCACCCAACCCCTCGGTCGGCTGCGTCGTCGTCAAGGACGGGCTGGTGGTGGGCCGCGGCTGGACCCGGCCCGGCGGCCGGCCGCATGCCGAGAGCGAGGCCTTGGCGCGCGCCGGCGAGGCGGCCCGGGGGGCCACGGCCTACGTCACCCTCGAGCCCTGTGCGAACTGGGGGCAGACCCCGCCCTGCTGCAAGGGCCTGATCGAGGCCGGCATCCGGCGGGTGGTGGTCGGCTGCGTCGACCCCGATCCCCGCGTCGACGGCAAGGGCATCGCCTGGCTGCGGCAGGCGGGTGTGGAGGTGGTCACCGGCGTGCGCGAGGGCGAGGCGCTGGCCCAGAATCTGGGCCTTTACCGGCGCATCCGCAACCGCCGGCCGATGGTCGGCCTCAAGCTCGCCACGAGCCTCGACGGGCGGATCGCCACGCGCACCGGCGACAGCAAGTGGGTGACCGGCGAGGCGGCGCGCGCCTTCGGCCATCGGCTGCGTGCCAGCCACGACGCCATCATGGTCGGCTCCGGCACCGCCCTCGCCGACGATCCGCTGCTCTCCTGTCGGCTGCCCGGGCTCGAGCAGCGCTCGCCCGTCCGCGTGGTCATGGACCGCCGCGGCCGGCTGCCGGCGGCGAGCCGGCTCGCCACCTCGGCCGACCGGCTGCCGCTCGTCCACGTCACGGCGCTGGACGGCGATACGTCGCTGGCCGCCGTCTTGACCCGGCTCGCCGACCGAGGCATCACACGCCTGCTCGTCGAGGGCGGGGCCCGGCTCGCGACCAGCTTTCTCCAGGCCGGCCTCGTGGACCGGCTCTACCTCTTCACCGCCCCCTGCCTGATCGGCGGCGACGGCGCGGCCGCCGTGCAGGCCCTCGGGGTCGACCGCCTGGCCGAGGTCGGCCGCTGGCGCTTGGTGGACTCGCGCCGCCTCGGCCCCGACCGGCTGAGCGTGCTCGAGCCGGATCGCTGACGCCCCGGCCCAGAAAGGTTGTCCGACCGTCCCATGTTCACCGGCATCATCACCCATCTGGGCCGCGTCGCGGCGATCAGCGACGAGGCCGGCGGCCGCAGGCTCGAGATCGAGGCCGACCTGGACCTCGAGCGGCTCGAGCTCGGCGCCTCGGTGGCCCATTCGGGCGTCTGCCTCACGGTCACCGAGAAGACCGGCAACGGCTACCGCGTCTACGCCTCCGCGGAGACCCTGGCCCGGACCACGCTGGGCAGCTGGCGGGTCGGCGACCGGATCAACATCGAGCGCTCGCTTCGGCTCGGCGACGAGCTCGGCGGCCACCTCGTCTTCGGCCATGTCGACGGCGTCGGCCGCATCACCGGCCTCGAGACGGTGGGCGACAGCTGGCGGCTGGCGGTCGAGCTGCCCGCGGACCTGCGGCCGCTGGTCGCCGTCAAGGGCTCGGTCGGCGTCGACGGCATCTCGCTCACCGTCAACGAGCTGACCGCGACGACGATGGCGCTGACGATCATCCCGCATACCTGGGCAGCCACCACGCTGCAGGGCCGCGGGCCGGGGGATCGCGTCAATCTCGAGGCCGACATGCTCGCCCGCTACGTCGCCCGGCAACTGGCGTTCAAGGAAGGCACCGCCTGATGGCCGCGACCGATTTCGACCCGAGCTTCCTGTCGCCCGTCGAGGACGTCATCGAGGACGCGCGGGCCGGCAGGATGTTCATCCTGGTCGACGACGAGGACCGCGAGAACGAGGGCGATCTCGTCATTCCGGCCCAGTTCTGCGACGCCGCCGCCGTCAACTTCATGGCCAAGCACGGCCGCGGCCTGATCTGCCTGGCACTGACCCGCGAGCGCTGTGAGACCCTGGGCCTGCCCTTGATGGCGCAGGGCAACGAGCCCAGGATCTCGACCGCCTTCACGGTCAGCATCGAGGCGCGGCAAGGGGTGACGACCGGGATCTCCGCTGCCGACCGGGCGCGCACCATCCAGGTCGCCATCGATCCGGAGAGCCGACGCGATGATCTGGTGGCACCCGGCCACATCTTCCCGCTCATGGCCCGGGACGGCGGGGTGCTGGTCCGTACCGGCCACACCGAGGCCGCGGTCGACATCGCCAGGCTCGCCGGCCTCCAGCCGGCCGGCGTGATCTGCGAGATCATGAACGACGACGGCACCATGGCCCGGCTGCCGGACCTCGTCGCCTTCGCCCAGCTCCACGGCCTCAAGGTCGCCAAGATCGCCGATCTCATCGCCTACCGGCTCCGCCATGACCGCCTGGTCGAGCGCGACATCGCGACCACCTTCACCAGCCGCTTCGGCGGCGACTTCCGGCTCCAGGTCTATGTCAACGTGCTCGACGGCATCGAGCACGTGGCGCTGGTCAAGGGCGACGTCACCAGCCCCGAGCCGGTGCTGGTGCGGGTGCATGCCGTCAACATGCTCCAGGACCTGCTCGGTGAGGGCGAGAGCGGCCGCGGCGACCAGCTCCACCAGGCGATGCGGATGATCGGCGAGGCCGGCCGCGGCGTCGTCGTCGTCCTGCGCGAGCCCTCGCCGACCAGCATCTCCGACCGGGTGAAGATCGCCCTCGGCCACGCCACGCCGGCCCCCGCCGACCTTCGGGTCTACGGCATCGGCGCCCAGATCCTGGGCGATCTGGGGGTCAAGGACATGATCCTGCTCTCCAACACCGGCCGCACCATCGTCGGGCTCGACGGCTACAGGCTGCGCGTGGTCGAGACCCGACCCATCGACAAGGAAGGTGCACGCTGATGGCCGGCACGTCGGACAGCAGGGACCTGCCACGCCTGCCCGGTGCCCGGGTGCTGGTCGTCGAGGCCCGCTATCATGGCCGCATCAACGACATGCTCCTGGCCGGTGCCCGGGCCGTGCTGGAGCGGGCCGGGACCCGCGTGTCCCACCTGGTGGTGCCCGGCGCCCTCGAGATCCCGCCAGCCATCCGCATCGCCGCCGGGCTCGACCGCGCCATCGCCGGCTACGTCGCCCTGGGCTGTGTCATTCGTGGCGAGACCACGCATTACGAGCTCGTCGCCAACGACAGCAGCCGCGGCATCATGGATCTCGGCACCCGGCTCGGCCTGGCCATCGGCAACGGCATCCTGACGGTGGAGAACGAGGCGCAGGCGATCGAGCGGGCCGATCCCGCACGGCAGGACAAGGGTGGCCACGCGGCGCTCGCGGCCCTGACGCTGATGGCCCTTCGCCGCCGCCTCGAGCGGGCCTGAGCGCATGGCCGAGCGCCGGCGCCAGCCAGCCCTGAACAAGCGCCGCGCCGCGCGGTTCGCCGCCGTGCAGGCCCTCTACCAGGCAGAGGCGGGCGAGCTCGCGATCGACCGGGTGATCGCCGAGTTCAAGGCGCATCGGCTGGCCTCGATCTTCGAGCCCCTGGACCTCGAGACCCCCTCGCCGAAGGTCGACGAGGTCTGGTTCGCGATCGTGACCGGCGGCGCCTGGCGGGCGCGCGATCGGCTCGACCCGGCCATCGAGGGCTGCCTCAGGGACGACTGGACGCTGGCCCGCTGCGGCTTTCTCCTGCGCGCCACCCTGCGCGCCGGCGCCTTCGAGCTCGCCGAGCGGACCGATGTTCCGGTCAAGGTCGTGATCAACGAGTATGTCGAGCTGGCGCACCTGTTCTTCGGTGGCGACGAGCCGGCGCTCGTGAACGCCGTGCTCGACCGCCTCGCACCACTGCTGCGAACGGACCCCGAGGCCGTGCTGTGAGGCTGCCACCCGCGACGCCGAGCGCGGCCCGCTTCCCGGTCGTTCTCGGCATATCGGCCGTCCGTGTTGGCTCGGGCGTGCCCGCATCGCGCGCTGGTGCGCCGTTGGCCGCATCCCGTCTGGGGCGAAGCGGTGGTGCCGGGGGCCGAACCCCGCCGGGTCGCCCGTGATGCGCGGCGAGTTCGCCCTCATCGACGAGCTCCTCAAGCCCCTGGCCAAGGAGTTCCCCGGCGCGCTCGGGCTCACCGACGACGCGGCCCTGGTCGACCTGCCGGCCGGCCGCTCGCTGGTGATCGCCAAGGACGCCATCGTCGCCGGCGTGCACTTCGTCGCCGACGACCCGGCCGACGCCGTGGCGCAGAAGCTCCTGCGGGTGAACCTTTCCGACCTCGCCGCCATGGGTGCCGAGCCGCTCGCCTATCTCACCGTGATCGCCCGGCCGCCCGACCTCTCCGACGCCTGGCTCGAAGGCTTCGCGGTCGGTCTCGGCCACGACCAGGAACGGTACGGGCTGTCGCTCATCGGCGGCGACATCGTTTCCACGCCGGGCCCGCTGCTCCTTTCCTGCACGATCCTCGGCACGGTCGAGCGGGGCCGGGCGCTGCGCCGCTCGACCGCGCGCGCGGGCGACCTGATCTGGGTCTCCGGCACGCTCGGCGACGCCGCCCTGGGCCTGCGGGTGATCCGCGGCCTCGCCGCCACCGAGGACGAGGCCTTCTACCTCGTCGAGCGCTACCGCCGGCCCGAGCCGCGGCTGGCGCTCGGCCGCCGACTGCTCGGGCTCGCCACGGCGGCCATGGACGTCTCGGACGGGTTGTTGGCCGATCTCGGCCACATCCTCGAGGAGTCCGGGGTCGCCGGCCGGCTCGAGACGGCGCGGCTGCCGGTCTCCGCGGTCGCCCACGGCCTGCCGGGCTGGCTCGAGGCGGCGCTGGGCGGCGGTGACGACTACGAGCTCCTCTTCACGGCAGCCGAGGCGGCCACTCCGGCGATCGAGGCCCTGGCCGGCGCGCTCGACCTGCGGCTCACGATGATCGGCAGGATCGCCGCGGGCCGTGGCCTCGAGGTCCTCGACCCGACCGGTGCGGCGCTCGAGGTCCAGCACCTCGGCTGGCGTCATTTCTGAGCGCGGGCCGGCACCGCTCGCCGCGCCCGGCGCGATCGAGCGTGCCGCCCCGACCCTCTTCCTGCTCTTCTGGTCGTCGGGCTTCATCGCCGCCAAGCTCGGCCTCGAGGGGGCCGAGCCCGTCACCTTCCTGGCGCTCCGCTTCGTCATCGTCACCGGCCTGATGCTGGCGATCGCCCTGGTGCTTCGGTCGCCCTGGCCGCGGCGTCCGGCCGAGCTCGGCCACATCCTCGTGGCCGGCCTGATCATTCAGGCAGTCTATTTCAGTGCGGCCTATCTCGCCTTCGACGCCGGGATCACCGCCGGCGGTCTCGCCCTCATCGTCGGCATGCAGCCGGTGGTCACCGCCGTGCTGGCCGCCCGCTGGCTCGGCGAGCGGGTCCGGCCACGGCAGATCCTCGGTCTGGGCCTCGGCGTCGTCGGCGTCGTCTTGGTCCTCGGCGAGAAGCTCGCCACGGGTCTGGGCTCCCCGTTCGGCGTCGCCGTCGCCTTCGTCGCCCTCCTCTCGATCACCGGCGGCACGCTCTACCAGAAGCGCTTCTGCCCGCATTTCGACCTCTGGGCGGGCGGCACGCTGCAGTTCGCCGTCGCTGCCCTGGCCACCGGGGTCGCGGCCCTGGCGTTCGAGGACACCGCCATTGCCTGGACGCCTTCGTTCGCCTCGGCCCTGGCCTATCTGGTGCTGGTCAACTCGATCGTCGCCATCGCCCTCTTGAACCTGATGCTCAGGCGCGGCGAGGCCGGCAGGGTCGCCTCGCTCTTCTTCCTCGTCCCGCCCGCCGCCACCCTCGTGGCCTGGATCGTGCTCGGCGAAACGCTCGGGGGCACGGCGCTCCTCGGCATGGCGGTCGCCACCGTCGGCGTGGCCCTGGTCATGCGCCGCGGCGGCTGAGCGCGGGCGACCGGCGCGGGTCTCAGCTCAGGGCGTCGATCTCCTCGTCGGTGAGCTGGCCCGGCACCAGCGTCACGGGCACCCTGAACTTGTTGCGGGCGATGTTGTTCATCAGATAGGTGACCAGCGGTCCCGGATCCTTGCCGTCGACGGCGGTCGCGAGGACCAGGAGCGAGATCGACGGCTCCTCGCTCAGCAGCTCCATGAGCTGCTCCGCTCGCTGACCTTCGCGGATGTGGACCGTCGGCATCGCGCCCGTCTGCGCGAAGACCTCGGCGGCCAGGGTCTGCATCCGCCGCTCGGCCTCGAGCCGTGCCTCCTCCTCCATCACCCGACCGACCCCGATCCAGTGCTGGAACTCGACCGGCTCGACGACGTAGAGCAGCGCCACCCGCCCCTTGGTGTGCTGGGCGCGGCGGCAGGCGAAGCGCAGCGCGTTGCGCATCTCCTCGCTCTCGTCGACGACGACGAGGAACACCCGCTGTGGCGTCGCGGCAGCAGGCGCCACGTCGCCGCCCTCGTCGTCGACCGGCAGCCCCTGATCGACCGCCGGATCGTTGTTCATGCTCTGCATCGCATCACTGCTTCTTGAAGATGGCGCCCGCGGCCCAGCCGGCACCGATGGCGAGAATGACCGATACCAGGCCGTAGAGCGCCGGGTTGGTGCGCGCAGCGTCGAAGATCTCGGCCTCGAGCCCGACCTTGGAGATGACGAGGACGCTCGTCTGCGCGCCGACGACCACGCCGTCCCGGAGCTGCAGGACCTCCACCCGATAGTTGCCAGGCGGCACGTTGGCCGGAAAGCTCAAGGTCGTCCGGAACAGCCGGTCGCCGAGAAACCGCACCGGCGACACGTCGATGGCATAGAGATCGTCGCGCGCCTTGTTGCGCACCAGCCCGGCGCGGAACGAGGCGAGCTCGACGGGCGAGCGCTCGACGCCGTTGAGCGGCTGCAGCGCCAGATGCTCGGTGCCGATGCGGAACCGCTCCCGCTCGTCCTCGGCCATGATCGCGTCGAGCGGCCGGCTGGCCGCCACGGCGTAGAACGCGGGCACGGCCGAGAACGCCAGCTCGTCGGTGTTGAGCCAGACGAAGCCGACCCGGCTCTTGCGCCGGACCGTCGCGGTGGTGTCGGGTCCGCGCACGACGACCACGACGTCGGCGCCGGCCTCGTCGAGGGCACCGAAGAGCAGCACGTTGCTGCCCGTGAACGCCGTCGTGATGGCGATCAGATGGTGCGAGAGATCGGCGATGAAGCCGCTGGCCCGGGCCGACGAGGCCTGCACGGTGACCAGCACCACGACGAGAACGGTGCCGAGCTTGACCATCATGCCGGGCATCCTGGCCTGTCCGGCATCCCGCTCGACCGTGCGCTCGACAGCGTCATCGACTTCCCCAGCTTTCCCGACCTAGACCGGCCCGGCCGGACCGAGCCCGGTCGACGCACCAAGGCCGAACGCGGCCCGCCAACTGCCCCGCTCGAGCCGGCGCAGGGCCAGGAGCGCACCGGCAACGATCCCGCCCACGGCAATGAACGAGCCCATGGCCAGGGTGGCGAGGCCCGTGATGCCCTGGCCGACCGTGCAGCCCAGGGCCAGGACGCCACCGAACCCCATCAGCGCCCCACCGGCCAGATGGCGCATCATATCGTCCGGTGCGCGGAACGTCTCGATTCGAAAGCGCCCGCCGAGCCCGGCCGACAGCGCCGCCCCGACGATCGTGCCGAGGACCAGCGCCGCACCGAACCCCGGCCACAGGCCGTTGCCGGTCATGGTCCAGAGCAGGGCCCGGCCCGTGGGCGCCACGTAGGCCAGCGACACGACCGCGATCGGCTCGAAGGGATCGGCCAGAAGCCGGCCCGTCAGCAGAAAGCCGAGGGTGACGAGCGTGCCGAGGCCGAAGCCGAGCGCGAGATCGGGCAGACTCCGCCGAAACCGCGCATCCGCGAGCACGAAGACCAGCAGCAGGGCGGCGAATGCCAACCCCAGCACCGCATCGGCCACCGGCCTCGCGGCGATGCCGGCCGCGGCCAGCAGCGCGCCCAGGCTCTGGGTCGGCTGGCCCACCGTCCAGACCACGGCGCTGCGCAGCAGCTCGGCCGGCCAGACCAGCACGCCGGCCATGGTCGCGAAGGCGGTGAGCCCGATCATCAGCACCACCACCAGCGCCTTCAGGCTGCCGGCCCCCAGCCGCACCAGATTGCGGCTGGCACAGCCACCGGCCAGCACCATGCCGATGCCGAACAGCACGCCGCCGACCAGCAGCGCCAATGCCTCGATGCGCGGCGCCAGATAGAAGGTCTCCGCCAGCGGCACCACGCCGCCGAGCGCCAGCATCTGGGTCAGCAACAGGGCCGTCGCCACGGCCAGGGTCCAGGCCCGCACCCGCCGCCAGCTGCCGAAGAGATAGGCGTCGCTGATCGCCCCCATGGTGCAGAAATGCGTCCGCTCTATCAGCCAGCCGGCAACCAGGCCGAGAAGCCCCGCGCCCAGCGCCAGAGCCAGCGCCAGCGGGACTGCCTCACCGTCGAAGAGCGTCGACATCGCCTCCATGGCTCCCCCGATTGGCCTCGCCCGCTCCGGCCGTCCCCGCCTGGCCTGCGCCAGGTGCCCGGTCGGCCGATCCCTGTCGGGCCGGCCGGGCCCACCTCATCTAGATGGGGTCGCAGCCCGAGCCTCCACAAGGTCCCGGAGAGCGGGCCGCCGGCCCGTCAGCTCGCGGCGCGACGTGGATCGACGGCTGGAGCACCGGCGCGCTCCGTCCGCGCCAACTGGCGATCCGGGCGCCCTGTCGCCCGTCAACCGTTCGTCAAGGGTACCAGGTACCGTTCAGCGGCCGTCAACGACCGGCCGGCGGGCCCGGCCCACTTGCCTTGGCGTGGCCCGACCGGCAAGCTTTCGGTGGGGTGCGAAGAGGGTCAACCTCCCCGCATCCGCTTTCATCCTGCTTCCCGGAGGAATCGCATGACGGGGATCTACGGGCGCCTGGGGGTGCCGGTGATCGTCAACGGCAAGGGGACGGCGACCCGGTTGTCGGGCGGGGTGATGCATCCCGAGGTGGCGGACGCCATGCTGGAGGCATCCTCGGCCTGCGTGGACATGGTGCAGCTGCAGGCGGCGGCGGCGGCCAGGATCGCGGCGGCGACGGGGGCGGAGAGCGGGCTCGTGACGTCGGGCGCGGCGGCGGGGCTGCTCCTGGCGGCGGCGGCCTGCATGACGCGGCTGGACCCGACGCTGATGGCTGGATTGCCCGCGGCGGTGGGGCCCGCGGACGAGATCGTCATGGTGCGCAGCCAGCGCAACGCCTACGACCACGCGGTGCGGACGGCCGGGGCCAGGATCGTCGAGGTGGGGCTGCCGGACCGGTTCGCCGGGGCCGGCGAGCGGGATGCCGAGGCCTGGGAGATCGCGGCGGCGCTCGGGCCACGGACGGCGGCGGTGCTCTGGGTGGCGGACGCAGGCGCGCTGCCGCCGCTGGCGGAGGTGGTCGAGGTGGCCCATGCGCGCGGGGTGCCGGTGATCGTCGACGCGGCGGCCGAGCTGCCACCGACTGCGAACCTGCGGCGCTTCGTCGAGCTCGGCGCCGATCTCGTGGCGTTCTCGGGCGGCAAGGCGCTGGGCGGGCCGCAGGCCTCGGGCATCCTGGCCGGGCGGCGCGACCTCGTGATGTCGGCGGCCCTGCAGATGCTCGATCTCGACATGGCGTTCGAGGTCTTCCAGCCGCCGGCGGCGTTCATCGACAAGGCGCTGCTGCCGGGTCTGCCGCGCAATGGCGTGGGACGGCCCTGCAAGGCGGGCAAGGAGGAGATCGCCGGGCTCCTGGTCGCGCTCGAGCGGTTCGTGGCCGAGGGCGACGAGGCGAGGGCGGCACGCTGGGCGGTGCCGCTCGAGGCGATCAGGGACGGCCTGCCCGGCTTGCCGCTGCGGCTGGTGGCGGGCGTCGTGCCGCGCCTGTGCCTGGAGGCGGGGTCGGCGGAGCGCGCACGGGCGATCGACCGCGCGCTCAGGGCACGGCGGCCGCAGGTGTTCCTCGAGCCCGGCGACCTGGCACAAGGGCGGGTCTGGGTGTCGCCCTTGTGCCTCAGGCCGGAGGACCCGGGGCTGCTCGTCGCCGCCCTGGGCGAGGTCTGGCGGGCAGTGGCGTAGGGCGCCGCCGGCGGGGCGGGCGTGACATCCGTCACAGGCGCCTTAGGTTGGTTGATGCAGTTGCTGCCCCATGCCCTGCCGCCCCGAGCCCGGAGATGCCGATGCCCGAGACCATGACCGTTGCCCTGATCCTCGGCAGCACGCGCGAGGGGCGGTTCGGCGAGACGGTGGCGCGCTGGACGGCGGCACGGCTGGCGGAGCGGCCGGACCTGACCCTCGACGTGATCGACCCGCTCGAGATCGACTTCCCGCGGCGGCTCGAGCGCGAGCCGGGGCCGGCGGTGTCGGCGCTCCGCAAACGGCTCGGTGGCGCCAAGGCCTTCATCGTGGTGACGCCCGAGTACAATCACGGCTACCCGGCAGCGCTCAAGCAGCTGATCGACTCGGCCAAGGCCGAATGGCTGGCCAAGCCGGTGGGCTTCGTCTCCTATGGCGGGGTCTCGGGCGGGCTGCGGGCGGTCGAGCAGCTCCGGCTGGTCTTCGCCGAGCTGCACGCCGTGACGATCCGCGACGGCGTGAGCTTTCCCATGGCCTGGGAGCGGTTCGACTCGGCGGGCGAGACGGTGGACCCCGAGGGACCGGCGCGGGCGCTGACGCTGATGGTCGACCAGCTGCTCTGGTGGGCCATCGCGCTCGACGAGGCCAGGGCCAAGCGACCCTATGGTCGGCCGCACGGGTGAGGTGCCGCCGGGCGTACCGCATTTCTTGGTGATGGCAGATGTTCCGCTTTTTCGAGAACCTCGTCGATCCGTTTCCGGCGGCGCCACCCGGGCGCCCCCCGGCGCAGCTCTGGCCGTTCGTCTGGCACTACACCCGGCCGGTGGCCCCGTGGATCGGGTTGATGGCGGTGGGCACCGCCGCCGTGTCGATCCTGGAGGTCGTGTTCCTCAGCTTTCTGGGCTCGCTGGTCGATCTGCTCGCCGGGGCCGAGCGCGAGGGGTTCCTCGCCACGCACGGCTGGACGCTCGCCGGCATGGCGTTCCTGGTCGTGGTCGCCTTTCCCTTGATGCAGCTCGTCGGCAACCTGCTGCAGCACCAGACGATCTTCGGCAACTACCCGATGCTGGTCCGCTGGCTGGCGCATCGCTGGATGCTCGGCCAGTCGATGAGCTTCTTCCAGGACGAGTTCGCCGGGCGGGTGGCGCAGAAGGTGATGCAGACGGCACTCGCCATCCGCGAGACGGTGATGAAGCTCACCGAGGTCTTCGTCTACGTCGTCGTCTATTTCGTCGGGGCCATGGTGCTGGTCGGCCAGGCGGAGCCCTGGCTGATGACGCCGCTCGTCCTCTGGCTCGCGGGCTACGTGGCGCTGCTGGTCCATTTCGTGCCGCGGCTGCGGCAGGTGTCGATGGAGCAGGCGGACGCCCGGGCCGAGATGACCGGCCGGGTGGTCGACAGCTACACCAACATCCAGACGGTCAAGCTCTTCGCCCACAGCCGGCGCGAGCAGGCCTATGCCAGGGATGCGATGTCCGGCTTCATGGACACGGTCCACCGGCAGATGCGCCTCGCCACGTCGCTCACCGTTCTCCTGCACACCCTCAATGCCCTGCTGCTGGCCGGGATCGCCGGGCTCGCCGTCTACGCCTGGCACCAGGCGCTGATCTCGCTCGGCGTCATCGCCGTCGCCATCGCCGTCGTCATGCGCATCCGGGCGATGTCGAACTGGGTCCTGTGGGAGGTCGGCTCGCTGTTCGAGAACATCGGCACGGTGCAGGACGGCATCAACACGCTGGCCAGGGCGCCGGAGGTCGTCGACCGGGCAGGGGCGTCGGAGCTGGTCGTGCCGAGGGGTGAGATCGGCTTCGAGCGGGTGACCTTCCACTACGGCAAGGAGGCGGGGGTCATCGAGGGCCTCGACCTCGCTATCCGGCCGGGCGAGAAGGTCGGGCTCGTCGGCCGCTCCGGCGCCGGCAAGTCGACGCTCGTCAACCTTCTCCTCCGCTTCTACGATCCCGAGGCGGGGTGCATCCTGATCGACGGCCGGGACATCGCCACGGTGACGCAGGAGTCGCTGCGCGGCCGGATCGGCATGGTGACCCAGGACACGTCGCTCCTGCACCGCTCGATCCGCGACAATATCCGCTACGGCAGCCCGGACGCGTCGCAGGAGCTGGTGGAGGCGGCCGCGAGGCGGGCGCATGCGCACGACTTCATCCTCGAGCTCGAGGACCAAAAGGGCCGGCGCGGCTACGACGCGTTCGTCGGCGAGCGCGGCGTCAAGCTCTCCGGCGGCCAGCGGCAGCGCATCGCGATCGCCCGCGTGCTCTTGAAGAACGCCCCCATCCTGGTGCTCGACGAGGCGACCTCGGCCCTCGATTCCGAGGTCGAGGCGGCGATCCAGGAGCAGCTGGAGTCGCTGATGGAGGGCAAGACGGTGATCGCCATAGCACACCGGCTCTCGACCATCGCCATGCTGGACCGGCTGGTCGTGATGGACCAGGGCCGGATCGTCGAGACCGGCAGCCATCGCGAGCTGGTGGCGGCCGACGGGCTCTACGCCTCGCTCTGGCGGCGCCAGTCCGGCGGCATGCTCTGCGTCGAGCCCGACGCATCCCTGGTCAAGGCGGCCGAGTAGGCCGCACCGGGGCGGCGCGGCACAGCCGCGGCTTCGGGCGGGTCGGCCGGCGCGGCCTCGGTCGATGGCTGCGCACGGCTTCGGCCCGGATCGGTTCGCAGGCGATGCCGTCGTGATCGGCGTCGCGGCGAACCAATGGCTCCGGCTCGCCGCGGCGCGCACCCGTCATTGGCCTGGCGGCGGCGTCGGGATCGGGGGAAGATCACCTGCCCCGGACGTCACCTCCTCGTCGCCGGTCGACGCAACCGCGGCGGCTGGCTGCCGGTCCGCCAGCTCGCCGGGCGGACGCGGCCAGAGTCGGCTCGAGACCGCCGACCATGTCCGCGTTGCCACCAGCTCCAGGGTGAGGTTGCGGTCCGAGACGAATGGCTCGCAGGCGACGCCGTCGCTGTCGGCGTCGTGCAGCGCGTAGTAGCCCGGCTCGCCGCGCCGGGCCGGGGCGAGCCCGACATGGCGTGCCGAGCCGCAGCCGGGCGCCGCTGCGACGTGCCGCAGCCGCTGCTCGAGGGTCCAGGCGGCCGGCAGGAGCGCGAGCCAGAGCAGCAGGAGCGCTGCGGCGACCGCGGCGCCGATGCCGAGGGGCATGAGCACTGGCGTGGCGCGGTACCGCCACCACTGCAATCGCTCGCGCCAATCGAGCGGCCCCATGGCCAGTCGGACCTGCCAGCGGCTGTGCACGAGACGGCGCTCGCGCTCCAGGGGATGAACAAGTCGCCGGCGCATCCGTCGGCTCCCGTCCTGAAGAGGCGTTCCGCGGTGATCCTCGCAGCGAAAAGTTGACAACTCGTGAACGGCCTCCGCGCCGCGCGCTCGCACCCCTTTGACTTGCCGCGGGGCGGCACCGGGTCTAGTTCCGGCTGCATGGCAGGAGGAGGGTGGCAGGATGCTCACACGGTCGCGCAAGAGCTGGGAGTTGCCGGAGACTGCGGCGACGCCGAAGTCGGTCTGGCTGAACCGGCGCAAGCTGATGGCGGCGGCAGGCGCAGGAGCGATGTTGGCCGCGACGCCGGGGGCCGGGTACCTGCTGGGCGGCGGCGGTGGCGGCGGGGCGCCGGCGGGCAGCGCCATGGCGGACGAGGCGCCGATCGCGCCCGAGCTCTATCCGGCACCTCGAAACGAGGCGTACGGGCTCGACCGGCCGCTGACCGACCAGGCGCTGGCCACGACCTACAACAATTTCTACGAGTTCGGCTCGCACAAGCAGATCTCGATGGCGGCCCAGGCGCTCAGGCTCCGTCCCTGGACCGTGACGATCGACGGCATGGTCGAGGAAGAGATCGTGATCGACGCCGAGGACCTCATCCGGCGGATGCCGGTCGAGGAGCGGCTCTACCGGCTGCGCTGCGTGGAGGCCTGGGCGATGGCCGTGCCGTGGACCGGATTCCCGCTGGCGGCGCTGGTGGAGTTCGCCCGGCCGCTGTCGTCTGCCCAATATTTGGTCATGACGACCTTCGAGGACAGCTCGCAGGCACCCGGGCAGCGGCAGTTCTGGTACCCCTGGCCCTACGTCGAGGGGCTGACCATGGGCGAGGCGACCAACGAGCTCGCCTTCATCGCGACCGGCATCTACGGCGAGCCGATGCCGCGGCAGAACGGGGCGCCCTTGCGCCTCGCCGTGCCCTGGAAGTACGGCTTCAAGTCGGTCAAGTCGATCGTCCGCTTCACCTTCACGGACCAGCGGCCGGTGAGCTTCTGGGAGGAGATCGCCGGCAACGAGTACGGTTTTTGGGCGAATGTGAACCCGGAGGTGCCGCATCCCCGCTGGAGCCAGGCTTTCGAGCGGATGCTCGGAACGGACGAGCGGCTGCCGACGCAGCTCTACAACGGCTACGGCGAGCAGGTGGCACATCTCTATGACGGCCTGGACGGCGAGCGCCTCTTCATGTGAGAGGCAGCGGCTCATTCAACATAAAACGTAGCAGAAAATCGGAAATGTGCCTTGACGGCCTCGCGACAGCTTGACGCGGCGGCGGTTAGGCCTTACGCACTTTTTTAGGCACGAAGTGCGCAAAAAAAGAGCCGGGTCCGAAGACCCGGCCAAGTAGATCAGGGAGGCTAAATGTCTGAGAGAGTGCTTCCGTGGGAAGCCCTCGCGGATAAGGCCGGAGCCCCATCCTAGCGTCGCCGATCGGGACGCTGCCTGCAAGACGCTCAGAGCACCGTCTTGCTGCACTGCAATAAATAGTGTGACGCCCGCCGGTTGACCAGCCCTTTTTCGCATCGGCAGGCATTTTTTTTTGCATGGCACAAATGTGCAGGCTCAGCGCCGGCGAACGCCCGCAGCGGCGCCTACCAAACCGATTGCGCCGCGACCTTCTCGAGCAGGAAATCGCGGAACACCGCCACCCGCTTGGACGCCCTGAGCTCCTCCGGATAGACGAAATAGGCGGTGAAGCTGGGGCCCTCGAGATCCGGCAGCACGACCTTTAGGTTGGCGTTGGTGCTGCCGAGATAATCGGGCAGCGAGGCCAGGCCGAGGCCGCATTCGCAGGCCCGGAGCATGCCGAAGACGTTGTTGATGGTCAGCGTCGGCTTCCTGCTGTGCAACTCGTCCTCGTCGCGCCCGGCCGAGAGGATCCAGTTCAAGCTGGGCACCGGCGGCTGGTACTGCTGGCCGTAGGCGATCAGGCAATGCCGGTCGAGCTAGGCGGCGCTCGCCGGGACGCCCTGGGCCGAGAGGTAGCGGTCGCTGCCGTAGATGTGCGTGTGCACGGTCATCAGCCGCCGCTGCACGAGATCCGGCTGGGTCGGCCGCTGCAGGCGGATGGCGACGTCCGCCTCGCGCATGGCGAGGTCGAGATCGCTGTCGGTGGCGACCAGCTCGAGCGTGATGTCGGGGTAGAGCGCGCGGAAATCGTAGAGGTGCGAGGTGAGCCAGACCGTGCCGAGCCCGACCGTGGTGTTGACCCGGAGATGCCCCGCCGCCTCGTCGCGCACCTCGCCGAGCGTGGTCTCGACGGCGGCGATGCGCCTCGCCACCTCCTCGGCGGTCTCCAGCAGAATCTCGCCCTGCTCGGTCAGGATCAAGCCACGGGCGTGCCGGTGGAAGAGGGGCGTGCCGATGGTTTCCTCGAGCGCGCCGATCTGCCGGCTGATGGCCGACTGGCTCAGGCCGAGCCGGTCGGCGGCCTTGGTGAAGCTGCCCGCCCCCGCCACCGCGTGGAAGATCCGCACCCGGTCCCAGTCGATCATGGTCCCAGCCCTCCCCGACCGGCCGGCAGCGCGGCGACCGGCGCCGCTGTCAGTGCCGCTCGGCGAGCCAGCGTTCCGCCTCGAGGGCGGCCATGCAGCCCGACCCCGCGGCGGTCACCGCCTGGCGGTAGATCTTGTCCTGAACGTCGCCCGCGGCGAAGACGCCGGGCACGCTGGTGCGGGTGCTGTCCGGGGCGGTGACGATGTAGCCGTCCTGGTCGATGGCGAGCTGGCCGCGAAAGAGGCTCGTCGCCGGGTCGTGGCCGATGGCGATGAAGAGGCCGTCCACCGCGAGCTCGCGCAAGGCTCCGGTCTTGACGTTGTTGAGGACGAGGCCGGTCACCGTCTTGGGCTCCGCCGTGCCGCGCACCTCCTCGACGACGTGGTCCCAGAGGACGTCGATCTTCGCGCTCCTGAACAGCCGCCCCTGCAGCGTCTGGTCGGCGCGCAGCGAATCCCGGCGGTGGATCAGCGTCACCCTCTCGCACATCTGGGCGAGGTAGAGCGCCTCCTCCACGGCGGTGTTGCCCCCGCCCACTACGGCCACCGGCTTGCCCCGGAAGAAGAAGCCGTCGCAGGTGGCGCAGGCCGAGACGCCATGGCCCATGAAGCGCTGCTCCGACGGCAGACCGAGCCAGCGGGCGACCGCACCCGTGGCGATCACGACGGCATCGGCGATGAACACGTCACCGCTGTCGGCCTTGGCCCTGAAGGGCGGGCCGTCCAGATTCACCTCGGTGACGATGTCGAAGACGAGCTCGGCGCCGCAGTGCTGCGCCTGCGCCGCCATCTGCTCCATCAGCCAGGGGCCCTGGATCGGGTCCTTGAAGCCCGGGTAGTTCTCGACGTCGGTGGTGATCGAGAGCTGGCCGCCCGGCTGCAGCCCCTGCACCAGGATCGGCTGCAGGTTGGCGCGGGCGGCGTAGATCGCGGCCGTGTAGCCTGCTGGTCCCGACCCGATGATCAGGACCCGAGTCCGACGTTCACTGCCCATGCCGCTCGCTGCCCCGCTCCGTGTCTCGACCAGTCGCTACTCGGCGGGCTGGGCCTCGCCGAAGCTCACCTCCAGCACCTCGAAGTAGCGCACCCCGCGCGGGGTCGTCACCTCGATGCTGTCGCCGGCCTCCTTGCCGAGCAGCGCCCGGGCCAAGGGCGAGGCGATGGAGAGCAGGCCCTGCTGGATCTCGGCCTCCTCGGGCCCGACGATCTGGTAGACGATCTCCTCGTCCGTCTCCTCGTCGACCAGCTTCACCTTGGCCCCGAACACGACCTTGCTGCCGGAGAGCGAGCTGACGTCGATGACCTCGGCGCGGCCGAGCTTGTCCTCGAGCTCCATCACCCGACCCTCGATGAAGCCCTGCTTCTCGCGCGCGGCATGGTACTCGGCGTTCTCGGAAAGATCGCCGTGCTCGCGTGCCTCGGCGATCTGCTTGATCACGGCCGGGCGCTCGACATTCTTCAGGCGCTTGAGCTCGGCGCTCAGCCGCGCATGTCCATCGGGCGTCATCGGGATCTTGGTGACCATGATAACAATCGTTCCAGGAGAATGGGGAATTTCGGCGCCCCGGCATCTGCCGATGCCCTGAGCGCCGTCCGGACCCTAGTTTAGGCGCACCATGTAGGATTGCAATGGCGCAACGGACAGCTCGCCCCGACCGAGGCGACGGAGGCCCTCAACCAGGGAGCGAGCACCAGCCAGTGTCGTATAGTAAGGCAGGCGCGCCATCAAGGCCTCTCTCCGCAGCGAGAAGCTGTCCCTGATGGCCTGCTGGCCGTGCGTCGTGTTGATCAGCAGCTGGATGTCGCCGTTCTTGATCAGGTCGACGACGTGCGGCCTGCCCTCGTGGACCTTGCTCACCGTCTCGACCGCAACGCCCGCCGCCTCGAGCGCGGCAGCCGTGCCGCGGCTGGCGACCAGCCGGAAGCCCAGGGCCGCGAGATCGGCGCCGACCTTGACCGCGGCCGGCTTGTCGGCATCCTTGACCGACAGGAAGACCGTCCCACCGAGCGGCAGCACGACGCCGGCGGCGAGCTGCGACTTGGCGAACGCCGTGCCGAAATCGCGGTCGATGCCCATGACCTCGCCGGTCGACTTCATCTCGGGGCCGAGCAGCAGGTCGACGCCCGGGAAGCGGGCGAAGGGGAAGACCGCCTCCTTGACCGCCACGTGATCGATCGCGTCGGTGTTCACGGCAAACGCCGCCAACCGCTCGCCGGCCATCACCCGGGCGGCGATCTTGGCGATCGGCGAGCCGATCGCCTTGGCGACGAACGGCACCGTGCGGCTCGCCCGGGGATTGACCTCGAGGATGAAGACCGTCTGGTCCTGCACCGCCATCTGGACGTTCATCAGGCCGCGGACATCGAGCGCGCGGGCCAGGGCCTCGGCCTGCCGGCGGATCTCCGCCACCACCTCGGCCGGAATCGAGTAGGGGGGCAGCGAGCAGGCGCTGTCGCCGGAATGGATGCCCGCCTCCTCGATGTGCTCCATGATGCCGGTGACGACCACGGTCTCGCCGTCGGCCAGGACGTCGACGTCGACCTCGATCGCGTCCTCGAGATAGCGGTCGAGGAGGATGGTGCCGTGCTCGGCGGCGACCGCGGCCTCGATGGCGAACTGGCGGACCTCGTCGAGGGCGTGGACGATGCGCATCGCCCGGCCGCCCAGCACGTAGGACGGCCGGATCACCAGCGGCACGCCCAGCTTCTGCGCCTCCACCACCGCCTCCTCCTCGTTGCGGCAGATGGCGTTGGCGGGCTGGCGCAGGCCCAGCCGATGCAGGAGCTTCTGGAAGCGGTCGCGGTCCTCGGCGAGGTCGATGGCGTCCGGCGAGGTGCCGAGGATGGCGATCCCGGCCTCCTCGAGGGCGGCCGCGAGCTTGAGCGGCGTCTGCCCGCCGAGCTGGACGATCGCCCCCACGAGGTCGCCCCTGGACGCCTCGACCCGGGCGATCTCGATGACGTTCTCGGCGGTCAGCGGCTCGAAGTAGAGCCGGTCGGAGGTGTCGGGGTCGGTCGAGACGGTCTCGGGGTTGCAGTTGACCATGATGGTCTCGAAGCCGGCATCCTTGAGCCCGAAGGCGGCATGCACGCAGCAATAGTCGAACTCGATGCCCTGGCCGATGCGGTTGGGGCCGCTGCCCAGGATCATCACCTTCTTGCGATCGGAGGGCCGACTCTCGCACTCGGGCGGCAGGCCGTCCCAGGTCCCCTCCTCGTAGGCGCTGTACATGTAGGGTGTGTTCGAGCGGAACTCGGCGGCACAGGTGTCCACCCGCTTGAAGACCGGGTGAACGCCGAGGGCGTGGCGGCGGTGGCGGATCTCTGCCTCGTCGAGCCCGGCGACCCTGGCGAGGCGCGCGTCGCCGAACCCGTCGGCCTTGAGCTGCCGCCAGCCGGCGGCGTCGTGCGGCAGCCCGTGCAGCCGCACGCGCGCCTCGGTCTCGACCAGCTCCCGGATCTGGTCCAGGAACCAGGGGTCGAAGGCGGTGATCCTTTGGATCTCCTCTTGCTCCAGGCCCTGTCGGAACGCCTCGGCGATCAACCGCAGGCGGTCGGGGGTCGGGCGGGCGAGCTCGGCCCGGATGGTGCTCTCCAGGCCATTCGCCGGCTGAAGCGGGATCTCGTCGAGGCCGGAGAGCCCGTTCTCGAGGCTCCTGAGCGCCTTCTGCAGCGACGCCTTGAAGGTCCGGCCGATGGCCATGACCTCGCCCACCGACTTCATCGAGGTGGTCAGAAGCGGCTCGGTCTCGGGGAACTTCTCGAAGGCGAAGCGCGGGATCTTGGTGACGACATAGTCGATCGTGGGCTCGAACGAGGCCGGCGTCGAGCCGGTGATGTCGTTCTGGATCTCGTCCAGGGTGTAGCCGACGGCGAGCTTGGCCGCGACCTTGGCGATGGGGAACCCAGTGGCCTTCGACGCCAGCGCCGAGGAGCGCGAGACGCGCGGGTTCATCTCGATCACCACCATCCGGCCGGATCTCGGGTCGATCGCGAACTGCACGTTGGAGCCGCCGGTGTCGACGCCGACCTCGCGCAGGACGGCGATCGAGGCCGTGCGCATCCGCTGGTATTCCTTGTCGGTCAACGTCAGCGCGGGGGCCACGGTGATGCTGTCGCCGGTATGCACGCCCATCGGGTCGATGTTCTCGATCGAGCAGACGATGATGCAGTTGTCCTTGTGGTCGCGGACCACCTCCATCTCGAACTCTTTCCAGCCGAGGACCGATTCCTCGACCAGGACCTGGTGGATCGGCGAGGCCTCCAGCGCGCCGGCCACCATCTGCTCGAACTCCTCCTTGTTGTAGGCGATGCCGCCGCCGGTGCCGGCGAGGGTGAAGGAGGGTCGGAGGATCGCCGGCAGGCCGGTCCGCTCGAGCGCGGCCCGCGCCTCGTCGAGGCTGTGGGCGATGAAGCTCATCGGGCTCTCGAGACCGATCGCGGTCATCGCGTCCCTGAACAGCTCGCGGTCCTCGGCCTTGTCGATGGCGGCCCGGCTGGCGCCGATCAGCTCCACGCCGAAGCGCTTGAGCGTGCCGTCCTCGTCGAGCGCCCGCGCGACGTTCAGCGCCGTCTGCCCGCCCATGGTCGGCAGCAGCGCGTCCGGCCGCTCCGCCGCGATGATCTTGGCGACGATCGCCGGCGTGATCGGCTCGACATAGGTGGCGTCGGCGAGATCCGGGTCGGTCATGATGGTCGCCGGGTTGGAGTTCACCAGGATGACCCGGTAGCCCTCCTCCTTCAGCGCCTTGATCGCCTGGGTGCCGGAATAGTCGAACTCGCAGGCCTGGCCGATGACGATCGGGCCTGCCCCGATCAGCAGGATCGAGTGGATGTCGGTGCGTTTGGGCATGGCGAGGCCTGGCTAGCGCTGCGCCGTCCGGCGCACATCGTCCAAGAAGCGGTCGAAGAGGTACTGGCTGTCGTGCGGCCCCGGCGACGCCTCCGGGTGGTACTGGACGGCGTAGACCGGCCGGCCCCGGAGGCGGACCCCCTGGATGGTGCCGTCGAAAAGCGAGCGGTGGGTGACCTCGATCTCCGGCGGCAGGTCGCGATCGGCGATGGCGAAGCCGTGATTCTGGCTGGTGATCTCGACCTTGCCGGTCTGGAGATCCTTGACCGGATGGTTCGCACCGTGGTGGCCGAAGGCCATCTTCTCGGTCCTCGCCCCGGTGGCGATGCCCAGCATCTGGTGGCCGAGGCAGATGCCGAGGACGGGCCGGCCGGCGGCCAGCAGGGCCCTGATCTCCGGCACAGCATGAACGCCCGTGGCCGCCGGATCGCCGGGGCCGTTGGCGAGCACGATGCCGTCAGGCTCGAGCGCGAGGATGTCGGCGGCGCTGCCGGTGCCGGGCACCACCGTGACCCGGCAGCCGCGGGCAGCGAGCGAGCGCAGGATGTTGTGCTTCACGCCGTAGTCGACGACGACGATGTGCGGCCCGGTGCCGCCGCCGGTGGCGTAGCCGGTGGCCGGGTCCCAGGCCGCTTCGGTCCACGTGTAGCGCTGCCGGGAGGCCACCGCCGAGGCGAGGTCGGCGCCCTCGATGCCGCTCCAGGCGCGCGCCCGGTCGACCAGCGCCGCCGGGTCGGCGACGCCGTCCGGGTCGTGCGCGAGGCAGGCCTTCAGGGCACCCTTGTCGCGCAGGCGGGCGGTGATCCGCCGGGTGTCGACGCCGGCGATGCCGGGAATGCCATGGCGCTCGAGCCAGCCCACGAGGTCGAGCTGGTCGCGCCAGTTGGACGGCCGGGTGACCGTGGCCCGGGTGACGAGGCCCTTGACCACCGGGGTGATGGCCTCCCGGTCCTCCTCGTTGGTGCCGACATTGCCTATATGGGGGAAAGTGAAGGTGACGATCTGGCCGGCATAGGAAGGATCGGTCAGGATCTCCTGGTAGCCGGTCATCGCCGTGTTGAACACGAGCTCGCCGATCACGGTTGCCCTGCCACCGAAGCCGTGGCCGGCGAGGACCGTTCCGTCCTCCAGTGCCAGTACGGCGGAGGGTGCGGTGGCATCTGGTTGCATCTCGGGGCCCATCTGCCTAGGAGGTCGGGCCGCCCGACCGCTGCGTCCGTCCCGCTGGGGACGAACGGACGGTCGGTCGGCAACTTGGGCGGCGATCGCCGGACGATGCGTGCGATGACGAGCAGGGCTGCACGCGCGCAAAATCGGCCGGTGACGACGTGCCCGGCGGGTTGTAGCATTGTTGCCCGAGTGGTCAAGCGACGCCGCCGGACTGCGAGCCGACCGGTGTGGCGTGGCCTTGGCCCGCGAGGCGCGCTCGCGGAACGCGGAACGCGGGGCGTCGGTTGCGGGTCCGGGCGGCCAGGGCTGCGTGGCGCCCCCAGGGACCTTTTCGGTCGAGAAGACGGGCAATTGGGCGAGAACGTCAGGTGTCATTGAGACAGCGTCTTGCGTCGGCGCTCAAGACCGCGCCGGAGGCCAGGACGGCCGCGACCTTGCGGCTGGTGCTGGCGGCCTTGAAGGAACGCGACCATTGCGCCCGCGAGGCGGGCGTCGCCGACGAGCTCGACGATGAAGCCATCGCGGCGATGCTGCGCGACATGGTGGCGCAACGCGAGGTCGACATCGCGCGCTGCGAGGAGACCGCCAGGCTCGACGACGCCGAGCGCGAGGCGGCGGAGATCGAGGTGCTCCAGCAGTTCCTGCCGCAGCCGATGTCCGAGGACGAGATGGACAGCGCCGTCGACGAGATGATCGACGCGATCGGCGCCCGACGGCTCAAGGACACCGGCAAGGTGATGGCGGCGCTGAAGGAGCGCTACGATGGCGAGATGGATTTCGCGCGGGCGAAGCGGCGGGTCTGCCAAAAGCTCGCCTGAGGCGGCGTCGCCGGTCGCTGCGGGCATCGCATGAGCCGGGCGGGCGACGGCGCACTCGAGGAGTTCAAGGCGCGGCTCCCGCTGGTCGACATCGTCGGCCGGCACGTTCGGCTGGCGCGCCGCGGCAACCGCCATCAGGGCCTTTGCCCGTTCCATCAGGAGAAATCGCCGTCCTTCTACGTCTTCGAGGACCAGGGCAACTATCACTGCTTCGGCTGCGGTGCGCACGGCAACGCCATCGACTTCGTCATGGCGATCGAGGGCCTGCCCTTCGCCGAGGCGCTGCGCCGGCTCGCGGATCTCACCGGCATCCCGGCCCCGCTGCGTGATCCGGCCGGCACGCCGGCGCGGCGCGAGCGGGTCGACCCGCTCCTGGCCGCCAACGAGGCGGCCCGCACGTGGTTTCGCCAGCAGCTGGCGACAGCCGCCGGCAAGGTGGCGCGCGACTATCTCGACCGGCGCGGGGTGCCGATCGAGCTGCAAGAGCGGTTCGCGCTGGGCTACGCGCCCGACGGCCGGCACGGCCTGGTCCGGGCCCTGGAGGCGCAGGGCATCCCGGTCGAGGTGCAGATCGAGGCCGGCCTCGTGGTCCGCCCCGAGGATGGTGGCGCCGCCTACGACCGGTTCCGCCACCGACTGATGTTCCCGATCACCGACGGTCGCGGCCGATTGGTCGGCTTCGGCGGCCGCGCCCTGGGCGAGGCGAGGGCCAAGTACCTCAACACGCCCGAGACCCCGCTGTTCAAGAAGGGCAGCCTGCTCTACGGCCTCGACCAGGCGAGCCGGCCGGCGCGCGAGCGCCGCGAGATCTTCATCGTCGAGGGCTATCTCGACGTGATCGCCATGCACGAGGCGGGGTTTGCCAACACCGTGGCGCCTCTGGGCACGGCGGTGGGCGAGGGCCAGCTGGAGCTGCTCTGGCGGCACAGCGACGAGCCCTATGTTTGCCTGGATGGCGACGCCGCCGGCCTCGCGGCGGCGATGCGGATGATCCGCCGCGCCCTGCCCGTGATGCGCGGCGGGCAGACCTTGCGCTTCGTCGTGCTGCCGGCCGGCGAGGACCCCGACAGCCTCCTGCGCGGCCGCGGCCGGGCGGCATTGGTCGACCTGGTCGCCAGTGCGGTGCCGCTCTCGATGATGATCTGGCAGGCGGAGTTCAACGCCGGGCCGGTCGAGACGCCCGAGCAGTTGGCGGGCCTGCGGCGGCGGCTGCTCGACCATGTCAGGCTCGCCGCCGATCCGGGCCTCAAGGACGGGCTCAAGGCGAGGTTCGACGACCTGCTCTATGGACTGCGCCGGAGTGCCGGCCGGGGGCCCGCGGGACGCCCGGGCCGACCGAACCGGCCCAGCGACCGCGTCGGTCTCGGGCGACCGGCGGGCGGACGCGCCGGTGGTGCCTGGGAGGGCGCCGGGCGGGCCGAGCTCAAGGCGTCGATGCAGAAGACCGAGCGGCAGCCCTTCCTGGTGCTGCTGGGCGCGTTCCTGCACCAGCCTGCGCTGCT
The DNA here is from genome assembly GCA_964460465.1 of uncultured Geminicoccaceae bacterium. Classification (GTDB taxonomy): domain Bacteria; phylum Pseudomonadota; class Alphaproteobacteria; order Geminicoccales; family Geminicoccaceae; genus SLRI01. Next base: position 2,856 of record CAYWSB010000010.1, on the reverse strand, counting down.
CGATCGCTACGGCGAGGACCTCGACGGGTTGGCGCTCGAGGGATCCGCCGAGGCCGCCCGGCGCGAGGTGCTGAACTGGCTGGCCTCGACCGACCACCTTGACGCGGCAAGCCTCGATAACCACCTCAGGCAATACGGTTTTGCAGGGTTGGTGCGGGATGCTCGCGAGGCGGTCGGCGGCTTCTGGGAGCGTGCCGAAGGCGCGAGCACAGGTCTCGAAATGGAGCTCGACGCCATGCTGGCCCTGCGTCGCAGGAAGTCGGCGGAAGAGGTTGAGCGGGAAGCGTCAGCTCGTTTCACCAGTGGTGGCGAGATGGACGTGATGGCGTGGCGGCGGCTGAACCATCTGCTCAATGGTGGCGATGCCGGCGGACCCGACGAGGAGCGCGAGGGCTAGCCGCGGGCGCGGTTCGCCAGGCGGCAAGGATGGTTCGATCATTGTTGTGAATGGGTGACAGCTATCGACCGAAACGAGGCAGCCGCCGATGACCATCGCATCGGCGGGGACCAGTTCCGCGGATGATGACCGAGGCGAGGGTGGCATCTTCGGGATCGGCGGCGGTTGGCCCTCGGCAGGTGTCAAGCAAGAGGACGAGCGGGCGGCTGTTGCCGGCCCGCTCATTGTTGTTCGATCAACGACGGCGGACGTGCGATGCGGGATCGTGCGTCGCGTTCCAGGTGGAGTGAGGGTGCATGGCGAAGGCCGCGGTTACCGTTAAGCCCAAGGGCAAGGACGACATCGGCAGCTCGCTCGAGGCCTTGATGGCGTCCGCATCGTCCTTGCGGCGGCTGGTGACGCAGGCCAAGGCCAAGGGCTCGATCACCCTCGACCAGCTCAACGCCGCGCTGCCGCCCGACACCAACCCGGAGCAGATCGACGAGCTGATCTCCGGCCTCGAGGCGCGTGGCATCGGCGTGCTGCGCGACGAGGCGAGCGAGGCGGCCCAGGCCGAGACCACCGCCGCCAACGAGAACGAGCAGGCCGAGCCCGACGGCGACGACGACACCGAAAGCTCGACCCAGATGATCGGCGACGAGGATCTCGGCCGGACCGACGATCCCGTGCGGATGTATCTGCGCGAGATGGGCACGATCGAGCTGCTCTCCCGCGAGGGCGAGATCGAGATCGCCAAGCGCATCGAGGCCGGGCGCAACATGGTGCTCGAGGCGCTCTGCGAGAGCCCGTTGACCATGCGCGCGGTGATCGGCTGGCGCGACGCGATCCGCGATGGCCGCGTTCTCCTGCGCGACATCATCGACCTCGAGGCCACCAACGAAGCCGGTCCGGACGGCGAGGCGAAGCCCGCGGCCGAGCCGACCGTGTCGCCCGGCCCGGCGGCAGCCGCCCGGACCGCCGGCGCTAGCGAGGAGGGGGCCGGCGACGACGAGGCAGGCGGTCGCGCCGAGGCGGTCGAGGTCGAGGAGGAGGATTTCGACGACGACACGCTGTCCCTCTCCGCCATGGAGGAGAAGCTCAAGGACGGCGTGCTCGAGACCTTCGACGGGATCGCCGACGCCTATGCCGAGCTGCGCGACCTGCAGGACGAGCGGCTGGCGGCGCTGCAGGCCGCCGAGGCCGTCGATGCCGAGCTCGACCGCCGCTACGAGGCGGCGCGCGAGAGTGTGGTCGAGCTGATGAAGCAGGTCCAGCTCAACAACAGCCGGGTCGAGGCCCTGGTCGAGCAGCTCTTCGACATGAACAAGCTCTTGCAGGGGCTCGAGGGCAAGCTGATGCGGATGGCGGTCAACAGCCGCATCAACCGCGACGCCTTCCTCGCCGAGTACATGGGCAACGAGCTCGACCCCGAGTGGATGGGCCGGGTCGCGGCGCTGAAGGGCAAGGGCTGGGCCGAGTTCATCTCGAAGAACTTCGAGGAGATCGAGAACCTGCGCGCCGACATCTCGGCCATCGCCGAGGAGACCGGCCTCAAGATCGCCGAGTTCCGTCGCATCGTCGCCAAGGTGCAAAAGGGCGAGCGCGACGCCGGCCGGGCCAAGAAGGAGATGGTCGAGGCCAATCTTCGCCTCGTGATCTCGATCGCCAAGAAGTACACCAACCGCGGCCTGCAGTTCCTCGACCTGATCCAGGAGGGCAATATCGGCCTGATGAAGGCGGTCGACAAGTTCGAGTACCGCCGCGGCTACAAGTTCTCCACCTACGCCACCTGGTGGATCCGCCAGGCGATCACCCGCTCGATCGCCGATCAGGCGCGGACCATCCGCATCCCCGTCCACATGATCGAGACGATCAACAAGCTGGTCCGCGCATCGCGCCAGATGCTGCACGAGTACGGCCGCGAGCCGACGCCTGAGGAGCTCGCCCACAAGCTCAACATGCCCTTGGACAAGGTCCGGAAGGTCCTGAAGATCGCCAAGGAGCCGATCAGCCTCGAAACACCCATCGGCGACGAGGAGGACAGCCACCTCGGCGACTTCATCGAGGACAAGAACGCCGTCCAGCCGCTCGAAGCCGCCACGCTCGCCAACCTCCGCGACGCCACCACCCGCGTGCTGGCCACCCTGACCCCCCGCGAGGAGCGCGTGCTGCGCATGCGCTTCGGCATCGGCATGAACACCGACCACACGCTGGAAGAAGTCGGCCAGCAGTTCAGCGTGACCCGCGAACGGATCAGGCAGATCGAGGCGAAGGCACTCAGGAAGCTCAAGCACCCGAGCCGCTCGCGCAAGCTGCGCAGCTTCTTGGATACCTGAGGGCGAAGGAGGATCGGAGAGGCGGCGCCTCGCCGCGCCGATCACTTAGAGCCTGTCCGAGAAGCTTTATGGGCATTTCATGAGCTTGGCGGCGAGCCAACGACGAAGCAGGTGCTCCCCCGTGGGGCCGCGGGGTCCCCACGG
>CAYWSB010000009.1:0-66324 GCA_964460465.1 uncultured Geminicoccaceae bacterium | reverse complement strand
CCGTGGGGACCCCGCGGCCCCACGGGGGAGCACCTGCTTCGTCGTTGGCTCGCCGACGATGCTTCAGCATCGACGACGCGCCAACTGCTCGCATCTGCTCGCCGCCAAGCTCATGAAATGCCCATAAAGCTTCTCGGACAGGCTCTTGGGGCTTGGCGGTCGTGAACCGGCGGTGCGGCGAGCGCGCCGCGGCGAGAGGGATGGGGCGTGGCGACGGGGACGGAAGGGACCGGGCAGTGACGGTCGGGCAGCATCCGCTGGCCTGCCTGCGCCGCGCCGCGACCGGCGCCGGGCTCCTCTGGCTGGCGGCCTGCGCCGGGCCGTCGCCGACCCCGCCGGCGGGCGAGGCGGGCACGCCGGGGCTGGCCAGGGTCGAGTGGGCGCCGCCGCTGCGCCTGGTCGCGGTCGATGGCGAGGCCGTGGCCGAGCCCGGCGCCGGCCGGCCGGGCCTCGAGCTGCCGCCCGGGCCGCACGCCTTCCGCTACGAGGTCGTCTACGGCGGCAGCGTCGTCTGGTGCGGCGCCTTCCACGGCACCTCCGGGACCCTCGCCGGCGAGCTCGCGGCCGGGCACCGCTACCGGATCGGCGCCTACGACGACAACTGGAACTGTGCCATTGCCGTCTGGCTCGAGGACCGGACCACGAACGAGCTCGTCCACGGCACCGCCCCCCGCTCGCTCGGCCTCGCCCCGCGCCAGCCGCCGGCCGCCGGGGCGGAGCCGATCCAGGACCCGGGGCCGCGCTTTCGGGCGCTGGAAGAGGCCGCCGCGGCCGGCGATCCCGAGGCCGCCTACCAGCTCGGGCTCTGGTTCCTGCTGGGCGACCCGCCGCTCAGCCGCCCCGACGAGGCGACGGCGACGCGCTGGTTCGAGCAGGCGGCCGCGGACGGGCACGCGGCGGCGAGCGGCTGGCTCGCCCGGCTGCGCCCGTGACCACCCCGGCTGCGCCCGTGACCCTGACGACGCAACGGGCCCGCCCGGCCGGGCGGGCGGGAGGTGGGCGGTGCTGACGCGCAAGGTTCTGGCCCTCCTCGCCCTGCTGCTCGCCGCCGCCTGCGCGCCGTTCGAGCCCGACCTCACGGTGCGGCCGGGCGAGCACGTGATCCTCGACCGGCTGGTGGTCGAGACCGGCGCCACCTGGCCCTATGGCGGGGTCCGCGGCAGCCACGCCATGTGGGCCGATTCGACCACCGCCCGCTCGTTCTACAACCTCGTGTTCTTCGTCGGCATCGAGCCCGGCGAGCGGCTGATGGGCGACATCATGCCCGAGGCGCCACGCTTCTTTCCGGAGCTGACCCCGGAGGAGCTCGGCCGCGCCATCCTCGACGTCTACGCGGCCGGCGGCGGGGCGGTCGGGGCCGGCACGGAGGCGGTGCTGGTCGAGGCCGGGGAGGCGACCTTCGCCGGTCGGCCCGGCTTCCGCTTCGCCTACCGCTACCGCCAGGGCGCGTCCGTCTGGCAGGGGCTCTATGCCGGGGCGGTGGTGGACGAGCGCCTCTACATGATCGGCTTCAGGGGTGCCGGTGCCGCCTTCGAGGCGATGCTGCCCAGCGCCGCGGCGGTCATCGCCTCGGCCCGGCTCGTGGACCGCACCGCCGCCCTGCCGTCGGCCCGCCGGTAGACGCGGGCAGCACCGTGCCCGGCCCGCTCAGTCGGCCGAGCTGCGAGCCAGGCCGGCCACCGCCGCGTGCAGCGTGGCCGCGATCCGCCGCCGGCGATCCTCGCCGTCGGCCGCCGCCACGCCGCCGGGATCGAGCGGTCGGCCGAAGCGCACCCGGACCGGGTGCGGCCGCGGCCATTTCCGCCCCACCGGCCAGACCTCGTGGGCGCCCCGGATGTGGACCGGCACGATGGGTGCGGGGGCGAGCTCGGCGAGCTGGCCGATGCCCGCCTCGAACGGCAGGAGCGTGCCGTCCACGCTGCGCCGGCCCTCGGGAAACCAGGTCAGGACATGGCCGCGCTCGAGGATGGCGCGGCCGAACGCCAGTGCGGAGCGGGCCTGCAGGGCACCCACCGGAAAGACGTTGAAGAGGCGGCTGAAGGCGCGCCGCGACGCCGAGCCGAACATCACCCCCTCGTCGCCGGCCCAGTGCACCCGGCGGCGGACCGCCGGCGGCAGCGCCGCCATGACGACCGCGGGGTCGAGATAGCTCGTGTGGTTGGGGGCGAGCACGAACGGGCCGTCCGCCGGCAGATGCTCGAGCCCCTCGACCTCGAGCCGGCAGAGGGTGCGGACGAGGAACGTGCCCACGCCGCCCGCGAGCCGCGCCATGCCGCGGCCGAACGGGCCAGGATCGGCCAGCCACAGCGCCTGCTCTGGCGTCAGCGCCGCGGGCTCGCCGCCGTCGCCCGCGGCCGCGACCTGCACCGCCTCCAGGAGATCGCGCACGGTCTCGATGCGCTCGATCGCCGCGCCTTCGAGCCGCACCCCGATCTCCCGCTCGAGCTCGAGCGAGACGCCGACCCAGTCGAGGGAATCGATCCCGACGTCGGTGAACAGGCTGGCATCGGGGGTGAACCGGCGGTCGGGATAGCGCTCCTTCAGCCACGCCCAGGTGCGCCCGGCGCGCGGGTCCCGGAGCAGGCTCTCGTCGGCGGCGGACAGCTCCTCCGCGCCCTCGGGCGGCGGCAGGCCCTGCTCCGCCCGCTCGACCAGGGCCCCGAGCTCGTGCCGGCGCAGCTTGCCGAGCGTGGTGCGCGGCAGGCTTTCCCTGGTGACGATGATCCTGGCGATGCGCTGGTAGGACGGCAGGCCGGCCGAGATCCGCTTGACCTCCTGCTCGATCGCCGGCGTGGCATCCGCCGCACCACGGGCGCGCAGGCCCTTGGGGTCGGCCACGACCAGGAGGGCCAGGCGCCCCTCGTGCTCGAGCACCGCCGCCTCGGCCACGAGGTCGCTCGCCAGGAACGCGGCCTCCACCTCCTCGGGATAGATGTTCTCGCCGGCGGCGAGCACGATCGTCTCCTTGACCCGGGCGGTGACGAAGAGAAAGCCGGCAGCGTCCAGCTCGCCGATGTCGCCGGTGCGAAAGAAGCCGTCCGCGGTGAACGACCTCGCCGTCTCCTCCTCGAGATGGCGGTAGCCGGCGAACACGCTCGGCCCCTTGACGGTGATCTCGCCGCCGGCCTTGTCGGCGAGCTTGCGGATGTCGACCGTCAGGCCGCGCAGCGGCCGACCCACGCTCCGCAGGTTCTTCTGCCGGGGGGCGTTGAAGGCGACGATCGGCGAGGTCTCGGTGAGGCCGTAGCCGGTGAGCACGTCCCAGCCCAGGCCCTCGAGGTCGCCGGCGAGGTCGGGATCGAGCCGCGAGCCGCCGGCCACCAGCAGGCGGAGGTCCGGGGCCAGCCGCCGGTGGAGGGGCCGGAACACCAGCCGGCCGGGATTGACGCCGGTGCGCTCGCGGACCCGGCGGCAGAGGCGGAGCACGGCGGCGAACGCCCTGGCCCGGGTGCCGGCCGCGCCGACCCGCCGGCGAATGGCCTCGAGCAGCGCCTGGTAGAGCCGCGGCACCCCCATCACCACCGTGACCCGGCCGTCGCGCAGGGCTGCCTGGATCTCCGAGCCGCTGATGCCGGCGGGCAGGACCACCGTGGAGCCGATGGCGAGCGGCACCAGCAGACCCACGGTGAACGGGTAGACATGATGGAGCGGCAGCGGCTGCAGCACCCGTTCCGGGCCTTCGACGATCTCCCCGGCGAGCAGCCCCGCCACGTTGTGGACGAGGTTGCGATGCGTCAGTGGCACGCCCTTGGGCGCACCGGTGGTGCCCGAGGTGTAGAACAGGAGCGCGGTGTCGTCGGGTGCCGCCGGCGGCAGCGCCGTGACGGCGTCGGCCAGCAGGTCCCGCCACCAGTGCGCGAAGCGCGGCGCGTCGCCCCCGCCGTCCGTGGCCGGGCGGTCGCGGTCGAGCGAGATCGGGACGAGCGCCTCCGGTGCCGGGTGGCTGGCGAGCAGGGCCGGCAGGGCGTCGGCGGTGGTGCAGGCGAAGCGCGCCTCGCTGTCGGCGAGGCAGTGGGCGAGCTGCCGCTTGCCCAGCCGCACGTCGAGCGGCACGGGCACGGCGCCGAGGCGGACCAGGGCGAGGGTGGCGATCACCCATTCCGGCGCATTGGCGGCGAAGACGACCACCGTGCTGCCGCGCTCGACCCCGCGCCCGGCGAGGCCGGCGGCGAGGCGGCCGACCTGGTCGGCGAGCTCGCGGTAGGTCCAGCGCCGCTCGCCCCCGGCGAACGCGACCAGGGCCGGATGCCCGCCGCGCTCGCCGAGACGGTCGATCAGGTCGTGCAGTGTCGTCGGCTCGGCCATGCGGCCCCGTCACGCGGCAGTCTGCCCGAGATGCGCCCGCCGAGACCCCGCCGCCGCTCGACAGCGCGGGGCGGCCCGTCGCGGCGCGGCACCCCGGAAGGGACATGCGCCACCCCGGGGGCGGGCGCAAGCGCGGCGGGTCACCGCCGGTGGCGCGGCTGATTTCAACTGTTGCGGGAAAACATGAATCGCCCTATTTGCCTATGGAGCGATGATCGAGCAGGAGCCAGCCATGCCCAGACCGCCGCGGAGACGCCTCGCCCGGCTGTGGAACGCGCTGCTTCTCGGGCTGGCCCTGGTTCTCGCCTCGGCGCAGCCGGCCACCGCCGAGGACGACGAGGACGACGGCTGGCCGCTCGAGCTCGAGGGCGAGCTCGCCATCGTCTCGGACTATATCGATCGCGGCATTACCTCGAGCGACAACGGCCCGGCGCTGCAGGGCGGCCTGACCCTCTCCCTGCCGCTCGGCGCGGGCGACACCGCGGTCTATCTCGGTGCCTGGGGCTCGACCATCGACTTCGACGAGGAGGGCGACGGGCCGGTCGAGCTCGAGCTCTTCACCGGGGTCTACGGTGCTTTCGGCGAGACCGGCCTCGACTGGGACGTCTGGGCCTCCTACTATCTCTACCCCGGCGCCCGCGGCTCGCTCGACTACGACTACGCCGAGCTCTCCGGCCGGCTCGGCTACGCCGTGACGGACGACCTCTCGACCTCGCTGGGCTACGCCTTCGCCCCCGACTATTTCGGCTCGACCGGCCAGTCCCATTATGTCGACGCCGGCGTCGCCTATGCCCTGCCGTTTGAGCTGCCGGTCCCGGTCAGCCTCGATGCCACCCTCGGCCGGCAATGGTTCGAGAGCAACAGCCGAACCGGCCTCGACGACTATGTCGACTGGAGCCTCGGCGTCACGGTTGGCCTGGGGCCGGTCGATCTCGGCCTGCGCTACACCGACACCGACCTCAGCCGGCGCGACTGCTTCGACGGCACCAGCGCCTGCGACACGCGCTTCGTGGTCAGCCTCACCGCGCGGTTCTGAGCGCCGCTCGCCCGCATCGCCGCTTGCCCGGCCCGCCGCCGCGGCGATACTCGCCGCCGGGGCCCGACGCGGGCGGCTGGTCGAGCAGGGGGAGGGCGGTGCAATGACGGCACCCGTCGAGCGGATGATCGAGGCGATCGAGCGCCACGCCAAGAGCTGCGTCGACGCCCTCGGCCGCGACCATCTCGATCCCCGCGTCCTCGAGGCCATGCGCCGGGTGCCGCGCGAGCGCTTCGTGCCCGACGACAGAAGCGACCTCGCCCATGGCGACCATCCCCTGCCGATCGGCCACGGCCAGACGATCTCGCAGCCGTTCATCGTCGCCCTGATGACCGACCTGCTGGATGTCCGGCCCGGCCAGCATGTGCTCGAGGTGGGCACGGGCTGTGGCTACCAGGCGGCGATCCTGGCCGCGCTCGGCGCCGAGGTCGACACGATCGAGATCGTGCCCGAGCTGGTCCGGCAGGCGGGAGCGACCTTGGCCGCGCTCGGCTACGACCGCATCCGTGTGCATCCGGCCGACGGGCGTGCCGGCCTGCCCGAGGCGGCACCCTTCGATCGGATCATCGTGACCGCCGCCCCGGATCAGGTGCCGCCGGCGCTGGCCCGGCAGCTGGCCCCGGGTGGCCGGCTCGTCCTGCCGCTCGGCGGCCGCTGGAAGCAGGAGCTCCTGGTCATCGACAAGGACGCCGCGGGAGCCCTGCACGAGCGCCGGGTCCTCCCGGTGGCATTCGTCCCCCTCACCGGCGGCGAACAGCCCGGCTGACGCTACAGCTGCGCCTGCCCGCGGCGGGCCGGTCCCGGCGCGGCGGGCTCTTGCCCGACCGGGGCACCGGTTCGGCACCCGCGCGGCGGCGACCGGATCGGCGGTGCGGCGTCACGGCAGCCCGGGTCGCTCGACCGGCAGGCTGATCGGCCTGCCCAGGAACTGCCGACGCAGCACGGTGGGCACGGTGGCCAGGATGAACGGCCAGTAGTCGACGAAGTAGCGTCGCCAGAGCCGTCGCGGCTCGCGATAGATGCGCCAGGCCCAGCGCAGCTCGAGCTTGTCGATCCACGCCGGATAGTAGCGCTCGGCCGCGGCCAGCTGGTCGATGAAGCCGCCGCAACTGATCATGATGCCCGCGAACCCGGCCTCCTTCAACGACAGGATGAAGCGCTCCTGGTGCGGCACACCCATGCCGCAGAGCACCACGTCGGCGCCGGCCGCGATGATCGTCTCGCGCAGCGTGGCACGTTCGGCGTAGCCGTCGCGGCACCCCCGATAGTCGATGCCGGGGAATTCGGCCCGCATCCGCGCGATCGCCCGCTCGGCGACGCCGGGCCCGGCGCCGGTCACGAAGACCGAGGCACCGCGCCGGTCGAGCTCGGCGAACAGCGGCAGATACAGCGACGACGCGTCGAAGCTGAAGCGCTCGGCCTGCGGATCGTGCAGCCGGCGCAGGGCCCACGCCACGCCGATCCCGTCCGGCAGCACGAAGTCGAAGCGCCGCAGCATGCCCACATAGTCGGGGTCGCGACGGCTGATCGCCCAGGCCGCCGGGTTGACGAAGGAGAGCAGGAACGGCACGTCGCCGCCCAGCCTGCCCAGCAGCGTATCCAGCACCTTGCGCTCGTTGTTGACGCTGTCGACCGGTATGCCATGCAGATTGACGCGGGCCATGTGCAATCACCTTCGTGGTGACGAAAAGACGAGAGCGGTCGCTGATCGCGAGCACCTCGCGCACCATGGCGCAAACCTTCGGCCGACGTGTTAACGAGCAAGGTTAACATCAATACTATGATATCCAAGACTTCCGCGCGGCGGCCGTCATGGCGCGGTGGTGCGGTGCAGGCCGGTCGACCCCGCACGGCGCTGCGGCGATCGGCCAATCCGCCGCAGCGCCGGTTGGGCGCAGGCACGCGCGGGGATCGCCTGTTGCCAATCATGCTGCGCTGCACCATAGTCTGCCGCATCGCAAAGGAGGACGGTCGATGGCCGGCACGGCGCGGAAGACGATGGACCTGGCGCTGCAGGGCGGCGGCTCGCACGGGGCGCTGACCTGGGGCGTGCTCGACCGGTTGCTCGAGGACGACCGCCTGCACATCAACGCCGTGAGCGGCACCAGCGCCGGGGCGATGAACGCCGTGGTGCTGGCCGACGGACTCAGGAACGACGACCGTGACGAGGCCCGCCGGGCGCTGCACGACTTCTGGCGCGCAGTGAGCGACGGGGCGCGCTTCTCGCCGATCCAGCGCAGCCTCTGGGACCGGCTCTCGGGCAACTACAGCCTAGAGGCGTCGCCGATGTACCACTTCTTCGACCAGATGACGCGGGTGCTGGCCCCCAGCCAGTTCAACCCTTTCGACATCAACCCGTTGCGCGACCTCCTGGCCGCCACGATCGACTTCGAGCGGGTCAACGCCTGCCCGAGCCTCAAGGTCTTCGTCACCGCCACCAACGTGCGCACCGGCCGCGGCCGGATCTTCCGCAAGGGCGAGCTCTCGGTCGATACCGTCATGGCCTCGGCCTGCCTGCCCTTCCTCTTCCGCCCGGTCGAGATCGCGGGCGAGGCCTACTGGGACGGTGGCTACATCGGCAATCCCGCCCTCTACCCCCTGGTCGACGATCCCACCTGCCGCGACATCGTCATCGTCCAGATCAACCCGATGCGCCGCGACGAGCTGCCCCAGACCGCCCGCGAGATCCTGAACCGGGTCAACGAGATCACCTTCAACGCGGCCTTGATCAAGGAGCTGCGGTCGATCCACCTCCTGCATCAGCTGATCGAGGTCGAGGGGCTCGAGAGCGAGCGCTACCGCGACGTGCGGCTGCACATCATCCACACCGCCGACGAGGTCCAGCACCTCGAGGCGTCGAGCAAGCTCAACGCCGAGTGGGAGTACCTGACCTATCTCTTCGAGCGTGGCCGCGGCTGGGCGAGCGCCTGGCTCGACGACCACTTCGACGATCTGGGGACGCGCTCGAGCATCGACCTCGACGACCTCTTCGCCGACACCTTCAAGCCGGTCGAGGCCATCGAGGACGTCATCGAGGAGGGCTCGGAGCCACCGCCGCCGAGAAAGCGCCTCGGCCGGCGCCCGACGGCGACGCGCCGGGCCGGGTAGCCAGCATGTACGGCATCGCCGTCGTCGCCACCGCCCTCGTCCTCCTGATGTATCTGGCGTTCCGCGGCATCAGCCTGTTGATCCTCGCCCCGGCGCTGGCGTTGCTCGCCGTCGCCGCCACGGGCGATCTGCCGATCCTCGGCACCTACACCCAGATCTTCATGACCGCCACCGGCGGCTTCGTGACCAGCTTCTTCCCGCTCTTTCTGCTGGGCGCCATCTTCGGCAAGCTGATCGAGGATTCCGGCAGTGCCGAGGTGCTGGCCAACGGCATCATCAGGCGGCTCGGCGACGACAAGGCGATCCTGGCGGTGGTGCTGGCCTGTGCCGTCATGACCTATGGCGGTGTGTCGCTGTTCGTCGTCGCCTTCGCCGTCTTCCCGATCGCCGACGCGCTGTTCAAGAAGGCCGACCTGCCCAAGCGGCTGATCCCAGGGACCATAGCGCTCGGTGCCTTCACCTTCACGATGAGCGCCCTGCCCGGCACGCCGGCGATCCAGAACGCCATCCCCATGCCGTTCTTCGGCACCTCGGCCTTCGCCGCCCCCGGGCTCGGCATCATGACCGGGGTCATCATGCTGGTGCTGGGCATGCTCTGGCTGCAGTATCGCAGCCGGGCGCTCGCCGCGGAGGGCTATGCGGGCATCGACGAGCCGCCGTTCGTGCCGACCAGGGAGCTCAGGGAGCGCAGTGCGGGCGAGGGCTTCGACCTCATGGAGGTGCCGGTCGAAAGCCCGCCCCGTGACCTGCCGAGCCCGTTCGTGGCGGCGCTGCCGCTGGTCCTGGTCATCATTCTCAACTTCGTCTTCACCGGTCTCGTGATCCCGCGGATGGACACGAACTTTCTGGCCCTGCCGCTGTTCGGCGAGACCGACATCGGCCAGGTCCGCGGCCTCTGGTCGGTCATCGCCGCCCTGGTCATCTCGACCGTGGTCCTGGTACTGCTCAACTGGCGGCGGCTCACCGGCCTCAAGACCTCGCTCGACAGCGGGGCCAACGCCTCGCTCCTGCCGATCTTCAACACCGCCAGCCTCGTCGGCTTCGGTGCGGTGATCGCATCGCTCGCCGCCTTCGAGCTGATCCAGGACTACGTGGTCAATCTCGGCGGCGACAACCCGCTGATCTCGCTCGCGGTGGGCGTCAGCCTGCTTTCGGCGATGACCGGCTCGGCGTCCGGCGGCATGAGCATCGCCCTCTCCACCATGGGCGAGACCTATGTCGCCATGGGTGCCGCCGCCGGGATCGCGCCCGAGCTTCTGCACCGGGTCACCTCGGTCGCCGCGGGCGTGCTCGACATCCTGCCCCACAACGGGGCGGTGATCACGCTGCTCGCCATTTGCGGCCTCACCCACCGCGAGGCCTATCTCGACATCGCGGTCGCCGGCATCCTCATGCCCTTGATTGCACTCGTGGCCCTCATCGTCGTGGGCACGCTCTTCGGCAGCTTCTAAGGCGTCGCCGGGGCGCCGGCGTGCTCGCCGCGGTCCTGGCGACGCCGGGCGCGCGAGGCATCGAGCTCGGCCGGCCCTGCAGGCGCATCAGGCTGTCAATCCCGAGCCGGTCGCATTATGGGTGGAGAAAAAGCGGCGGAGGCGCGACGGCGCATGCAGGGGATGCCATCCGAAAACCGGTCGGCGGGCCGGTCATTCTTCAGCGCGGTCTCGCCGGAGCTGATGGCGGCGATCGAGCGATCCGCCGTGGCCGTCAGCCTCGCGACCGGCGAGCAGCTCTTCGCCCAGGGCGACGAGGCCGACGGCTTCTACATCCTCGACACGGGCGAGATCGAGATCAACGTCATCTCGCCCGGCGGGCGCAAGCTGGCGCTCGAGATCATCACCCCCGGCGAGATCTTCGGCGAGATCGGCCTGTTCGCCGGCAAGCGCACCGCCAGCGCCACGGCGCTCGGCCCGGCCCGGCTGCGCCGTGTGCGCCGCCACGACCTCATGGCCGCGATCCGCCACGAGCCGGATCTCGCGCTGCAGTTCATCGACCTGCTCTGCGAGCGGCTGCGCCTCGTGAGCGAGAAGCTGGAGGAGCGATCGTTCATGCCGCTGCCGACCCGGCTCGCCCGCCGGCTGCTGCATCTCGCCGACAAGCTGGCGCCGGCGGATGGTGCCATCCCGGTCTCCCAGGCGGCCCTGGCCGATTTCGCCGGGGCGACCCGCGAGGCGGTGGCGAAGACCCTGGCCGTCTGGCGCGCCCGCGGCTGGGTCGGCCTGTCGCGCGGCATCGTCCAGGTGCGCGACCGGGCGGCGTTGCAGGTGATCGCCGACAGCGCCGACGACGATTGACCGCCATGTGAACATGTTCACAGATCGCTAGCCGTTCCCCCCGCATTCTCGGGGCGTCGCTCGCGGTCGGAAGGGTCCGGTCGCCGGACGGGCGACGTCCGGGCCGGTCGTAGCTGCCCGGCGGCGATCCAAAGGGGGGACGACCATGCAGGACCGACGCCATTTCCTCGCGGCCATGCTGCCGGCTGCCGCCTTCCTGCTCGCTGCGGCCCTGCTCGCTGCGGCAACGGGAGCCGGGCGCGCCCGGGCGGGCGCGGTGGCGCAGCCGGCGCCGGCACCGGTGCCGTCGACCGGCGCGCCGCGGACCCGTGGCCGACGCCCGGACGTGATCGGAACGAGCGAGCCCGTGCGCCATCAAGCCACCGGCAGCCCGGCCACGCGCGGCCGCCGGCAGGCGGCGGACAGGGCCAGCGCGCAGCGCTGAGCGACGCCGGCCGGGCCGGTCCTCCGCAGCCGAGACGGCACGCGGGTCGCAGCCACCGCAGGCCGCGACGCCCAACCAGCACAACCGGCAGTCCAGGGAGGCGGCAGCAATGGCGGCGACGCAACTCCAGGACCTCGTCTGGATCTACGCGCTCTTCACCCTGCACCTCGCCGTGCTCGGCCCCAGCATGCTCTTCATTTGCACCTCATTTGCACCAGCGCCGCCCGCGGTCAGCGGCGCCGAGCCTTGGCCTTCGTCGCCGGGACGTCGATCGGCACGGCAGCATGGGCCGGCTTCGCGGTGCTCGGGGCCTGGCGCCTGGCGAGCGACGGCGGCTCGCCGCTGGGCGTCGTCGTGATCGCCTTCGCCGTCGAGGCGACGCTCGCCTGCATCGCCACGTCCGGTGGCGTGGCCCGTCGCGTGACGCGCCTGCGCCGGCCGCTGGAGGTGGCCTGGGGCTGGCCTACGGCGTCACCGGGGGCGCCTTGCTGCAACTGGTCTGAGCCCGACCGCAAGGGGGCCCGGTCGATGACGCATCGCGGCTTTCGGGTCTGGCGGCCTGTGCGATGTTGGTCTAGCCTCCAGCCATCCACAAACGATTTGGGGGGCTAAAGACCATGTTGCGCAGGTCACTCTTGGGCGCTGCCGCCGCGATTGCCGCTCTGGCTCTCGGTCAGGGGGCCGCCGAGGCCGCCTATCCGGACCGGCCGATCACCATTGTCGTGCCTTGGGGCGCCGGCGGCGGCACCGACGCCACGGCCCGCATCCTGGCCTCCCTGATGGAGCCCGAGCTGGGCGTGCCGGTCAACGTCGTCAACCGTACCGGCGGCTCCGGCGTGGTCGGCCACAGTGCGATCGCGACGGCCGAGCCCGACGGCTACACGCTCGGCATCGTCACGGTCGAGATCGGCATGATGCACTGGGCCGGCCTCACCGATCTCACCTACGAGGACTACACGCCCCTGGCCCTCTACAACGAGGATCCGGCCGGCGTGCAGGTCCGCGCCGACGCGCCCTGGAACACGATCGAGGAATTCCTGGACGCGATGCGCCAGGCCGCGCCCGGCACCTACCGCGCCTCCGGCACCGGCCAGGGCGGCATCTGGCACCTCGCCGTGGCCGGCATGCTGCAGGCGGCGGGGATGGAGCCCGACCGGGTGCCGTGGGTGCCGTCCGAGGGTGCCGCCCCGGGCCTGCAGGACCTGGTCGCGGGCGGCGTCGACGTGGTCACCTGCTCGGTGCCGGAAGCGCAGTCGCTGATCGATGCCGGGCGGGTGAAGAGCCTGGCGATCATGGCCGCCGAGCGGGCGGCCAACAATCCCGACGTGCCGACGCTGCAGGAGATCGGGGTCGACTGGCGCATCGGCGCCTGGCGCGGCGTCGCCGGACCGGCCGGCATGCCGCAGGAGGTGGTCGACACCATCGTGCCGCTGCTCGAGAAGATCCATGCCAGCGACGAGTTCCGCGAGTTCATGACGGGCCGCGGCTTCGGCATGGTCTTTCTGGGCCCCGACGACTACCGGCAGTTCATGGCCGACAGCAACGAGGCGCTGGGCGGGGTGATGCAGCAGCTCGGCCTGGCCCAGTAGCCCCGGCGCGCCGTCGATCGGGCGGGGCCGCCCATGAAGTTCAACGACGCCATCCTCGGGCTCGTGATCGTTCTCGGCGGCCTCGCCATCGTCCTGCAGGCCCGGACCTTCCCCTCGACCCACGGCCAGGCCTACGGGCCTGACCTCTTTCCCACGATCATCGGCATCGGCCTGGTGCTGGCAGGTCTCGGCCTCGTGGTGTCGGGCTGGCGCGCCCGCGCGGTCGCCGGCTGGACCGAGTTCGCCGCCATCCCGGCCGGCCGCTTCGTCGACGCCGGGCTCGTGCTCGTCTGGATCCTCGCCTTCATCCTCCTCGCCAACCGCCTGGGCTTCGTGCTGGTCGGCGGGCTGGGGATGTGGCTGCTCATGGTGCGCTTCCGCGGCGGCGCCTGGCTCTCCTCCGGCGTGGTCACCCTCGTCGTGACGCTGGCCACCGACTGGGCGTTCCGGGCCATGCTGCTGGTGCCGCTCCCGGCCGGGACGGTCCTGCCACGGCTGCCCTGGTGACCCGCCCATGAGCGACGTCCTCCTCACCGCCTTCGGGCTCGTCTTCGACCCCTACGTCCTGGGCGTGATGCTGGCGGCCGGCGCGTTCGGCCTCTTCGTCGGCGCCATGCCCGGCCTCACGGCGACCCTGGCCGTGGCGCTGCTCGTCCCCGTCACCTTCTTCATGGAGCCGATCCCGGCGCTTGCGGCCATCGTCGCCACCACCGCCATGGCGATCTTCGCGGGCGACCTGCCCGGTGCCCTCCTGCGCATCCCGGGCACGCCGGCCTCGGCCGCCTATTGCGACGAGACGCACAAGCTGACGCTGCAGGGCAAGGCCAATGTCGGCCTGGGCACCGGCCTGGTCTGCTCGGTGATCGGCGGCCTCGTGGGGGCCACGATCCTCGCCTTCACCTCGCCGCTCCTCGCCGAGGTGGCCCTCAGCTTCTCGACCTACGAATATTTCTGGCTCGCCACCTTCGGCCTCACCTGTGCCGCCTTCGTCTCGACCGGCAGCCCGCTGAAGGGCCTCGTCTCGCTGCTGCTCGGCCTGTTCATCGCCACCATCGGCATCGACATCATCGCCGGCCAGCCACGGTTCACCATGGGCTCGGTCGAGCTCATGGGCGGAGTCAGCTTCATCCCGGCGATGATCGGCATGTTCGCCGTCTCCGAGGTGCTGCGCTGGGCGCTCGGCACCAGCGGCGGCCGCGACCGCATGGCCGCCATCCGCCAGGCGAGCGGCACGATCTTCAAGCCCGGGCTCGAGGCCGTTCGCCGCTACAAGCTCGGCGTCGTGCGCGGCAGCCTGGGGGGCACGCTCATCGGCATCCTTCCCGGTGCGGGCGCCGACATCGCCGCCTGGGTCACCTATGCCGTCTCGAAGAAGAGCTCGAAGACGCCCGAGAAGTTCGGCACCGGCCACACCGAGGGCCTGGTCGACGCCAGCACCGCCAACAACGCCTCCCTCGGCGGCGCCTGGGTGCCGGCCCTTGTCTTCGGGATCCCCGGCGACACGGTGACCGCCATCGTCATCGGCATCCTCTACATGAAGGGGATGAACCCCGGGCCCATGGTGATGCTCTACCAGCCCGAGCTGCTCTATGCCGTCTTCATCGCCTTTTTCGTCGCCAACCTCCTGCTGCTGCCGCTCGGCTGGATCGCCATCAAGTCCTACGGCCAGATGCTCAAGGTGCCGCGGGAGGTGCTGATGCCGATCATTCTCGTCCTCTGCATGGTCGGCGCCTTCGCCATCAACAACACCGTCTTCGGCGTCACCATCATGCTGGTCCTGGGCGTGATCGCCTTCCTCATGGAGGAGAACGGGTTTCCCGTGGCCCCGGCGATCCTCGGCATCGTCCTGGGCTCGATGATCGAGCGCAACTTCATGCAGTCGATGATGAAGGTCGACGGCAACCTCCTGGCCTTCTTCGACCGCCCCATCGCCGCCACCCTCGGCGTCATCACCATCGGCATCTGGGTGCTGGTGGCCGGCGGCGCGATCCGCCGCCATGTCGCCAATCGACGCGCCGCCCCCGCCGAATAGGGCGCCTCCGCGGCCTTGATCGGCAAAGACGCACACCGCTGATCATTTGCGCGGCAGGTGCCCGGTCGGCACGGCCGTTTCGAGCCGCATTCGCCCGGCCCGGCGACTGGCAAGGTTCTTGCTACGCTCCATCCCGTGATTGTGTGCAATGTTGCATGCATCCCTGTGACGGAGTTCGCCGATGACCGCGGCGCTGATCGAGGGACGGCACCTGAGCAAGGTCTACGGGACCGCCACCGGCCCCCTGGTGGCGCTCGACGACGTCTCGTTCGACATCGAGCCGGGCGAGTTCGTGGCGCTGGTCGGGCAGAGCGGCTGCGGCAAGTCCACGCTCCTGAACCTGCTCGGCGGCCTCGACGAGTGCAGCGAGGGCACCCTCCGCCTCGCCGGCGAGGACCTCGACCAGCCGCGCGCCGACATCGGCATGATGTTCCAGACGTCGGTGCTGTTCCCTTGGCGCACCGTGCGCCAGAACGTGGCGCTGCCGGGTGAGGTGCTCGGCCTCGACAAGCGGCGGCAGGCCGAGCGCTGCCGCGAGCTCCTGGCGCTGGTCGGCCTCGAGGGCTTCGAGGACCGCTACCCCAAGGAGCTCTCCGGCGGCATGCGCCAGCGCGTGGCGCTGGCCCGCCTGCTCGCTCACGATCCCACCGTCCTTCTGATGGACGAGCCGTTCGGGGCACTCGACGAGTTCACGCGGGAGACCATGAACCTGGAGCTGCTCCGGGTCTGGGCCTCGACCGGCAAGACGGTCGTCTTCGTCACCCACAACATCGGCGAGGCCGTGTTCCTGGCCGATCGCGTCTTCGTCATGACGCCGCGCCCCGGCAGGCTCGCCGGCGTGATCGAGGTCGACCTGCCGCGCCCGCGAGCCACCGCCGTCATGCGCGAGCAGCGCTACGCCGATCTCGTCTTCGAGATCCGCAGCCTGCTCGGCGTCGACGACTGACCTCTTGACCGGGAGCCGACCATGGCACGCGCCAGTGATTTCGCCACCGCCACCGACGCTTCGCCGCGCGCCGGCGCCGCCGCGATCGAGCCCCGGGTGGTCCGTCACCTCGAGCGCGAGCGCCAGCGCCAGCGACGACAGCTCTGGATCAACCGCGCCCTCGCACTGGGCTTCGGTGTCTTCGTCATCCTCTTCTGGGCGGCCGCGACCGAATTCGGCTGGGTGCACGCGCTGATCATTCCGTCGCCGGTGGAGACGTTCCATGCCTTCGGCCGGGTCGTCACCGCCGGCTATTTCCCGATGAATGCCCTGGTGACCCTCGAGGAGATCGCCTGGGGCTTCGCCATCGGCCTCGCGAGCGGCGTGGTGCTCGGCGTCGGGGTCGCGATGTTCGGGCCGATCCGCGCCACCATCTACCCCTACCTCGTGGCGTTGCAGGCGCCGCCCAAGATCGTCCTCGCCCCGATCTTCATCACCTGGTTCGGCTTCGACCAGGAATCCAAGATCGCGATGGCCGTGGTCATCAGCTTCTTTCCGATGTTCCTCAACACGTTGACCGGCCTCTCCTCGGTCGATCCCAATGCCGTCAAGCTGATGCGCTCGCTCACCGCCAGCCGCTGGCAGACCTTCCGCTACCTGCTCCTGCCCAACGCGCTGCCGACGATGATGGCCGGGGTCAAGCTCTGCTGGACCCTGGCCGTGCTCGGCGTGATCGTCGGCGAGTTCGTGGGTGCTTCGGCCGGCATCGGCTACCTGATCTACGCCTTGAACTTCCAGCTCGATATCGCCGGCGTCTTCGCGCTCATCCTGATCCTCTCGATCTTCACGCTGCTGGTCTACCAGCTCATCGAATGGCTGGAGGACCGCCTCGTCTTCTGGAAGCAGCTCTGACCCGCCGTCTCCCGCAACAAAGGAACCGACCATGCCCTTGGCCCTCGGCCGCAAGGCCGCCCTCGTCGCCGCCATTGCTGCCTGCCTCGCCCCCGGCACGGCAGCCCTCGCCGATGCCGTCAAGCTGCGTGGCGTCACCGCCCAGGGCGGGCCCACGGCGCAGATCTTCCCCTTCTTCATCGCCATGGAGAACGGCTACTACGCCGAGGAAGGCCTCGACGTGGAGATGAACTACAGCCGCGGCAGCTCCGACGCCGCCCGCCAGCTCGCCGCTGGCAATGTCGATTTCGGCGTGTTCTCGGCCGCGGCCGCCATGCAGACCAGCCAGCGCGGCTTTCCGCTCAAGGTGATCTATCAGGTCTACTACCCCGACACCTTCGACATCGTCGTGCCGGCCGACAGCGACATCGAAAGCATGGCCGACATGAAGGGGCTGACGCTCGGGCTGTCCGATCTCGCCGGCGGCGAGGTGCCGATGGTGCGGGCGTCGCTCGCCGAGACCGGGCTGGTGGAAGGCCAGGACGTGGCCTTCGTCGCTGCCGGGGAGGGTGACCCCACCACCGTCCGCTCGTTCAACGAGGGCCGCATCCAGGCCTATGCCGGGGCCAAGCGCGACATCCTCCTGATCCCGGCCCAGGGCATTCCCGTCCGCAGCATCACCCCCGAAGCCATCGCGGCCTTCCCCGGCGACGGCCTCGCGGTGCGCGCCGAGACCTTCGAGCAAGACCCCGAGACGCTGGTCAAGCTGGTCCGCGCCACGCTCAAGGGCTGGGCCTGGGGCGTCGCCAACCCGGATGCCACCTTCGACCTGCTCCGTGAGAAATACGCCGCGGCCTCGCTCGGCGACAACCCGGTGGCGGCCGAGTTCTGGCAGCTCGTCCTCGACTACTACACGGCGCCGGAGAGCGTGACCCAGCACGGCACCCCGATCCCGGCGGCGTGGGAGACCTACATGACCTTCCTGCAACTCGGCGAGGAGGAGCAGAAGGCGCTCGCCGGCCCGGTCGACCTCGACGCGCTCTTGACCGATGCCATCGTCATCGAGGCCTGGCAGGGGCTGGACCTCACCGACCTCGCCAAGGCCGAGTAGGCCATCGCTCGGGCAATGGCCTTGGCACGGGTGGCCGCTCCGTTGTAAGCCCGCGACGCCGCAGGGAAGCGGCGTCGCCTTCAGGGAGGAGCACCATCACATGCCACGCTTCGCGACCTATCCGAGCCTGGAGGACCGCTCCGTCCTGATCACCGGCGGCGGCTCCGGCATCGGCGCCGCCACGGTGCTGGCCTTCGCGGCGCAGAAGAGCAAGGTCGCCTTCATCGACTTCGACCGGGAGGCTAGCCTGAAGACGGTCGCCGCGGTCGAGGCGGCGGGGCACGCCAAGCCGCTCTTCCTCGAGGCCGACCTGCGCGACATCCAGGCCTTGCGCGATGCGGTGGCCGAGGCCGCCCGGGTCAACGGCGACATCACCATCCTGGTCAACAACGCCGCCCGCGACGACCGCCACGCCTTCGACACGGTCACCCCCGAGTACTGGGACGACCGCATCGCCATGAACCTCAAGCACCAGTTCTTCGCCGCCCAGGCGGTGCAGCCGATGATGAAGCGGGCCGGCGGCGGGTCGATCGTCAATCTCGGCTCGACCAGCTGGCTCGCCGGCCAGGGCGGCATGCACGCGTACACGGCCGCCAAGTCGGCCGTGGTCGGCCTGACCCGCGGCCAGGCCCGGGACTTCGGCCCCGACAACATCCGCGTCAACTGCGTGGCCCCCGGCTGGATCATGACCGAGCGGCAGCAGACGCTCTGGCTCGATGCGGCGGGCGAGCAGGAGCTGATGACCCGGCAGTGCCTCAAGCGCAAGCTCTACCCCGACGAGATCGCCCGGGTGATCCTCTTTTTCGCGTCGGACGACAGCGGCTGCATGACTAACCAGCAGTATGTCGCCGACGGCGGCTGGACCTGAGCCGGCTCAGCCCCGCCCGTCGGCCGGCGGCTCGCGGCCGGCAGCGTCGCCCGCGGGTGGCGCGGCTTGCGGCGCCTGCCGGCCCGTCGGCGCCTTGACCAACACCGTCTCCTCCGCCCGCTTCAGCGCGTTGGGGACCAGGAGCTCGCTGAACCCGGCGATGAAGGCGAAGAGCGCATAGCTCCAGAGCTGGTAGCTCTCGCTCACCGCAGTCAGCATCCAGCCGCCGAAGATCAGGAGAAAGATGACGCCGGCACCGATCACCCCGATCAGAATGCGGACGAAGCCCGCATAGAGCATCTCCGGGATGGTGATCGCGTTGTCGATCTTGAGCTTGTTGATGCCGATCGACACCGAGAAGAACGCGCCGATGGCACCCAGTGCCAGCATGTCGATGGGCCGCACCGCGGTCTGACCGACACCGGTCGGGATCGCGCTGCCCAGCAGCTTGCCGATCGTGCCGGCGCCGGCACTGGGCTCGCGCAGCGCGTACCAGAAGAAGAGCAGAATGATCAGCGACAGCGCGTTGGCCAGGATGTAGCGCATCTTGTTGCGGCTGTCGCGGCAGTGCTCGATCTCGTTGCGGAACTCGGCGAGAATCTGCCTCGCCGCCTCGCCGTGGCCCTCGAACGCCTGCTGCATCGCCTGCGCCTGGTGCTCGCGCGCCCGCTCGACCAGCGACTCGTAGTGCCGGCGATAGAAGGGCAGCGTCAGGTTGTCCGGCCGCATCCCGACGATGAGGTCGTTGATCCGGTTGAGGTCCGCGGCGATCCCGTTGAGCCGCTGGCGGAACTGCTCGGCGGCCTCGTAGGTGCCGCGCAGGAAGTAGCGCGGTCGGCGGATCTCGCCCGCGGCGCTCTCGATCGAGTAGATGATGAAGCGGTCGGTGCAGATGTGGATCTGCCGGACCGGGTCGCCCAGCGGATCCTCGGCACCCTTCCTGATCTCGGCACCGCCCGGCTGCTCCGGTGCCGCAGCCGGAGGCTCGCTCCGCCTGGCGCCGCGCGCACCCGTGGGATCGAAGGGGACGACGGGCTCGTTGAGCCCCGGAGACACGCTGTCGTCGCTCATGCTGTTGTCCGTCCTTCCATGCGGCGGATCGCGAGCCGCCCGCCTTGCCGCATTCGACCGCCAAGTATAGCCGAAAAGTCGTTTTCCATCCAGCGAGCATCTACTCAAAGGCGTCCACCCGTTGCGTGCGGGGCCGAGCCGCGTCGCGTTCCGTCCGCGCCACGAGCGCCAGCCGGCACCACCGCGTCCAGCCCCGGCGATTTCGCCATGGCTCGTCTGCCAGCCCTGCAAGAAGCGCAGCTCCGGCACGGCCCTGCGACGTCCTACGTAAGCTCGTCCGCACGTCCCATGTCGTGGCCCCTGGCCGGCCTCGCGAGGGGCGGCTGCGGGTCCGAGCTTCGGGTCGTCGACCATGAACTTCGCCATCCCGGCCGGCATCGCCGTCGCCGCCGCCGCCTTCCTCACGAGCTGGGTCTCGTCCCGCTTCGACGCCGACACACCACCGGCCTGGACCACCCGCAGACACGCGCGCCAGTGGATCTCGCTGGTCGTCGTCAGCGTCTGGATCGGCGCCCTCCTGCTCGCCGGCGAGGCCTTCCTGCTGCTCGAGACCGGCAAGGAATCGCCGGCGCTGTTCGTCACGGGTGCCGCGATCGCGGCCAGCGGCGGCGTGCCGGCACTGCTGGGCGCGCTGCAACCGAAGAAGCGGGTGCCGGTCCGGCGGCGGCCGTAACCCTCCCTTAACCCCGCTGTGCTAAGTTTCCGTTCAGACCCGTGAACGGAAGATGAAGCGAGGGGTTGACCATGGAGATCAGCCGCGTGCCGTCCGGCCTGCCGCCGACGGCGCGGGACGAGATCGCGCAGCGCCAGCAGAGCGGGCGCGGCGGCGACGTGGGCGGCGATCCGACGAGCGCGGAGCGCCGGGCGGCGGCGGAACGGACTGCCGTCGACCGCGCTGCCGCGGCCCGGCAGACGGCGGCCGCCGTGGATCGCACCGCGCGGCCCGATCTGGCCGAGCCCGGCCGCGACGCGGCGGCGATGCGACCTCCACCCGGGCGCGGTGCCAAGCTCGACCTCAGGGTGTGATCAGGTTTCCGCGCGGTGGGCCTGCTCAGTAGGGCAGGCGCTCGCCGTCATGGGCGAAGAGGCCGCCGCTGTCGCTGCCGGTGAGCCCGTCCAGGGTGGCGAGCAGGCGCGCCGCGGCGTCCGCCGGGCGAAACAGCCGGCCGGGGGGCACGCCGCGCTGAAACGGCCGGGAAAGTGCGCTGTCGACGGTGCCGGGATGCAGCCCAACGACCACCGCGTCCGGGTTCTTGCGGCTGAGCTCGATGGCGAAGTTCCGGAGCAGCATGTTGAGGGCCGCCTTCGACGCCCGGTAGCTGTGCCAGCCGCCGAGGCCGTTGTCGGTGATCGAGCCCACCCGGGCCGAGAGGGCTGCGAACACCGCCCGGCCCTGGCGCGGTAGCAGCGGCACGAAATGCTTGGCGACCAGCGCCGGACCGAGGGTGTTGACGCGATAGGTCTCCAGCATCGCCTCGGCCGAGAGCTGGCGCCAGGTCTTCTCCGGCTGCACGCCCGGCCCGTGCAGGATGCCGGTCGCGACCAGAACGAGGTCGACCTCGCCGAACGACTCCCTCGCCGCCGCCGCCGCCGCCGCGATGCTGGCCTCGTCGCCGATGTCGATCACGCCGGTCGAGACCTTGGGGTCGGTGTGCCGGACCGGTGAGCGCGCCAGCGCCATGATCCGGCCGACGGTCGGCCCGGCGGCCAGGTGGTCCACGAAGGCGGCGCCGATGCCGCCCGAGGCGCCGATCACCACGGCGTCGAGCGGCGCACCGGGCGGGGTCGAGGCGGGCATGCGGGTGCGCTCCGTGCTTGATCGGGGGCCGCGGCTGGCTGCCGCCACCAGCCGCAAGGGTAGGTCGCGGCGGCTGCCGTTCAAGCGGCCGGGCGTCGGCCGAGCCGGCCTCAGGGCGTGCGGGGCAGCGGCGGGACCGCCTTGAGATAGGCGGCGATGGCCTCTCGATCGGCGGGCTGCAGCCGCGCCATGTTGGCCTGAACGGCGGCCATCGAGCCGCCCAGCGTGTCGTATTCCGGGGTGAAGCCGCTCTCCAGGGCATAGGTGATGTCGCGCACCGACCAGCCGCCGATACCCCCGTCGCCGCTGGTGATGTTCGGCACCCGGCCCTCGCCCTCGGGCGCCGGGCCGCCGGCCAGCCAGCGGGCGAGGTCGAGCCCGCCAGTGCCGTCGCGCGGGGTGTGGCATTCGCCGCAATGGCCGGGGCCCTCCACCAGGTAGCGGCCTCGGACGAGTGCCGGGTCGGCCTCGTCGACGGCGAGCACCGGCCCCTCTTTCAGATGCAGCCGCTTCCAGAGCCCGATGCCGCGGCGGATGGAGAAGGGAAAGCCGAGCTCGTGGTCGGGCACCGTGCTCGCCTCGGCCGGCAGCGTGTCGAGGAACCCCTTGAGGTCGAGCACGTCCGTGACCGGCATCCGGACGTAGGAGGTGTAGGGGAAGGCCGGATAGTAGTGGCGGCCGTCCGGCGACACGCCCTGCCGCATGGCGGCGACGAAGTCGGCATCGGACCAGCCGCCGATGCCGCTCCCCGCATCGGTCGTGATGTTCGGCACGTGGAACCGCCCGAAGGGCGTGACCAGCACCCGCCCGCCGACGAGCCGCAAGAGATCGTCGCCCCGGGCGTCCGGGGCGGCGTGGCACGAAGCGCAGCCGCCGGCCCAGAACAGCGTCTCGCCGTTGGCGAGGTTCGCCTCGCGCGCCGGCAGATCGACGGCAGCGTAGCGCTGCGGTGCCGTCAGGCACCAAAAACCCGCACCACTCGCCGCGACCAGGATCGCGGCGGTGGCGAGAAGCCAGCGAAATGCCATCAGTTGCGGGAGACCCGGTACTTTTCGTGGCAGGCGCTGCAGTTCTGGGCGATGCCGGCAAAGGCGGCGCGGAAGGCCTCGACGTCGGCCGGCTTCGTCGCAACAGCCGCACTGGCGTCGGCCGCGAGCTTCTCGGACGCTGCGACGAAGCCCGCATTGTCGGACCAGACGGTGTCCATCGCCCTCGTCTCGCCGCCGGACTCGCTGCCTGCCGGGAAGAAAGTGTGGAAGCTGCGGCCGGCCGCCGCAAAGGTCGTCAGGGCTGCCATGGCGACATCCGGGTGGAAGGCGAGTTCACCCTTGGCCATGTCACCGGAAATCTTGGCGGCTGCCCCCACCGACATCATGATGGCCTTGCGGGTCTCGATCGGGTCGGCGGCCAGAGCCGTCACGCTGCCCGTGGCCAGCAGCGTGACGGCGATTGCGGTAGCGCGAAGCGTCGGCATGGTCGAGCGTCCCCCTTTGCTTGATGTCTCCGGCTGGAGGTCGATCCCCCGGTCGGCCTGCCTAGGTGACCGGGTTCGGCGATTTTCGCAAGCTGCGCTCAGGCCCGCCCCTCACGCCACCAGGCCATGGCGGCCGTGCCGAGCAGCAGCACGGCGGCGAGCCAGGGTGGCAGCAGAGGCGTCTGGGTGAGCCCCTCCACGGTGTAGGCACGGTTGCGCTCGAGGCCGATCCAGCCGGCGCCGGCCGCCCGGCGGTCGGCCTCGACCCGGCGGACATCCGGCAGGCCGCGCTCGGCGAGCCAGGTGACGGCGCCACCGGTTGCCGCGGCGATCGGGGCCAGGACCTCGGCCGTGGCGGTCATGTCGGCGAGCTCGACCGGGGCGATCGGCCGGGGCGTGGCGAAGGCCAGGTGGCTGCCGTGCTGCACCCGGTAGAGCCCGTCCTCGGCCGCCTCGATCTCGGCCACGGCCAGCCCGTCCGCGACCGGGTCCAGGGTCACCGTGAAGCGCTCGCCCGACGGGGCGGTCACCGCCACCTCGACCGGTTCGGCGCTCAGCGACTGGCGCTCGAGCCTGAGCCCCTGGCCCACCGCGATGGCGCGCAGCGCCTCTTCCTCCAGCTCCGGCTCGCGCATCAGCCAGTGCACCAGCCGGCGCAGCAGCGTCGCCTGCGGCCCGCCGCCGTCGAGCCCGCGCTGCCAGAGCCAGGCATGGTCGGAGAGGAGCTGGGCGACCCGGCCCTCGCCGACCCGTTGCAGCACCAGGAGCGGCCGGTCCGAGACACCGGTCATCAGCACCTGCGCCCCGGGCGCCTCCACGTCGACCTGGCGGAACCACCGCCCCCACTCGCCGTTCTCGGCCTCGCTCTTCAGCCCGGACGTCACCGGGTGCAGGTCGCCGAACTCGGTCACGGTCGGGCGGAAGCCGCGCTGGTAGACCTCGCCCGACGGGCGGCCGGGCAGCACCCGGGCGAGCGGCGTGCGGTAGAGGCTGTGCGGCTCGGCGAACTCGGGCCCCGCCGCCTCGAGCAGCGCCCCGCCCTCCTCGACGTAGCGGGCGACGTTGTCGAGATAGACAAGCGGCAGCAGGCCGCGGCGCGAGTAGCGGTCGAAGATGATCAGGTCGAACTCGTTGAGCTTGACCTCGAACAGCTCGCGACTGGGAAAGGCGATCAGCGCCAGCTCGCGGATCGGCGTGCCGTCCTGCTTCTCGGGCGGGCGCAGGATGGTGAAGTGCACGAGATCGACCGCGGGGTCGGCCTTGAGCAGGTTGCGCCAGACCCGGAGCCCCGGATAGGGCTGGCCGGAGACGAGGAGCACGCGCAGCCGGTCGCGAATGCCGTTGACCGTGACCGCCTGGCGGTTGTTCAGCGCCGTCAGCTCTCCCGCCATCACCGGCGTCTGGAACTCGAAGACGGTCGGCCCGGCGTTCTCCAGCACGAGCTCGATCTCGACCGGCTCGCCCTCGGCGACCAGGAGCTCGGCGAAAGGCTCGCCGTCGCGAAACACGGCGAGCGGCAGGGGGCCGCCGTCATCCGCCGCCTCCGGCGTCGTGTCGACGCGAACCGTGACCGGCAGCGGCTCGCCGACCACGCCGAAGGAGGGTGCCTGCTCCACGATCAGCCGCCGGTCGAGCTCGTCCGGCCGGCCGGTCAGCAGCACGTGGAAAGGTGCCTCCAGCGGCCAGTCCTCGGCCGCCGCCGGGGCGTCGTGGATCCGCCCGTCGGTCAGCGCCACGATCCCGGCCAGCCGGTCGCGGTCCACCTCGGCCAGGCGGTCGCGCAGGACGGCGAAGAGGTCGGTGCCGCGACGGCTGTTGCCATCCATGACGAAGCGGCGGACGTTCACCCCGCTCATGCCCTCGAGCCGCTCGACCAGCGCATCGGCGGACTCGCGGGTGACCTGGGGCCGGTCGGCGATCCGCTGGCTCGGGCTCTCGTCCTCGATCACCACGACGATGTCGTCGAGCGCCCGGCGCTCCTCGCGCAGGAGCTGTGGGCCGGCCAGCGCCAGGAGCAGGAGCGAGGCGAAGAGGGCGCGCCAGAGCGTGCCGCGCGCGCCGCGCCACAGCCCGAAGCCGAGGAGCAGCAGGAAGGCGGCGGCCAGCGTGGCGAGCAGCCAGAGCGGCAGCAGCGGCTGGAAGACGAGGCTGCTCTCCATCATTGGCCGAGCCGCTCCAGGAGCGCCGGGATGTGCACCTGGTCGGTCTTGTAGTTGCCGGTCAGCGCGTACATCACGAGGTTGACGCCGAAGCGGCGCGCCATCTCGCGCTGCCGCTCGCCGCCGGGCACCACGGGGTAGAGGGTGCGGCCGTAGTCGTCCTCGGCCCAGGCGCCGGCCCAGTCGTGCGCGCCGATGATGACGCTCGACACCCCGTCATTGACGCTCTGCGGCTGCTGGTCGACCCAGACCTGGCGGCCGGCATAGCGGCCGGGCAGGTCCTGCATCAGGTAGAAGGAGCGGGTCAGCACGTGATCCTCGCTGATCGGCTCGAGCGGCGAGAGGTCGAGCCCGCGCAGGAGCTCCGCCAGCCGGCGCTCGCCCGGGCCGCGGATCTCCTGGCCCGGCAGCAGGCGGCCGCCGTCACCGGTGTCGAACAGCACCATGCCGCCCTGGCGCAGGTAGGTCTCGACCTGGTCGAGCGCGTTCTCGCCGAGCTGCGGATGCTCGGGCGGCACTGGCCAGTAGAGCAGCGGGAAGAGGGCCAGCTCGTCGACCGCCGGGTCGACCGCCACCGGCAGGCCGGTCTCGATCGAGCTGCGCTGCTCCAGCACCCGGCCGAGGCCGATCAGGCCGCGCAGGCTGCGCTCGTCGGTTTCGGGCAATCCGGTCCGTACATAGGCGAGCCGCGTCTCCATCGTGAGGTCGACGATGCGCGCCTCGTCGAAAGCCGCCTGGGCGCGTGCTGCCGGGGTCCCGGTAGCGGCCAGGATCAGGGCGAGGACCGCCGCCGTCCCGGCACCGGTCCGGACGCTGCGGCCGATCCCGGTTAGCCGGGGCACGAGGCCACGCAACACGAAGGAGAGCACGAGGTCGGCGAGTGCCAGCAGCACGGCCAGGGTCAGCAGGAGCGGCATGAGATTGCGTTCGTCGCCCACTCGGTAGGGATCCACGGTGCGGCTCACGCGCAGGAGATCGAACGCATCGACCCGGTCGACCGTCTCCTGCAGGTTGCGCGCCACGCGCCCGCGCTCGCTCGCGTCGCCGCCGGCACGCTGGCCGGCGGGCGTGTAGAGACCGGCCGGGGCGGCCGGGCCGACGGGGGATTCGGCGAGCACGGCCGCCTCCAGCGGTTGCAGGTCGGCCGGCGGCTCGACCAGGCTGCCATCGGCCGCCAGCACGCGATCGGCGCGCACCAGACCCTCCAGGCGGCTGCCCGCGCCGACGCCCATGTCGGCGACCCGCCGCATCATGTCAACGAAGAGGCCGGACAGCGGCAGGCTGCTCCAGCTGGTGTTGGCCGTGGTGTGGAAGAGCACGACCCGGCCTTCGCCGAGCTGGCGGCCGGTGACGAGCGGCGTGCCGTCGACGAGGCTCGCCAGCGTCGCGTCGGCAAGGCCCGGACCCGGCTCGGCCAGCACCTGGCGGTAGACCAGGGCCTCCTCGCTGACCGAGAGACCGGCGAATGGCCCGTCCGGCGCGAAGGGCGCCAGCGGCAGCGGCTCCGACCACGAGAGCGCCCCGCCGAGCTGACGGTCGCCGGAGCGGAGCGGCACCGGCAGCAGCGCATCCGCCTCGGTGTCGCCGCCGGAGCCGACCGCGAGCCCGTCGGGATCCATGCCGGCGAGGCGCGGCCCGGCGAAGCGCAGCAGCACGCCGCCGCGCTCCACCCACGCGGTCAACGCCGCCTCCTCGGCAGCGTCGAGCCGCCCCCTGTCGGTGAGCACCAGGAGCGACAGCGGCGCCTCGACGAGATCGGCGATCCGGCCGCGGCGGATCTCGGCGAACGGCGACAAGGCGCGCTCGACGAAATAGGGCTCGGCCAGCAGCGGCTGGTCGGTCATCGCGGCCTGGTCGGCGGCGATCCCCACCGTCCGGCGGCGCCAGCGCTCGTCGAACAAGAGAACACCGCCGATGCCGTGGCCACCGGTGAGTTCGAGGCGGGCGATGCGGTTGCGCAGATCGAGCGGCAGCTCGAGGTCTACCGCCACCGTGGTGCCCGGCGCATCGTCCGGCACGGCGAAGCGACCGAGCACCTCGCCCGCCGGGCCCACGGCGACCAGCTCGGCGGGCCAGGGCGTGTCGCTCGTCGGCCGCGTCACGGTCACCGCCTGCAGGGTCTGGCCGAGTTCGCCGGGGGCGAGCAGCAGCGCTCGCTCGGCCGGCGGATCGGCGATGATCTGCACGTCGCCCAAAGCTGTCAGCGCCTCGCCCAGCGCCAGGGTGGCCGTCGCGTGCGCCTCGCGGTCGGAGATGCCGTCGGCGAGCCAGATCGGCCGGGCGGCATCCAGCCCGAGCGCCAGCAGGCGCCGCGCCGCCCGGTCATGGTCCACCGGCCAGGGCTGGGCCTGCCAGCCCGGCAGGCCCTCCAGGATCTCGCGCGCCGGCCGCGGCTCGAGCGGCGCCTCGCGGCCGTCGGGTGCGGTTCGCAGCACGATCACCGGCCGGCTGTCGCGCTCGGCCTGCTCGAGCAGCTCGCGCGCGGCGTCGATCCGCCGCTGCCAGTTGGGGGCCGCGGCCCAGCCGTCGTCGACGACCAGCAGCACCGGCCCCTGGCCGCCGAGCTGCGGCGCCGGGTTCAGGACGGGACCGGCCAGGGCGAGAATGATGAGTGCGGCGATCGCCAGGCGAAGCAGCAGCAGCCACCAGGGGGTCCGCGCCGGCGTCTCCTCCGGGGCCACGAGCCGAAGCAGGAGGGCGAGCGGCGGAAAGCTCACCTGGCGCGGCGCCGGCGGGGTCAGGCGGAGCAGCAGCCAGATCGCCGGCAGAGCGAGGAGGCCCAACAACAGCCAGGGCTGCACGAAGGCGAGGGGGCCGAGCGACAGCATGGTCAGTGCCGCCCGGCCGCACGCGGGGCCAGCATCTGGTACAACGTCAGCAGCCCGCTCTCGGCCGATCGGTCGGTGTGGTGGGTCCCCAGCTGCCAGCCGTTCTTCCGGGCGAGATCGGCGAGATAGCCGCGATGCGCCCGGTAGAGGTCGCGGTAGCGCTCGCGGATGGTCGCGACATTGCCGATCAGGGTGCGCCCCTCGCCCTCGAGGCCCTCGAACAGCACGCGGCCGTGGAAATCCAGCGCCGCCTCGGCCGGATCGGCGATCAGCAGCAGCGACACCTGCGCGCCCGAGGCGTTGAGCTGCGCGAACCGCCGGCCGAGCTCGTCCGGCGTCTCGAGGAAGTCGGAGAGCAGGACCAGTCGGGCGTGGCGCGGCAGCTCCTGCTGCGGCGCCAGCGAGGTGGCGGACGTCGCGTTCTCGAGCAGGCGCTGGGCGACGACGTTGAAGCCGTACTGCCCGCCGCGCGCTCGCTCGGCGCTGCCGAGGGCGGCGATCCGCTCGCCGGCGCGGACCAGCAGGCCCGCCAGCGCCATCGACAGCACCAGCGCCCGGTCGCGCTTGGTGGGCCAGTTCGTCCGGGAGCGGTAGTGCATCGACGCCGACTGGTCCGACCAGAGCCAGACGCTTTCGGCCGCTTCCCACTCCTGCTCGCGGATGAAGAGATGGCGCGAGCGGGCCGACTGGCGCCAGTCGATGGACCCCGCCGGATCGCCCGGCTGGTACTGCCGGTACTGCCAGAAGGTCTCGCCGAGCCCCGTTCGCCGCCGCCCGTGGACACCCTGGCTGACCGTGGCGGCCACCCGCTCGGCCTCGACCAGGAGCCCGGGCAGCCGGGCCCCGAGCTGCTCCGCCTCGCCACGCACCCGTCGCGCGGTGCCGGGCTCGATGCTCACCGGCGGTCGCCCTGTCATCCCACCTGCCGGATCAGCCGCTCGATCACGTCGTCGACGTCGATGCCGTCGGCGCGGGCGGCGAAGGTGACGGCCATGCGGTGCCGCAGCACCGGTGCCGCCAGGGCCCTCAGGTCCTCGAGCGACGGGGCGAGGCGGCCGTCGAGCAGCGCCCGCACCCGGGTCACCAGCATCAGCGCCTGGCTGGCGCGCGGCCCGGGACCCCAGGCCACCTGCTCGCGCACGCCCTCGACCGTGCTGCTCTCGGGCCGCCCGGCACGCACCAGGGCGAGGATCGCCTCGACCAGCCCCTCGCTCACCGGCAGCCGCCGGACCAGGGCCTGCATCGCCATGAGGCTCGCCCCGTCGATCACCTGGGCCGGCTGCGCCTCGCTGCCGGTGGTGGTGGCGATCATCATCTGCCGCTCCGCCTCGGCCGACGGGTAGTCGATATTGACCTGCATCAGGAAGCGGTCGAGCTGCGCCTCGGGCAACGGGTAGGTGCCCTCCTGCTCGATCGGGTTCTGCGTCGCCAGGACATGGAAGGGCGCCGGCAGGCGATGGTCGTGGCCGGCGACGGTCACCTTGCGCTCCTGCATCGCCTGCAGGAGCGCCGCCTGGGTCCGCGGGCTGGCGCGATTGATCTCGTCCGCCATCAGGAGCTGGGTGAAGATCGGCCCCTCGATGAAGCGGAAGTGCTGTCGGCCGCCCGAGTCCTCCTCGAGCACCTCCGAGCCGATGATGTCCCCCGGCATGAGATCGGGCGTGAACTGCACGCGCTTCTCGGACAGCCCCAGGACGCGGCCGAGGGTCTCGGCCAGCTTGGTCTTGGCGAGGCCCGGCACGCCGACGAGCAGCGTGTGGCCACCCGCCAGCAGCGTGATCAGCACCTCCTCGACCACCGCCTGCTGGCCGAAGATCACCCGGCCGATCTCGGTCTTGATGGCACCCAGGCGCTCGATCGTGAGGTCGATCTCGCGCTCCAGCTCCGTGGTCGACGTCTCGCTCAAACCGCTCATCCTTCGAGCTCGGGACTTGGCCACCACTGCCGGCCGTCACAGACAGGCACCTGCCGCCCGTCGGGAGGCCCCAGCCGGCCGCACCAGCCGACACGCTCGATATCAACTGGCGGACGCGACAATCAAACCCTAGTTGATCCATAACTGCATGACGCTGGAGGGAAGGCAAGGGGGCGATGCGGCGAAAGGCACCCGCTGGGCGAGCGGCACCCGACCACGGGTCGAGCCGGCTCGGCATCGCCGGGGCGGGCGCGACGCCTTGAGGCGACCGTTCGACATCGCCACACGGCTGGCCGAGCTCACCCGGGATCCGGCAGACGCCAGCCAGTTCACCATGCGCATCGATGCCGAGGGCGTCTGGCACTACCAGGGCTCGCGCATCCCGCGGCCGGCCTTGGTCAGGCTGTTCGCAACGGCGCTGCATCGCGCGCCGGACGGCAGCTACTGGCTGGCCACGCCCGTGGAGGCCGGCCGGGTCGAGGTGGCGGACGTGCCGTTCACCATCGTCGAGCTCGCCGTGGACCGGCCGGGACCCGACCAGCTGATCCGCCTGCGGACCAATCTCGACGCGTGGGTGCCGCTCGATGCCCGTCACCCCCTGACGATGCGGGCGTCGGCGGCGGACGGTGCGGCCGCGGTCCCTTACGTTGTGGTCCGCCCGGCCGAGCCCGGTCGTCTCGCCCTCGAGGCGCGGCTGCTGCGGCCCGTCTTCTACCACCTGGTCGACATCGCCGAGCCGGACCAGAGCGGCACCCACCTCTTCGTGCGCAGCGCCGGCCGGCGCTTCGACCTCGGGTGGATCGGGTCCTGATGACCACATCCGCGGCACCTCCCTGGGATGCCGAGCGCCTGCGCGAGCGGCTGCGGGACGCCATGACCGAGCAGGCGCCCTGGCTCGTGGCCGGCGACGAGGCCCGGCCGCTGGAGGTGACTTCGCGGCCGACCCCGGCAGGGGTGCTGATCGCCCTGCTCGAACGGCCAGCCGGCCCGACCATCGTGCTCACCACCCGGGCCGCCCACCTCAACGCCCATGCCGGGCAGATCAGCCTGCCGGGCGGGCGGATGGAGATCGACGACATCAGCGCCGTGGCCACCGCCCTGCGCGAGAGCGACGAGGAGATCGGCCTCGCACCGGAGCGCGTCGACGTGGTCGGCAGCCTCGGGGCGTACGACACGGTGACCGGCTTTCGCATCTACCCGGTGATCGGCTGGGTGGCGGAGCCGCCCACAGCATGGCGGCCCGATCCGGCCGAGGTCGCCGATGTCTTCGAGGTGCCGCTCGCCTTCGTGCTGGAGCCTGCCAATCACCGCCGCGACTCCTATCTGAGGAACGGCGAGCGCCGGCACTTCTTTGTTCTGCCCTACCAGAACCGCTACATCTGGGGTGCGACCGCCGGTATCCTCGTCAACTTCGCCCGCACGCTCACTGGCTGAGCGACGGTCGGGGCCGCCGTTCCCGAAGCTCCCGCGGATCTCGTCTCGACATGCTGCGCATCCTGCTCTTCTACATCCTGCCGTTCCTGCTGCCGTTCGTCGGCTTCTTCACCTATCGCTACCTCGTGACGCGCGGGCAACCGCTGCTGCAGAGCACGCCATGGTTCGTGCTGAGTGCGGCCGGCCTCGCCCTGGTGAGCGTCAGCCTTGTGACCCTGGCGCTGACGGGCGGCTGGGAACGGGGGGGCGACTACGTGCCGCCCCGGATCGAGGACGGCCGGATCGTGCCGGGCGAGGTGCGCCGCCCGGCGGATGATCCGCGGACGCCGTCCGCCGAGCCCGCGCCAGCAGAGCCGGCACCCGCACGTGACGACTGACGACCCCCCGCTGGCCGGCGCGCGCTGGCTCCTGGCGAACGCCTCCCGTCGGGTGCTCGACGCGCTCGAGGCGGACGGCCAGGGCGTCCGCTTCGTCGGCGGCTGCGTCCGTGACACGCTGCTCGATCCCTCGCTCGACATGGTCGATCTCGACATCGCCACGCCCGTGGCGCCCGAGCGCAACATCGCCCTTCTCCGCCGGGCCGGCATCCGCACGATCCCGACCGGCCTCGCGCACGGCACCGTCACCGCGATCGCGGACGGTCGCGACTACGAGATCACCACGCTGCGCCAGGACCTGGCCACCGACGGCAGGCGCGCCACCGTCGCCTTCACCGACTGCTTCCTGGCCGACGCGGCGCGGCGCGACTTCACCATCAACGCCATGAGCTGCGACCGCGACGGCCGTCTGTTCGATCCCTTCGCCGGCCGTCAGGACCTGGCCGAGGGCCGCATCCGCTTCGTCGGCGAACCGGTTGCCCGGATTCGCGAGGACTATCTCCGCATCCTGCGCTTCTTTCGCTTCTTCGCCCGGTTCGGCCGCGAGCAGCCGCCGGCCGTGACGCTGGCGGCGCTCGCAGCCGAGCGGCAGGGGCTCGACCGGCTTTCGGGCGAGCGGCTCAGGGCCGAGCTCCTGAAGCTGCTCATGGGCCGCAACGTCGAGGCGAGCCTGGCGCTGATGCAGGAGACGGGTGTCTGGCAGGAGATCATCGGCGCCGAGCCGGACCGCGCGGCCCTGGGCCGACTCCTCGCGGCGGCACCGGAGGCCGGGCCGATCGTCCGGCTGGCGAGCCTGGTGCGCGGTCGGGCCGATGCCGCCGCGGTCGCCGACCGCCTACGCCTCGCCAATCGGGAGCGCGCCGCCCTCGTCGATCTCGCCACCGCCGAGCTGCCGCCGCTCGATCTCGAGCCCGCCGGACTGCGCCGGCTCGCCTACGCCCTTGGCAGCGACGGCCAGCGCCAGGCCGGCAAGGAGCGCTGCCGCCGGCGGCTGATGCTGGCCGCGGCTCTGAGCGAGCACGACGACGCGGCACCGGCGCTGCGCGCCGCTCTCGCCGTGGTCGACGCCTTCGCGCCGGTCGGGCCGCCGGTGGCCGGCCGCGACCTCGTGGCGCTCGGGCTGCAGCCGGGGCCCGCCATGGGCGACTGCCTGCGGCGGCTGGAAAAGGCGTGGGTCGAGAGCGATTTCACCGCCGACCGGGAAACGCTGCTCGCACGAGCGGCGACCCTCCTCGCGGCCAGCGGAGACGACCCATGACCCAGGAGATTGCCGTCATCGGCGCAGGCGTCGCCGGGGCGATCTGCGCCCGTGGCCTGGCCGAGGCGGGCCGCCGGGTGACCGTCTTCGACAAGGGCCGCTCGATCGGCGGCCGACTGGTGCAGCGCCGCCGCGACGGGGCCGTGTTCGATCACGGCGCGCAGTTCATCCGGCCGCGGGACCCGATCCTGCGGAAGCTGCTCGAGGCCGGCATCGTCGCCGGCACCGTCGCCCGCTGGCCCGCGGCCGAGCTGGACGAGCGGCCGGTCTACGTCGGCCGGCCGGGCATGGCCACGCCGTTCAAGCAGCTCCTGGCCGAGGTGCCGGTGCGGACCGATTGTCGCATCGAGCGGCTGGAGCGGGCCGGCACCGACTGGTGGCTGACGGCGGCGGACGGCGCAAGGCAGGGCCCGTTCCGAGCCGTCGTGCTGGCAAACCCGGCACCCCAGGCCCGGGCGCTTCTGGCGACGGCAGGGGACGGCGCGCCGCCGGAGCTCGTGGCCGCTGCCGGGAGGGCCGTCATGGCCCCCTGCTGGGCCTTGATGCTGGCCTTCGACCCGCCGCTCGAGCTCGCCGGCTTCGATGCCCGGCCGCTCGAAGGTGGTCCCGTTGCCTGGATCGCGCGTAACACGAGCAAGCCCGGCCGCGAGGGCTTCGACAGCTGGACGGTGCACGCCTCGCCCGAATGGTCGACGGCGCACCTCGAGGACCCGGCGGAGACGGTGGCAACCCGGCTGCTCGCCGCCTTCCGTGAGGTCACGGGATCGGCGGCCGCGCCGGTGGCGCAGATGGCCCACCGCTGGCGCTACGCGCTCGTCACCGAGCCGGCCGGCGCGGCGGCTTTCTTCGACCAGGCCGCCGGCCTCGGACTTTGCGGCGACTGGTGCCTCGGCGGCAAGATCGAGGCGGCGTTCCTGTCGGGTCAAGCGCTTGCCGGACTGATGCTGCCGCCGTCCGTGAAAGGAACGCCATGACGACCGAAACCCTCGAGAGGCCGGTCTGCTACTACAACGGCGCCTGCCCGATCTGCCGGCGCGAGATCGAACACTACAAGGGCGGGCCCGACGGGAGCCGGGTGCGCTGGCTCGACCTCGCCGCCGAGCCGGAGGCGCTGGCGCGCTTCGGCATCGCCCGCGAGGCCGCCCGGCGCCGGCTGCACGCGCTCGACGAATCGGGCACGCTGCACGTCGGCGTTGACGCCTTCATTCTGATCTGGCAGCGGATGCCCCGCCATCGTTGGCTGGGCCTCCTTGTCGCCTCGCGGCCCCTGCGCCCGGTCGCGGCGGCCGTCTACGACAAGCTGTTGGCGCCGTTCCTCTTCCAGTTGAACCGCCGCAAGGGACGTATATAGCTGCGCCCATTTTCCCCGCCGCTCGGCTTGCTTTTGTCGCGGAGCGCTAGTAGAGACGCGGCATCTCTCACGCGGATCATCCCGCGCGCTTTGGCGCGCACCGGTGTCCGGCTACTCGCCGGATCGCGATCCGCGGCGGCTCAACCGGATCAGGAACGACAAGACCGATGGCTTTCCCCAGCTTCACCATGCGCCAGCTCCTCGAGGCGGGCGTCCATTTCGGCCACCAGACCCGGCGCTGGAACCCGCAGATGGAGCCCTACATCTTCGGGGTCAGGAACGGCGTCCACATCCTCGACCTCACCCAGACCGTGCCGCTGATGCATCGCGCCCTGCAGGCGGTGCGTGACGTGGTCGCAGGCGGCGGCCGCGTGCTCTTCGTCGGCACCAAGCGGCAGGCCCAGGAGCCGGTGGCGCGCGCCGCCCAGCGCTGCGGCCAGTACTACGTCAACCATCGGTGGCTCGGCGGCATGCTGACCAACTGGCGGACGATCTCCAACTCGATCCGCCGGCTGCGCGAGCTGGAGAGCCGCCTCGGCGAGCAGCAGAGCGGCCTCACCAAGAAGGAACTCCTGCAGCTGAGCCGCGAGCGCGACAAGCTCGAGCAGGCGCTCGGCGGGATCAAGGAGATGGGCGGCCTGCCCGACATCCTCTTCGTCATCGACACCAACAAGGAGTCGATCGCCGTCACCGAGGCGCGGAAGCTGGGCCTGCCGGTCGTCGCCATCCTCGACAGCAACTCGAGCCCGGCCGACATCCGCTACCCGGTGCCCGGCAACGACGACGCCAGCCGGGCGATCAACCTCTATTGCGACCTCATGGTCCAGGCCGTCCTCGACGGGCTGCAGGCCGAGATGACCGCGAGCGGCATCGACATGGGCGAGATCGAGCCCCTCGATGCCGAGACCATCGAGCCGCTCGAGGCGGGTGGCGTCGAGGGGATCGGCGAGGGCGGCATTGGTGCCGTCGAGCCGATCGAGACCCCGGCCGGCGATGCGGCCCGCGCCTGAGCGGCGAGCGAGATGATCGTGGCGCCGGCCCGACGGCCGGTTACAGCGCCACTGAACCGATGCGGAAGAGATGATGGCTGAGATTACGGCATCGATGGTGAAGGAGCTGCGCGAGCGGACCGGCGCCGGGATGATGGATTGCAAGAAGGCGCTGGCCGAGACTGCCGGCGACCTCGAGGCGGCAGTCGACGCGCTGCGCAAGAAGGGCCTCGCCGCAGCCGCCAAGAAGGCCGGCCGGACCACGGCCGACGGCCTGATCGGCATGGCGCTCGAGGCCGGCAAGGGGGCCGTGGTCGAGGTCAACTCCGAGACCGACTTCGTCGCCAGGAACGATGCCTTCCAGGCGCTCGTCACCCAGATCACCAGCCTCGCCATCGCCGCAGGCGGCGACCTCGAGGCGTTGAAGGCGATGACCATCCCGGCCACCGGCAAGAGCGTGGCCGACACGATCACCGACGCGATCGGCGTCATCGGCGAGAACATCAACCTGCGCCGCACCGCAATGCTGCAGGTGGGCAGCGGCAGCGTCGCCGGGTACCTGCACCAGCAGGCGGCCCCCGGGCTCGGGCGGATGGGCGTGCTGGTGGCGCTCGAATCGACCGGCAGCACGGCGCCGCTCGAGGCCTTCGGCAAGCAGCTCGCCATGCACATCGCCGCGGCCAACCCGCAGGCGGTGTCCATTGCCGACCTCGACCCGCAGGTGGTGCAGCGCGAGCGCAACATCTTCGCCGACCAGGCACGCGCCTCGGGCAAGCCCGAGAGCATCATCGAGAAGATGGTCGAGGGCCGGCTCAGGAAGTTCTACGAGGAGAGCGTGCTGCTCGAGCAGACCTGGGTGATGGACACCGACAAGAAGGTCAAGGAGGCGCTCGCCGAGGCCGGCAAGGCGGCCGGCGCGGCGGTGACCGTCACCGGCTTCGTTCGGCTGGCGCTGGGCGAGGGCATCGCCAGGGAAGAGAACGACCTGGCGGCCGAGGTCGCCAAGTTGACGGCTTGACCGGGCCAAGGCAGCGTTCGACCAGGGCCGGGACCGGGGCTGCGGGCGACGATGGCGAGACGTTGAGCTTCCGGTGAAAAAGGCGGTCCGCCGGTGGCGGGCCTGACAGGGGTGACGATGGCGAAGTGGGACGTGCTGGGGGTGCTCGGGTGATGAGCGAACAATCGACGGCATCCCCGCGCTACCGCCGCGTGCTCCTCAAGATGTCCGGCGAGGCGCTGCTCGGCGACCAGAGCTTCGGGCACGACAGCAAGGTCCTGCGGCAGCTGGCGGTCGAGGTGAAGGCGGCGCACGACCTCGGCGTCGAGCTCTGCCTCGTCATCGGCGGCGGCAACATCATCCGTGGTGCGGCTCTCGCCGGCGCCGGCGTCGAGCGGGCCAGCGCCGACTACATGGGCATGCTCGGCACCGTCATCAACGCGCTCGCCGTGCAGAGCGTCATCGAGCAGATCGGCCTGCCGACACGGGTGATGTCGGCGATCCCCATGTCGTCGGTCTGCGAGCCCTATATCCGCCGACGGGCGATGCGGCATCTCGAGAAGGGGCGGGTCGTCATCTTCGCGGCCGGCACCGGCAACCCGTTCTTCACCACCGACACCGCGGCGGCGCTGCGGGCCACGGAGATGGGCTGCGACGCCATCTTGAAGGCGACCCAGGTCGACGGCGTCTACGATGCCGACCCGAAGCGCAATCCCGGGGCCAAGCGCTTCGATCAGCTCAGCTATCTGGACGTCCTGGCCAAGGACCTCCGGGTCATGGACGCCTCGGCGATATCGCTCGCCCGCGAGAGCGCCATCCCGATCCTGGTCTTCGCGGTCCAGGCGCCCGGTGCGCTCGCCCGGGTGCTGCGCGGCGAGGGCACCTACACCATCATCACCGGCGAGGCTCAGGCGGCATGAGCAACAAGGAACTGGACATCGACGACCTGCAACGGCGGATGGACGGTGCGATCGACTCCCTGCGCAAGGAGTTCTCGGGCCTGCGCACGGGCCGGGCCTCGGCGAGCCTGCTCGAGCCCATCGTGGTCGACGCCTATGGTGCCAGCGTGCCCATCAACCAGGTCGGCAACATCAATGTGCCCGAGCCGCGCATGATCACCGTCCAGGTGTGGGACAAGGCCAACGTCAAGGCGGTCGAGAAGGCCATTCGCAACTCCAATCTCGGCCTCAACCCCGCCGTCGACGGCCAGCTTCTGCGTATCCCGCTGCCGGAGTTGAGCGAGGAGCGCCGCCAGGACCTGGTCAAGGTGGCACACCGCTACGCCGAGCAGGCCCGCATCGCCATCCGCAACGTCCGCCGCGACGGCATGGACCAGCTGAAGAAGCTGGAAAAGGATGGTCACATCAGCCAGGACGAGCACAAGCTCTGGTCCGACGAGGTGCAGGCCATGACCGACAAGCATATCGAGCTCGTCGCCGATCTCTTGCAGCATAAAGAGAAGGACATCGTCACCGTCTAGGATCCGAGAGTCGGCCTCCCGGCTCGAGCGGCGACCCCAGCACACGGATTGCTCGTGTCAGCAACTGCCCTGCAACAAGCCACGCCCGCGCCCGCCGGCCCCGCCCAGCCGGTCCACGTCGCGATCATCATGGACGGCAATCGGCGCTGGGCGCGGGCCCGCGGCCGGCCCCCCGTGTTCGGCCACCGCAAGGGCGCCGAGGCCGTTCGCCGCGCCGTCGAGGCCTGCGGCAATCTCGGCATCCGCTACCTGACCCTGTTCGCCTTCTCGTCGGAGAACTGGCAACGCCCCGCGACCGAGGTGAACGAGCTCATGGGGCTCCTGCGGTTCTATCTCCGCAAGGAGATCGAGACCCTGCACAAGAACGAGATCCGGCTCAGGGTGATCGGCGACCGGACGCGACTCGATCGCGACATCCTCGAGCTCATCGACAATGCCGAGCGCCTGACCGGGGTGCATCGCAACCTCGAGCTGATCGTCGCGCTGAACTACGGGGCCAGGGACGAGATCGTCCGCGCCGCGCAGCGCCTGGCGGCGGCGGCGCTCAAGGGCGAGGTCAGCCCGGAGGCGATCGACCACCGCCTCTTCGCCGCTGCCCTCGACACCACCGGCCTGCCGGATCCCGATCTCTTGATCCGCACCTCGGGCGAGCAGCGGATCAGCAACTTCCTCCTCTGGCAGCTCGCCTACACCGAGCTCGTCTTCCTCGACGTCCACTGGCCGGACTTCGCCGAGGAGCACCTGCGCAAGGCCGTCGACGAGTACGGCCGGCGCGAGCGGCGCTTCGGTGCCAGCGCCGGCTGACCAGCGGCTGCCCGCCGATCTCGGCAAGCGGGCGATCGCCGGTTTGGTCATGGCGGCCATGGCCGCCGTCGTCATCTTCCTGGGTGGCTGGTACTTCGCCGCGGTGATGATGGTGGTGCTGATCCTCATGGCGTGGGAGTGGGCCAGGCTCACCATGAGCGACAGCCGTCGGCGGTACGCCGTGGTCGGCGTGGTGCTCCTGCCGCTCCTGCTCATGGGCCTGCTGCAGCACTGGGTGACCGCGGCACCGACCGCCACCCAGGCGCTGGTCGCCGGCGGCATCGGCGCCGCCCTGCTGCTCGTCAGCATGCTGCTGATCCGCCGTGTCGGCGACTGGCATCAGCGGCTCTGGGCGGTCGTCGGCATCGTCTATCTGGGTGTGCCGGCCGTGGCGTTTCTGGCGCTCAGGGACCTGCCGCACGGCATGCAGCTGGTCTTCTGGCTGGTCATCGTCGTGGTCGCCACCGACGTCTTCGCCTACCTCACCGGGCGCAGCCTCGGCGGGCCCAAGCTCGCCCCGCGGATCAGCCCGGGCAAGACCTGGTCCGGGCTCGCCGGCGGGGTGACCGGCGCCGTGGTCCTGGGGGCCGCGGCCGCCGGCCTCGGCGGCTGGGGCTGGCTGCAGGGCGGGCTCTTCGCTGCGATCCTAGCGCTGGTGGCGCAGTCCGGCGACCTCTTCGAGTCGTTCATCAAGCGCCGCGCCGGCGTCAAGGACAGCGGCCGGCTGATCCCCGGCCACGGCGGCATGCTGGACCGGCTCGACGGCTACCTCTTCGCCGTGCCCACGCTGGCCATGCTTGTCGCCCTCGATCGCGCCCTCTAGACGTACGCTATGTCATTCTCGCCCGTCACCGCGGCCGCACGGCCCCTGCCGCCGAGCCCCGACCGGCCACGCTCCGTCAGCGTGCTCGGGTCGACCGGCTCGATCGGCCGCAGCACGCTCGACCTCATCGAGGCCGATCCCGCCTCGTTCCGGGTGGTGGCGCTGGTCGCCAACGGCCACGCCGAGGCCCTGGCGGCGCAGGCGGTGAAGGTCGGTGCCGAGCTCGCGGTCGTCGCCGATCCGGCCGCCTACGACCGGCTGCGCGCGGCCCTCGCCGGCACCGGCATCGCGGTCGCGGCCGGCCCGGCGGCGGTGCTGGAGGCGGCAGCCCGGCCGGTCGACTGGCTGATGTCGGCGATCGTCGGTGCCGTCGGCCTCGCCCCGACGCTCGCCGCCCTCCGCCAGGGACGGATGGTGGCCATCGCCAACAAGGAGTGCCTGGTCTGCGCCGGCACGCTGGTGATGCGCACCGCGGCCGCGCACGGAACCACGATCCTGCCGGTCGATTCCGAGCACAACGCCATCTTCCAGGGGCTGGCAGGGCACGACCGCGCCGCCGTCGACCGGCTGATCCTCACTGCCTCCGGCGGCCCGTTCCGCGACCTCGACCGGGCGGCGATGGCCGAGGTCACGATCGACCAGGCCCTGGCCCATCCCAACTGGTCGATGGGGGCCAAGATCAGCATCGACAGTGCGACGATGATGAACAAGGGGCTCGAGCTGATCGAGGCGCATCACCTCTTCGCCGTGCCCGAGCCGCGGATCGAGATCCTCGTCCATCCGCAATCCGTCGTGCACAGCCTCGTCGCCTTCAAGGACGGCTCGCAGCTCGCCCAGCTCGGCGTCCCCGACATGCGCGTGCCCATCGCCTTCTGCCTCGGCTGGCCCGGC
This sequence comes from uncultured Geminicoccaceae bacterium, assembly GCA_964460465.1. Lineage (GTDB taxonomy): Bacteria > Pseudomonadota > Alphaproteobacteria > Geminicoccales > Geminicoccaceae > SLRI01. The sequence goes on along the minus strand of CAYWSB010000009.1, from coordinate 26,095 downwards.
CGGCTCGCGGTGGCCCGCAGCCGGCTCGACCTCGCCAGCATCGGCCGGCTCGATTTCCGCGCCCCCGATCCGGAGCGCTTCCCGGCCCTTACCCTGGCCCGCCAGGCGCTCCGCGCCGGCGGCGTGCGGCCGATCACGCTCAATGCGGCCAACGAGGTGGCGGTGGCGGCCTTCATCGCCGGCCGGCTGCGCTTTCTCGACATCGCCGGGGTGGTCGCCGACGTTTTGGCGCGGCTGACCGGTGACGAACCGGGCTCGATCGACGATATAGTCGCCTACGATCGCGAGTCGCGCCGGCTGGCCGACGACGAGGTCGCCCGACGCGTCGCCATCGGCGCCTGACCAAGAGCGGTCGCCGGCGGCGTCCGAACGCAAGAGAGTGGCTGCATGAGCATCATCTTCGGTTACGTCGTTCCGTTCCTGATCATCCTCTCGATCGTCGTCTTCGTGCACGAGTACGGCCATTACTGGGTGGCGCGGCGCAACGGCGTGAAGGTCGAGGTCTTCTCCATCGGCTTCGGTCGCGAGCTCTTCGGCTTCAACGATCGGAACGGGACGCGCTGGAAGTTCAGCCTCGTGCCGCTCGGCGGCTACGTGAAGATGCTCGGCGACGCCGATGCCACCAGCGCCACGCCGGACGCTGCCACGGCCTGGCAGAAGGAGAGCTTCCCGGCGAAGTCCGTGTGGCAGCGCATGGCCATCGTGGTCGCCGGCCCGGCCGCCAACTTCCTCTTCGCCATCGTCGTGCTGAGCGTGCTGTTCGTCCTCAGCGGCCGGCCGTTCACCCCGGCCGTGGTCGGCGAGGTGACCCCGGAGAGCCCTGCCGCGGCGGCCGGCCTCGAGCCCGGCGACCGCGTGGTGGCGGTCGACGGCCGCGCGGTGGACAGCTTCGAGCATCTGCAGACCCTGGTGCGCGACCGGGCCGAGGTGCCGCTCACCTTCGCGATCGAGCGCGACGGTGCGCCGCTCGAGGTGATCGTCACGCCGGCGCTGCGCGAGATCGAGGACCGGTTCGGCAACGTCCATCGGGTCGGCCTCGTCGGCATCAGCCGGACCGGGATCGAGTTCCGCCGGAGCAATCCCGGCATGGCCGTGTTCGAGGCGACCGGCGAGACCGTCCGCATGGTCTCCGCGACGCTGACCGCACTCGGCGAGATGATCATGGGCAGCCGCGGCACCGAGGAACTGGGCGGGCCGCTGCGCATCGCGCAGATGTCGGGCACCATCGCCCAGGACGGCCTGGTGCCCGCCATCTGGTTCACCGCCATCCTCTCGATCAATCTCGGATTGATCAATCTCTTCCCCATCCCGATGCTGGACGGCGGCCACCTCGTGCTCTACACGATCGAGGCGGCGCGCGGGCGGCCCCTCGGCGAGCGCAGCCAGGAAATGGCCTTCCGCGTCGGCTTGGCCATGGTCTTGACCTTGATGATCTTCGCCACGTGGAACGACCTCGTGCAGATGAACATCATCAAGTTCTTCACCGGGCTCATTTCCTGATCCCACCCTCGGCCGGCGCGGGCGAGCGCGCCGCGCGCCGGACCAGACCCGGGCAGGGGGCGCTCCGCGCACACGATAGGTAACGGGGGTTGCTGGATGCGACGTGTGCTCGGCCTGCTGATCGGTCTGTGGTTCGTCCTGGGCGGCCTTTCAGCCGTGGCCCAGGCGCAACTCGAGAACACGATCCGCGACATCGTGGTTCAGGGCAACGAGCGCATCGAAACCCTCACGGTCGAGAGCTATCTCGCCGTGCGCCGCGGTGACGCCTTCGCGACCGACCCGATCGACCAGTCGCTGCGCAACCTCTTCGCCACCGGCCTTTTCGACGACGTCGCCATCACCAGGGTCGGCGACAATCTCGTCGTGACCGTCGTCGAGAACCCGATCATCAACCGCATCGCGTTCGAGGGCAACCGGCGGCTCGATGACGAGGTGCTCGAGGCCGAGGTCCAGCTCCGGCCGCGCGTCGTCTTCACCCGGGCGCGGGTGCAGGCAGCGGTGGCGCGGATTCTCGAGCTCTATCGCCGCAACGGCCGCTACGCGGCGAGCGTCGAGCCCAAGATCATCGAGCTCGACCAGAATCGCGTCGACCTCGTCTTCGAGATCGAGGAGGGGCCGCTCACCCGCGTGAGCGGCATCAGCTTCATCGGCAACGAGAACTTCTCGGCCAACACGCTGCGCGGCGTCGTCGAGACCCGCGAGCGCGCCTGGTACCGGTTCTTCGGCAGCGCCGACACCTACGATCCCGACCGCCTCGCGTTCGATCAGGAGTTGCTGCGCCGCTTCTATCTCGAGCGCGGCTTCGTCGAGTTCACGGTCATCAGCGCTCTCGCCGAGCTGACGCCCGAGGGTGACCGCTTCTTCATCACCTTCACCCTGGACGAGGGGCCGCAATACACGCTCGGCGCCGTCGACGTCGCGAGCTCGATCCGCGACCTCGAGGTCGAGACGTTCCGCGAGCTCGTGACCGTGCGCACCGGGCAGGTCTACAATGCGCAGCGGATCGAGGAGATCGTCCAGGCGATGACCGATCGGGCCGGGCAGCTCGGCTACGCCTTCGCCGACATCGAGCCGGCAATCGACATCGACCGCGACGCCCTGACGGTCGACCTCACCTTCCGCATCGACGAGGGGCCGCGCGTCTATGTCGAGCGGATCGACATCATCGGCAACGTGCGCACCCTGGACGAGGTCATCCGGCGCGAGTTCCGCCTCGCCGAAGGCGACGCCTACAACCTGGCCCTGCTGCGCCGCTCCGAGCAGCGGGTGCGCAACCTCGGCTATTTCGAATCGGTGAACGTCCGCACCAGCCAGGGCAGCGCGCCCGACCGGGTCGTGATCACCGCCGAGGTGGCCGAGACCTCGACCGGCGAGCTCTCGTTCGGCGCCGGGTTCTCGACCGCGGACGGCCCGCTGGGCGACATCCGGCTCTCCGAGCGCAACCTCCTCGGCCGCGGCCAGAGTGTCACCGCCAACTTCACCATCTCCGGCCGCCGCCAGGACATCGTCTTGAGCTTCACCGAGCCCTGGTTCCTGGGACGCGAGATCGCCGCCGGCATCGACCTCTTCCGCACCAAGACCGACTTCCAGAGCGAATCGAACTTCGACGAGGTGAACACCGGCGGCACCCTGCGCGCCAGCTACCCGCTGACCGAGCGACTGCGCCACGGCGTGCGCTACACCCTGCGCGAGGACGAGATCGAGAGTGTCAGCAACGACGCCTCGGTGTTCATCCAGCGCGAGGAGGGCACGCGGATCACCTCGCTGGTCGGCCAGACCTTCACCTATGACGTCCGCGATGTGCGCTTCCTGCCGTCGGAAGGCTACATCCTGCGCCTCGACCAGGACCTGGCGGGACTCGGTGGCGACAACGCCTTCCTGCGTCACGAGCTGCGCGGCGACTTCTACTACGCGATCGTCCCCGACGTCGTCTTGAACCTCGGCGGCGGCGCGGGCTATATCTTCGGCCTGGACGAGGACGTGACGCTGGCCAATCGGTTCTTCATCGGCGGCCAGTCCCTGCGTGGCTTTCGCGTCTCGGGCATCGGGCCGCGCGATCGGCTGACCGAGGACGCGCTCGGCGGCAACCTCTACTACACGGGCACGGCGGAGCTGCGCTTCCCGCTGGGTCTCCCGGAGGATCTCCGGATCTTCGGTCGCGCCTTCGTCGATGCCGGCACCTTGACCGAGATCGACGTCAATGGCCCGACGCTGGAGGACAGCGGCAATCTCAGGGTCGGTGCCGGCGTCGGCCTGTCGTGGCTGTCACCCTTGGGACCACTCTCCATCGACTTTGCCCAGGCACTCAGGAAAGACAGTCGTGACGAGACCGAAACCTTCAGGATCTCGTTCGGCACGCGGTTCTAGGGCGACGGGCGACCGCCGGCGACGGCGGCGGGCCCACGCCACGCTGACCACCATGCGGCACTGGCTGACGGCCGGCCTTCTGGGGCTCGGGCTGTGGGCCGCCGCACCGGCCGTGCCGGCCGCCGACGCATTGCCGCCGGCCACCGCGGCGGTCATCGACTACCAGCGGGTGATGCGCGAGGCCAAGGCTGCCGAGAGCATCCGGGTGCAGATCGAGGCACGACGCGTACGCTATCAGAGCGAAATCGCCGAGGAGGAGCAGCGCCTCGTCGAGGCCGATCGCGAGCTGGCGCGCCAGCGCGGGATTCTGGCGCCGGACGCGTTCAACGAGCGGCGCAAGGCGTTCGAGGAGGAAGTCGCGGAAGTGCAGCGCATGCTGCAGGCGCGTCGCCAGCAGCTCGACGACGTGGCCGCCATGGCGATGAGCGAGGTTCGCGAGGCGGTCATCCAGGTCGTGGGCGAGCTCGCCGAGCAACGCGGCTTCAATCTCGTCCTGCCGAGTGCGAACGTCCTCCTGTTCTCGCCGCAGATCGAGATCACCGACGAGGTGCTCCAGCGCCTCAACGCGAGCCTGCCCGACGTCCGGGTGCCCGAGCGCGCGGCGACCCGCAGCCTGCAGTAGCGGTCACCCGCACGCCCCCGGCAGCCGAAAAACGCTTGGCCCCGCCGCAACCGTGTGGTCGTGTTCGCGGCCCGATCAAAAAAAGCGAGAGGAACGACCAGGATGAGCGAGACGCCCACGGCCCGGCCCGGGTCACTGCCCGACATCGACGTCAAGGGGCTGCTGCGGCTGATCCCGCACCGCTATCCGATGCTGCTCGTCGACCGCCTCACCGGCATCGAGCCACCGGCACGAGCCACCGGAATCAAGGCGGTGACCATCAACGAGCCGTTCTTCCAGGGCCATTTCCCAGGCGATCCGATCATGCCCGGGGTGCTCATCGTCGAGGCGATGGCGCAGACCGCGGCCGCCCTCGTCGTCGCCGGGCAGGGTCGGGAAGGCGAGGGCGACCTCGTCTACTTCATGGGCATCGACCAGGCCCGCTTCCGCCGCCCGGTGCGCCCCGGCGACCTGCTCCACCTCGAGGTCGAGCACCAGAAGAGCCGCCTCGGCATCCACTGGTACAAGGGCCGCGCCCTGGTCGACGGCAAGCTCTGCGCCGACGCCGTCGTCAACGCCAAGCTCCTGACCCGCGAGGAAGCGGGGATTGCCTGACGGCCGGGCGGCGCACGGCCGCCCGCCGCCTCACGAGCGCTTGTCGATCGGCACGTACGAGCGCTCGTCGGAGCCCGTGTAGAGCTGGCGTGGCCGGCCGATCTTCTGCTCCGGATCCTCGATCATCTCGTTCCACTGCGCGATCCAGCCGACCGTGCGCGCCAGCGCGAAGATGGCGGTGAACATCTTGGTCGGGATGCCCATGGCCTCGAGGATGATGCCGGAATAGAAATCGACGTTGGGGAAGAGCTTGCGGTCGCGGAAATAGTCGTCCTCGAGGGCGATCCGCTCGAGCTCCTTGGCGATCGCGAGCTTCGGGTTGTTGCCCTTGCCGAGCTCGTCCAGCACCTCGTCGGCGCTGGCCTTCAGGACCCCGGCGCGCGGGTCGTAGTTCTTGTAGACCCGATGGCCGAAGCCCATCAGCCGGAACGGGTCGTCCTTGTCCTTGGCCCGGGCAAGGAACTCGGGGATGCGCTCCACCGAGCCGATCTCCTGCAGCATGTCGACCACGGCCTCGTTCGCCCCGCCGTGCGCCGGACCCCAGAGCGAGGCGATGCCGGCCGAGATCGCGGCATAGGGGCTGGCGCCGGTCGAACCCACCAGCCTGACCGTCGAGGTCGAGGCGTTCTGCTCGTGATCGGCATGGAGGATGAAGATCTTGTCGAGCGCCTTGGAGAGAACCGGCTTCTCCTTCCACGGCTCGCACGGCACGCCGAACATCATGTAGAGGAAGTTCTCGGCATAGCTCAGGTCGTTCCGGGGATACATGAACGGCTGGCCGATCGAGTACTTGTAGGCCATGGCCGCAATCGTCGGCATCTTCGCCACCAGCCGGTAGCTGGCGATCATCCGGTGATGCGGGTCGTTGGTGTCGAGATCCTCGTGATAGAAGGCGGAAAGCGCTGCCACCACCGCCACCAGCACGGCCATCGGATGGGCGTCGCGGCGGAAGCCGCGGAACAGGTAGTTGATCTGGTCGTGGATCATGGTGTGGTAGGTCACACCATTGAGGAACTTGGCGTACTCGTCGGCCGTCGGCAGCTCGCCGTAGAGGATCAGGTAGGCGGTCTCGAGAAAGGTGCTGTGCTCGGCCAGATCCTGGATCTTGTAGCCGCGGTGCAGCAGGATGCCCTCGTCGCCGTCGATATAGGTGATCCGGGAGCGGCAGGCCGCGGTCGAGGTAAAGCCCGGGTCGTAGGTGAAGAGGCCGGTCTCGCCGTAGAGCTTGCGAATGTCGATCACGTCGGGGCCGACCGTGCCGGTCAACACGGGAAAACGCGCGTCGCTGCCCATGCCGCTGATGGTCACCGCCTTCGCTGTCGTCTTGTCGGTCATCCTCTCGCTCCTCGCTGTGTGACGGGCCCGCTCGTTCTCGCCGTGTCGACCTGGCCGGCCGCCGACCCTTGCTGCCGCGACGCGTATCGCAACAACTTATCGTTTCATTTGCCCGCTGCGGCATCACGATGGCGTGGCACCCCGGCCGGTCGTCGGACTCTACCGGTCCGGCGCGCCCTCTTCAATCGTCATGCTGCAGTGCGGGATTGCGGCCAGTTGCAGCATCCTCGAGCCGCGCCAGCACCGCCTCGCGCCCCAGGGCCACCATGACCTCGAACAGGCCCGGCGACACCGTCCGTCCGGTCAGTGCCGCCCTCAGCGGCTGCGCCAGCTTGCCGAACCCGATCCCGCGCTCCTCCGCCACGCCGCGGCAGGCCGCCTCCAGCACGGCCTCGTCGAACGGCTCCACGGCCGCGATCGCCGGCAGCACGGCGGCCAGATGCGCCCGGGCCGCGTCATCCAGGAGCTTGGCCGCCTTGGCGTCGACCGGCAGCGGCCGGGCCTGGACATAGAACGCCGCACTCTCGGCGAGGTCGACCAGGGTGCGCGCGCGCTGCTTGAGGCCGGCCATGGCCGCTGCCAGCCGCTGCCGCTCGGGCTCGCCGAGCGTGTGCCCCGCCTTGGCCAGGAAGGGCGTCACGAGGTCGACCAGCGCCGCATCCGGCCGTGCCCGGAGATAGTGCGCGTTGACCGAATCGAGCTTCTGGAAGTCGAAGCGGGCCGGCGAGCGGCCGATCGCGTCGAGCTCGAACCAAGCGATCGCCTGGTCGGTCGAGATGATCTCGGCGTCGCCGTGCGCCCAGCCGAGCCGCAGCAGATAGTTGCGCATCGCCTCCGGCAGGTAGCCCAGCTCGCGATAGGCATCGACGCCGAGAGCACCGTGCCGCTTGCTGAGCTTGGCCCCGTCCGAGCCGTGGATCAGCGGGATGTGGGCGAAGACCGGCGGCTCCTGACCGAGGGCGCTGAACAGGTTGGCCTGCCGGGCGGCGTTGTTGAGGTGGTCGTCGCCGCGGATGATGTGGGTGATGCCCATGTCGATGTCGTCGACGACCACCGAGAGCATGTAGGTGGGCGTGCCGTCGGCGCGCAGCAGCACCATGTCGTCGAGCTGGGTGTTCTGGAAGCGCACGTTGCCCTGCACCCGGTCCTCGATCACCGTCTCGCCGTCGAGCGGCGCCTTGAAGCGGATCACCGGGGCCACGCCGGCGGTGGCCTCGGCGGGATCGCGGTCGCGCCAGGTGCCATCGTAGCGGATCGGCCGCTTCTCCGCCTTGGCCCGGGCGCGCATCGCCTCGAGCTCCTCCGGGCTGCAGTAGCAGCGATAGGCGTGTCCGGCATCCAGCAACCGCTCGACCGCCGCCTGGTGCAGCGCGATCCGGCTGGCCTGGTAGACCACCTCGCCATCCCAATCGAGGCCGAGCCAGCGCATGCCGTCGAGGATCGCCTCGATCGCGGCGGCGGTCGAGCGCTGCCGGTCGGTGTCCTCGATCCGCAGCCGAAACACCCCGCCATGGTGGCGCGCGTAGAGCCAGTTGAAGAGGGCCGTCCTGGCGCCGCCGATGTGCAGATAGCCCGTGGGTGATGGGGCGAACCGTACAGTTACACTCATGGTTGATTTTGGGCCGGTTTTCACAGAGGATCGGGGAGGCCTCGTAACACGTTCGGAGCAGCGTTGCAGCAGCCGGCCGCTTTCCGCCTCGGCGCCTGGGTGCGGCTCGCCGCCCGCGCCTGGTCGGGAGGGTCGCGCCGGCTCGGCGCCGAGCGCGCGCGGCCGGACAGCCTCGCGGCGCTGCTGGAGCTCCTCGGACGGACGCTCCTGGCCGAGCGCGACGCCTGGCCGCTCTGGGCGCCCGTCGCTTTCGCCGCCGGCATCCTCGTCTATTTCGCCTTGCCGAGCGAGCCGTCGCCGCTGCTGCTCGCCGTCCTCGCCCTCGGGGTCGCCGCCAGCGCGGTCGGCGCCCATCGCCAGCGCCAGTCGGCCCTCCGCCACCTCGCGTGGCTGGCCCTGGCCCTGGCGCTCGCCGGCTTCGCCACCGCCCAGCTGCGAACGCTGGCGGTGGATGCGCCGGTGCTGCCGCGGGCCGGCGTCTACCAGCTCGAGGGCACCATCCGGGCGGCCGAGCCGCGCGACGCCGGCCAGCGCCTCCTGCTCGAGGATCTCGCAATCGAGCGGCTCGCCCCGGGCGCCACGCCGGCCCGGGTCCGCCTCACGGTGCGCGAGATGCAGCCACCGCTCCAGCCCGGTCAGCGGATCAGGCTGCGCGCCCGCCTGCAGCCGCCCTCCGGCGCACCGGTCCCGGGCGGCTTCGATTTCGCCCAGCGCGCCTTCTTCGAGCAGCTCGGCGGCGTCGGCTTCGCCTACGGCACGCCCGAGGTCGTCGGCGGCACCGCCGCGACCGGGGGGCGGCCCGTCGCCAGCCTGCGCTATGCCATCGCGTCCCGCACCGAGACGGTGATCGGCGGCGCCGAGGGGGCCGTGGCGGCAGCCCTCCTGACCGGGCTGCGGGCCTCGATCCCGGCCGAGGTCTGGCGCCACATGCAGGTCGCCGGGCTCGCGCACCTGCTGGCGATCTCCGGCCTGCACATGACCCTCGTGGCCGGCACCGTCTTCGTCGTCTGCCGCTTCCTCCTGTCGCTCTGGCCCGCCCTGGCGCTTCGCATCGTGCCGACCAAGCCCGCGGCCTGCCTGGCGCTCTTGGCCGCCTTCGCCTACCTGCTCCTGGCCGGTGCCACGGTGCCGACCCAGCGCGCCTTCATGATGGCGGCCGTCGCCCTTCTCGCCGTGCTCTTCGACCGCAATCCGCTGTCCTTCCGGCTGCTCGCCTACGCCGCCCTGGTCGTCCTCCTCGTCGCCCCGGAAAGCCTGCTCGGCCCCTCCTTCCAGATGAGCTTCGCCGCGGTGGCCGGCCTCATCGCCTTCTACGAGACGCTGCGCCGGCGACGCCGGGAGCAGGCGCCGGCGGAGGATCCGTTCCGGCTGCGCAACGTCGTTGTCCTCTATTTCACCGGCATCCTCCTCACCACCCTGGTCGCCAGCCTCGCCACCACGCCCTTCGCCGCCTACCACTTCCAGCGGATCGCCACCTACGGCGCCCTCGCCAACCTGATCGCGGTGCCGCTCACCGCCTTCTGGATCATGCCGATGGGGCTGCTCGCACTGCTCCTCATGCCGTTCGGCCTGGATGCGCCGGCGCTCCTGCTCATGGGGTACGGGATCGAGGTCGTGCTGGTGGTCGCGGCCCTGACGACGGCGCTGCCCGGTGCCGCCGTGGACATCACGCCCTGGCCGGGCGCCGCCCTGCTCGCCATCGTCCTGGGCGGGCTCTGGCTCTGCCTCTGGCAAACGCGCTGGCGACGCTGGGGGCTCGCCATGGCGGCGCTCGGCATCGTCGCCGCCGCGACGGCGCGGCCGCCAGACCTGCTGGTCGACCGCCGCGGCAATTTCGTGGCCTGGCGTGCGGCGGCCGGGGAGACGTATCTCTTGGAGCGCACCCGCGACAACTGGCAGCGCGGGCAGCTGCTCCAGTTGACCGGTGCAACCGAGGCGCAGCGATTTGCCACCAGCCCCGACGGGCGGCTGCGCTGCGATCCCCTCGGCTGCCTGATCGACACCGGCGGCCGCCGGCCGGTGGCCGTGGCGCTGACCGCCGAGGCCGTCGTGGAGGACTGCCGGCGCGCTGCCTTCGTCCTGATCCTGAGCGGCCCCGAGGCCTGTCCGGACGGCACGCCCAGCCTCGGCGGGCGGACGCTCTGGCGCACCGGCGGGGTGGCGCTTTGGCTCGACGGCGACCGGATCCGCGTGAGCCGTGTCGCCGACGCGGCGGGGGATCGGCCCTGGAGCCGCTGAACCCGGCTCCCTTGCGGTCGAGCCGGTTGAAAACATATCAATCTATGATAGAATTATGCTTGCATCCGATTAACCAGAGGGAGCACGAGCGATGCAACCCGGCACGTGGCTCGCGGGCCTCGCCAACGCCGTGTCGCCGACGAGCCGTCGTTGTCTCGCCGGTTGCGGCCGCCCGCTCGCCGTGCTCGCGGTGCTCGTCATCGGTGCCACCCTCTTCACCGGCGCGGCCGCGCTCCTGGGCACCCGCCAGCCGGTCGCCGTGTTCCACGCGGCCGCCGAAGGCGCGAGTGCCGGGCCGACCCGCGCCGATCTCCACGCCTTGCCGGTCCACCAGCCGCTCCGACCGGCGCCGGCGCCGGCGGCCGCCGCGTCCGGCCAGCCGGCGGCTGTGCTCGACGAGGCCCTGGCCGGCCTGAAGCGCGGTCCCTTCGGTGTCGCCTTCGCGCCGGCGGCTGTCGCCACCCTGGCTGCTGACGGCGATCCCGGAGCCCCGGCCGCACCGCTGCCGCGCGTGCTCGTGGATGCGACCAGCCCGCCGCTGCGGATCGACATCATGGGCTTCGAGCAGCTGCCGCTGCTGCCGGGGCCGGCCGCCACGGTCGCCCTGCCTTGAGTACGGCCTCGACCCGTCCGGCGCCGTCGGACATGGCCGCAGGCCAGCCGCCGCCGGCGCGCGCGGCGCCGCTGGCGCGAGCCGAAGGCCGGCCCATGGCACCACCGGGCGAGCTCACCCTGCCCGACCTCCTCGACATCCTGCGACGCTATGCGCTGCTGCTGCTCGGCTGCCTCGGCATCGGCGCCGGCCTCGCCGTGGCGACGCTGGCCATCCTCGATCCGGTCTACGTCGCCACCGCGCAGCTGATGATCGAGCCACGCCGCGAGCCGCCCGAGGACAACGTGCTCGCCGCCGCCGGCATCGCCGACGACAATGCCGCGATCCTCAGCCAGGTCACCTATCTCGCCTCGCGGAGCATGGCCCGGGAGGTGATCGAGGCGCTCGGGCTTCACCACGAGCCGGAGCTCTACCGTACGCTCGACCCGGCCGAGCGGGTCGCCATCAGCCTCGGCGTCGCCGAGGCGACCGCCGGAGCCGACGACCCGGCGGCTCTGGTCGACAGCTTTCTCGCCCGCCTGGCGGTCGATCGCGAAGGCCAGACGCACGTGATCCGGGTCTCCTTCCGGAGCAGCCAACCCGGCATGGCGGCCCGGGTCGCCAACGGCGTCGCCGAGCGCTACATTGCCAGCCGGCGCGACGCCAAGGCCGCGGCCGCCGGCGGGGCGAGCGCTTGGCTCGAGCAGGCCATGGCCGAGAGCAGCGCCGCCCTCGAGCGCGCGGAGGCGGACCTCGCCGCCTTCCGTGCCAGCGCGCAGCGGGACCAGGGCGAGGCCCTCACCACCGATGCGTTGGGCATCAACACGCTGCGGCGTGACGTGGCGGCCGCCGCTGCCGATCGCGCGGCGCGCGAGACGCGGCTGCGCCGGGTCCAGGCGGTCCTCGCGCGCGGCGGCAGCGACCTCGCGTTCGAGGAGCTGGGTGGCTCCGCCGTCCTGCAGAATCTCTATGCGCTGAAGAACCAGACCACCCGGCGCGAGGCGGAACTGGCCACCCTCTACGGCGCCCGCCATCCGCAGATCCTCAACGTCCGCGCCGAGCGGCGCGAGCTCGAGCGCCGCATCGAGGCCGAGCAGCAGGCGCTGGTCGGCACCGTCGAGGCGGAGATACAGGCGGCCCGCGCCCGCGAGGCGGCACTCCTGCGCGAGCTCGAGGCGATCAAGGCGCAGAGCATCGCGCAGAGCGAGACCGAGGCCGGCATCCAGCGGCTGGAGCGGGCGGTCGAGCAGGCGCGGCGCCAGCACGAGACCTATCTCGCCCGCCAGCAGAGCCTGGCCGATCGCATCGGGGTCCAGCGCCCGGACGCGCGGCTGATCTCCGAGGCCACCCCGCCGCAGCGCCCGTCCTTCCCCCAGCCGGCGGTGGTTTTCGGCCTGTTCTCCGCGGCCTCGCTCGGCACCGGCCTCCTGCTCGTCTTCCTGCTCGAGCAGCTGGATCGCGGCTTTCGCACGCAACGCAGCGCCGAGCACGGGCTCCAGCATCGCTGCATCGGCTGCCTGCCGCTCGTCCGCCGCAGCCGGCGCGGCGACACGCCGCTCATCGACCTGCCGCTGGCGCGGCCCTGCTCGCGGTTCGCCGAAGCGCTGCGAACGCTCGTCGCCGAGCTGAGCTTCGCCCGGCCCGACACCGTGCCTGGCCAGCGTGGCGACGGACGGGTGGTCCTCCTGACGTCGGCGGCACCCGGCGAGGGCAAGTCGACCACCACCGTCGCCCTGGCGCGCCTCGCGGCCAGCGAGGGCCTGCGGGTCCTCCTGATCGACGCCGACCTCAGGCGGCCCCGGCTGGCGGAGCTGCTCGGCCTCGAGGCGCCCATGGGCCTCGTCGAGATCCTCAAGGGCGAGCGCGACGCCGAGGAGGTTCTGCAGGAGGACCCGGAGACCGGGCTCGCCGTCATTCCCGGCAGCGCCCGCGTGGCCCAGCCGACGCGGCTCCTGGGACCCAAGGCGCTCGGCGTCCTGCTCGACGAGGCGCGCCGGCATTTCGACCTCGTGCTGGTCGACAGCCCGCCGGTGCTCGCCGTCACCGATGCGCGCGTCATGGCACCGTTGTGCGACGGCATCCTCTTCCTCGTCCGCTGGCAGGGCACGCAGCGGGCCGTGGCGGCGCATGCCCTGGCGCAGCTCGACGGCGTGGCCGACAAGGTGCTGGGCACCGTGCTGACCATGGCCGACCCGGATGTCGCCGTCCCCCTGGGTGCCGCCGATTCGCGGCTGGTGCGCCGCAGGCTCAGCCGGTATTACAGCGAGGCCTGAGACGCGCGCCGCCGCGCCGGGCCCACGTCCCGCTGTCCTGGCGTCGCCATGTCCCCGGTCGTCCGCTTCGCCCCGAGCCCCACGGGCCGGCTCCATCTCGGCAACGCCCGCGTTGCCCTGGTCAACTGGCTGTTCGCCCGGCACCACGGCGGCCGGGTGGTCCTGCGGCTCGACGACACCGACCGCGAGCGCTCGACCGAAGCCTTCGCCGCCGCCATCGAGCACGACCTCGCCTGGCTCGGCATCGATTGGGACGAGCGCCACCGGCAGAGCGACCGCAACGCCTCGTACGAAGCGGCCCTGGCCCGCCTGCGGGCGGCGGGGCACGTCTATCCTGCCTACGAGACGCCGGAAGAGCTCGCCGCCGCGCGCGCTGCCGCCCGCGCACGGGGCTTGCCGCCCGTCTACGACCGAGCCTCGCTGGCCCTGACCGACGCCGAGCGCGCCGCGTGCGAGGCCCGGGGCCGGACGCCGCACTGGCGGCTGCGCCTCTCGGGCGCACCCGCCCGATGGACCGACCTCGTCCAGGGCGAGGTTGTGATCCCGGGCGGCAGCCTGAGCGACCCGGTGCTGGTCAAGGCCGACGGCGGCGTCACCTACACGCTCGCCTCGGTCGTCGACGACATCGAGCTGGGGGTGACGCACATCATCCGTGGCGACGACCACCGCACCAACACCGCGGTCCAGCGCGAGCTTTTCCGGGCACTCGGAGCCGCGCCGCCGGCCCTGGCGCACCTGCCGCTGGTGACCGGCCCCGGCGGGGCGCCGCTGGCCAAACGGGCCGGCGCCGGGAGCCTCGCCGACTACCGGGCCGCCGGCATCGAGCCGCACGCCATCCGCCTCGTCCTGGCCGCCCTCGGCACCGACCGCCAATGGCCGCCTGACACGACCATCGAGGCGCTGATCGCGGGATTCGATCTCGGCCGACTCGGTCGGACCAGCGCGGTTCTCGATGACGAGCGGATTTTTCGCACCAGTGCCGCCGTCTTTCAGTCCCTGCCGCTCGAGGAAGCGCGCCAGCGGGATGGTCTCGCCGATCTCACCGCGGCGGAGTGGCACTGCCTGCGGCAGAACGCTGCGTCGCCGGCCGAGCTGATCGCCTGGCGGCGGCTGGTGCGCGAGCCGCTGCAACCGGTCATCGAGGACGCCGCCTTTCTGGCAGAGGCGGCCGGTCTCCTGCCGGAAGATCTGGACGACGCCGCAGCGGCCGCCGTCTGGCTCGATGGCGTCAAGCAGGCCACCGGCCGCAAGGGCAGGACCCTCTTCCACCCCCTCCGCCTGGCGCTGACCGGCCGTGACGATGGACCGAAACTGGCCGATCTGCTACCGCTCCTCGGCCGCGAGCGAACCCGCCGCCGGCTGCTCGGCGAAACCGCCTGACACCGCCTCGTTCATCGGACTGCCACGATCTTGCCCCTGCTGCTGCACAACACGCTGACGCGCAACAAGGAGCGCTTCGAGCCTCTCGAGCCCGACCATGTCCGCCTCTATGTCTGCGGGCCCACCGTCTACCAGCGCATCCACATCGGCAACGCCCGGCCGCTGATCGTCTTCGACGTCCTCTTCCGCCTGCTGGACCACCTCTATCCGCGGGTCACCTACGTCCGGAACATCACTGACGTCGACGACAAGATCATCGCCCAGGCGCGGGCCAACGGCGAGCCGATCGAGGCACTCACCGCCAGGACCACGGCCGCGTTTCTCGAGGACGCGGCGGCACTCGGTTGCCTGGAACCCACCGCCCAGCCACGGGCCACCGGGCACATCCCGGAGATGGTGGCGCTGGTCGCCCGGCTGATCGAGACCGGCCATGCCTACGTGGCCGAGGGCCACGTCCTCTTCCACACGCCGTCCATGCCGGGCTACGGTCGGCTCTCCCGCCGCAACCGCGACGACCAGATCGCCGGCGCCAGAATCGAGGTCGCCCCCTACAAGCGGGATCCCGCCGACTTCGTCCTCTGGAAGCCGGCCGCCGCTGACGAGCCCGGCTGGGACAGCCCCTGGGGCCGCGGCCGGCCGGGCTGGCACATCGAGTGCTCGGCGATGGCGGAGCAGCACCTGGGCGTGCCCTTCGACATCCACGGCGGCGGGCTGGACCTGATCTTCCCGCACCACGAGAACGAGATCGCCCAGACCTGCTGCGCCCACGGCCTCGACACCATGGCCGGCTTCTGGCTCCACAACGGCTTCGTCGACATGCGCGGCCAGAAGATGTCGAAATCGCTCGGCAACGTGCTCAGGCTCGACGAGGCACTTGCCGTGGTGCCGGGCGAGGCGATCCGGCTCTGGATGCTGGGCGCCCACTACCGCGCCCCCATCGACTGCAGCGAGGACGGCTTCCGCGAGGCCAAGACCCAGCTCGACCGCTTCTACGGTGCCCTCGGCCGCGCCGGCACCGGCGTCGCTGCGGCCCCCGATCCCGAGCTCGTCGAGGCGCTCGAGGACGATCTCAACACGCCCAGGGCACTCGCCGTGCTGCACGAGCTCCTGGGCGAGCTGAACCGGGCGCGGCACGACCGGGCCCCGGCGCTCGCCGCCCGCCTTCGGGCCTCGGCCGCGTTGCTCGGCCTGTTGCAGGCGTCGCCCAAGGCCTGGCTCGAGGGCGGGGCAGGGGAGGACGCCGCCCGGATCGAGGCGCTGATCCAGGACCGCCTCGCCGCGCGCAAGGCCCGGGATTTCGAGAAGGCGGACGCGATCCGCGATCGCCTCGCCGCCGAGGGGATCATCCTCGAGGACGGTCCGGGCGGCACCACTTGGCGCAAGAGCTGATGGCCGAGCGGATCTATCTCTACGACACCACGCTGCGCGACGGGGCGCAGACCCAGGGCGTCTCGTTCAGCCCGGCCGACAAGCGCGCCATCGCGGCCGACCTGGATGCCCTCGGCATCGACTACATCGAGGGCGGCTGGCCGGGTGCCAACCCCACCGACGACGCCTTCTTCAACGACCGGCCGGGCCTCGCCAGGGCCCGCTTCTGCGCCTTCGGCATGACGAGGCGGGCCGGCCGCTCGGCTGCCAACGACCCGGGCCTGCAGCCGCTGTTCCAGGCCGGTGTCGATGTCATCACGCTGGTCGGCAAGAGCTCGCGCCGCCACGCCGAGGGGGCGCTCGGCGTCGACGGCGACGAGAACCTGCGGATGATCGAGGAGAGCATCCGCGAAAGCCTGTTGCACGCCCCCGAGGTGATGCTCGACGCCGAGCACTTCTTCGACGGCTTCAAGGCCGATCCCGCCTACGCACTGGCCTGTCTCGAGGCGGCGCTCGCCGGCGGTGCCCACTGGGTGGTGCTCTGCGACACCAATGGTGGCACCCTGCCGCACGAGGTGGCGCGCATCGTCGGGGAGGTCGCCCGCAAGGTGCCGGTGGACCGGCTCGGCATCCACACCCACGACGACACCGGCAATGCGGCGGCGAACACGCTCATGGCCATCCGCGAGGGCGCGCGACAGGTCCAGGGCACGCTCAACGGCCTGGGCGAGCGCTGCGGCAACGCCAACCTCGTCTCGCTGATCCCGACCCTCAAGCTCAAGCTCGGCTACGACGTGGGCGTCACCGACGAGGCGATGACGCGGCTGACCGCCCTGAGCCGCGGCTTCGACGAGCGCCTCAACCGCACGCCCCATCGCGGCGCCCCCTATGTCGGCGCCAACGCCTTCGCCCACAAGGGCGGCCTGCACGCCTCGGCGGTGCTGAAGGACCCGGGCTTCTACGAGCACATCGACCCCAGGCTCGTCGGCAACCAGCGCGACGTCCTGGTCTCCGACCAGGCCGGCCGTGCCAACCTCCTGCAGCGCTTCGCCGACATGGGCCTCGAGGTCGAGCCCTCGCCCGAGGCCCTGGCCGAGCTCCTGGCGACCATCAAGGAGCGCGAGGCCCGGGGATTCACCTATGACGGCGCCTCGGCCAGCTTCGAGCTCCTGGTCCGCCGCGGCCTGGGCCTCATCAGCGACGCCTTCGAGCTCTTGAGCTTCCGGGTCATCGACGAGCGCCGGTTCAACGCCGTGGGCAAGCTCGTCACCCAGTCCGAGGCCACCATCAAGGTCAAGGTCCAGGGCCGCGACTTCTACAAGGTCGCGGAAGGCAACGGCCCGGTGAACGCCCTCGACCACGCCCTCCGCGAGGCGCTGGCCCCCACCTACCCCTCGCTCGAGCACATGGAGCTGGTCGACTACAAGGTGCGCATCCTCTCGCCCGAAAGCGGCACCGCCGCGGTCACCCGCGTGATCATCGAATCCGCCGACGACAAGGGCCAAGTGTGGCAGACCATCGGCGTCTCGCCCAACATCATCGACGCCTCCTACAACGCGCTGCAGGAAGCCATCACCTACAAGCTCCTGCTCGACGGCGTCTTCCGCAGCCCGAGCGACCTTGCCGGCTGAGCTGCCTGTCCCGATGAAACGGACCAAGACCGCCAGGGGCGGCATCGACGACCTGCCGCCGGCCCCGGCCGTGATCCTCGTCCGACCGCAGCTCGCCGAGAACGTCGGCAGCGTCGCCCGGGCGATGCTGAATTTCGGCCTCGCCGAGCTGCGCCTGGTCGCCCCCGAGTTCGGCTGGCCCAACGCCAAGGCGGTGGCCGCCGCCTCCGGTGCCGCCGGGATCCTCAACCGGATGAGCATCCATCCGACGACGCGCGACGCGACCGCCGATCTGCACCATCTCTACGCCACCACCGCCCGCGACCGCGAGCTGCAGAAGGAGGTCGTGGACCCGGTGACCGTCGCGGGGCTCGCCCGGCAGCAGGTCGCGGCCGGTCGCCGGGTCGGGCTGCTGTTCGGGCCGGAGCGGACCGGGCTCGACAACGAGGACCTGATCCAGGCCGACCGGCTCGTGCGGATCGCCGTCAACCCGCTCTTCCCGTCGCTCAACCTTGCCCAGGCGGTGCTGCTGGTGGCGCACGAATGGCACCGTGCCGCCGCACCCCCGCCGGTGACCGCCCCCGCCGACCCGCCGGCCACCAAGGGCGAGCTCGCGGGCCTGATCGACCACCTCCTGGCCGAGCTCGACGCAGTGGGCTTCTTCCGCACCGCCGATCGGCGCATCTCGCTCAGCCGGGCGATCAAGGTGATGGTCGATCGGATGCCGCTGACCTCTCCCGAGGTCCAGCTCATGCGCGGGATTGTCAAGGAGCTCAGGCGTGGCCCGCTGCGGCGGGACAAATCGTCGGCGGAACGCCGCGGCTAACCGATTCTTCAGACTATCGGACGATAACCAAGCCTGCCGAGTGTCACGTCGGGGAACCGAGCAGGAGTCGCCTTGTCCCGCGAGCTGAAGAGGAAGAACCGGCGGTTGACCGGTGGGATCGGCCGCCCCGGCGGGTGCGGCGCCCGTCCGCTGCTCGACGATCTGGCCTGTCCCGTCCTCGAGGTGACGGTGGCGGGGCGGCTGCGCTTCGCCAACGCGGCGGCGGCGGCGCTGCTCGGGCTCGGCGCCAGCGATCTCGGCCTGCCGCTGCTCGAGCGGCTGGGTGCCGGCCCTGCCGAGCAGCGCCGAATCAGCCATCGGCTGGCGCCGCTCCTGGCCGCGCGCGTCCCGAGCATCCGACTCTGGCTTGACGGCACCACCGGGCCCGGGCGCCTGCGGTCCTGGCGGGTCACCGCACGGCGCACGGCGCGCGGCGGGGTCCGCGGCCTGGTCGCGATCGCCGAGGCGCTGGCCGTGCCGCGCTGCCTCGAGCGGCGGATCGCCCTCTCCGAGCAGCGGCTCGCCGACTTCGCGGCGACGACACCCGACTGGTTCTGGGAGACCGACGCCCGGCACCGCTTCACCTATCTGAGCGAGCGCCTCGAGGCGATCACCGGTATCGCCCGCTCCTGGCTGATCGGCCGTACCCGGACCGAGGTGATGGCGGCGACCCTGTCGCCCGAGGCCCTCGACCGGCACGCGGCCGATCTCGCGGCACACCGGCCGTTCCACGATCTCACCTACGAGCTCGCCGTCGACGGCCGGCATCGGCGGATCCGGATCAGCGGCCGCCCCGTGTTCGACGAGCACGGCCGCTTCCAGGGCTATCGTGGCGTCGGCTGGCAGATCGGGAGTGCCGAGCACGCTGTCGAGCGGGTGCGCTATCTGGTCCGCCACGACCCGCTGACTGGCATCGTCAACCGCCAGGGCCTGGGCGAGATGCTGGGTGCCGCCCTCGAGGGTGCCCGGCGCACAGGCGGCGGCGTCGCCCTTCTCGCCCTCGACCTCGACGACTTCAAGCAGGTCAACGACAGCTACGGGCACGGAATCGGCGATCAGCTGCTGCAGCAGGCCGCGGCCCGGTTGAGAAGGTGCGTCGCCGCCTCCGATACCGTCGCCCGGCTCGGCGGCGACGAGTTCGCCGTGGTGGTGCCTCTGCCGGAGCCCAGTGTCGCCATCGCCGTCGGGATCGCCGGACGCATCGTCGAGCGGTTGCGTGGGCCGTTCGGGATCGATGGGCACGAGATCCATTGCGGGGTGCGCATCGGCATCACGCTCAGCCCGCTGCACGGCGACGACGTGTCCACCCTCCTGCAGCAGGCCGATCTCGCCCTGCACGCCGCGAAGCGCCACGACGAGGGATTCTGCGTCTTCGGCGCCGAGCTGAGCGCCGCGACGCAGCGGCGCAAATCGATCGAGGATGCGTTGCGCCGGGCGCTGGCCCGCAACGAGATGTCGCTGGTGCTGCAGCCGCAGTTCGCCGTGCCGAGCCGGGCGCTGGTCGGCTGCGAGGCGCTGCTGCGCTGGCGCCACGGCCAGGCGGACGAGATCAGCCCGGGCGTGTTCGTGCCGGTCGCCGAGGAGACCGGGCTCATCGTCGCCTTCGGCAGCTGGGTGCTGAACGAGGCGTGCCGCCTCGCCGCCGGCTGGTGGCAGGGCGGGCGCGGCCCGCGGATCGCCGTCAACCTGTCGCCGGTGCAGTTCTGGAACCGCGACCTCGGCCGCGAGGTGGCCGACGCGCTGGCCGCGTCCGGGCTGCCGCCCGAGGCGCTCGAGCTGGAGATCACCGAGGGGGTGCTGATGCGCGACACCCGTGGTGCCGCCGACACGCTGAACAAGCTGAGCGAGCTCGGCGTGACGATCGCCCTGGACGACTTCGGCACCGGCTACTCGTCGCTCTCCTACCTGAAGAGGTTCCCGATCCATCGCCTGAAGATCGACCAGACCTTCGTCCGCGACCTCGACCACGACGAGGACGACCGGCAGATCGCCAAGGCGATCATCGGCCTCGGCCACAGCCTCAACCTCGAGGTCGTGGCCGAGGGTGTCGAGACGCAGCGCCACCTGGCCTTCCTGGCCGACCTCGGGTGCGACGTCGCGCAAGGCTATCTCTTCGCCCCGCCGCTTGCCGTCCCCGCCTTCCAGGCGGCGCTGCGCGAGCGCGCGTGGACGCTTCCCGGCCTCCCGCAAGCCGGCTGCAACCGTCACCACGTCGCCAGGCGCAACGGTGCGCCGGCCGAGCTCGCAAGCCGGTAGAGCACGCTCGGGCTGACCGGCGACCGCTCGCGGCCTGTCGCGCGCCGCCGCCCGGGCAACGACGAATGCCCGCCGGCGAGACGGGCCGAAGCGCCGCGAAGCGCCGTGGAACGGGCCGGTGCCCCGGGACGAGCGGCTCAGTGCCGGACCGTGAAACCCCGACGGTCGCGGTGCAGGGTGAACGATCCCGCCGCGACCCGGCGCGCCCAGTCGGCCGTCTGGGCGAAGCCGCCGAACGGATAGAAGTGGAGGTCCCGGACCAGCCCGGCCCGAGCGTCGCGGCCGCCGGCCAGCTCGGTGATCAGGCCGTCGGGCGTCGCCTGGCCGACGAGCTGGAGGAGCCTGCCGCCGGCCTTGGCCAGCATGCTCATCGACGCGTCGACGCCGCAGAGCTTGGCGTATTTCAGCAGGCTGGCGAGCGAGGCGGGACCGGCGACCCCGAGCCGGATCGGGAGGCGGTTGCCGGCCCCAGCGATGGCCCGGGCCCAGGCCAGCAAGCCGGCCCCGTCGAAGCCGAACTGGGTGACGATGTCGACCGGCATGCCGGTCCGGCTCGCATAGGCGTTCTTGCGCGCCAAGGCGGCGGCGAGGCCCGCGGCGTCGATGTCCGGGCTGCCTGCCGGGTGCCCGGCGACGAACAGCCGTGCGAAGCCCAGGCCCTCCATGACCCCGCTCTCGAGCAGCTCGAGCGAGCTCGCGAGGCTGCCCGCCGGCTCCTTCGCGCCGCCGGCGAGGAGCAACGCCTCGCGCGCACCGGCGGCATGGAGGGCGGTGGCGAAGCGCTCGAACGCCGCAAGCGAGCCGAGGTTGCGGGCCGCGATGTGCGGCACCGGGACCATGCCCTCGTCGACCAGGCGTGCCGCCAGCTCGACGATCGCTGGCGGCTGCTCGCCCGGGATGAACGCCACGAACACCCGGGTGCGCTCCGGCAGGAGAGCGGCGAAGCTGTCGATTTTCTGCGCCTGCCTGGGCGTCGTCTCGATCGAGAAGCCGCGCACGAGATCGACTATCGCCGACACCGGGTCGGCCGCCACGGCCGCGAGCGCGGTGTTGTCGAAGGCGACATAGGCCATGGCCGTCCGGTCCCCACCCGTCAGACGCGGGCACTGCGCCCGTCCAACGGGTTCTAGGCCGGCGCGCGGCCGGCTCGTTGGCGGTCCAACGACGTCGGGTTGTCTGAGGACGACCAGCGGCCCGGCGGTGGCTTGTGGCGCACGGCCGGTGCCGCCGGCCGGACGCCGTGCATCATGACGTGGACGCGGCGAAGTCCCAGTAGAGCTCGCGGGCCCGCCGGTAGACCGGGCCGGCGGCGAAGGCCTTGTCCTCGACCCGGGTGATCGGCAGCACCTTGCCGTAGTTGCCGGTGGTGAAGACCTCGTCCGCGGCCATGATGTCGGCCCGGGTCAGTGTCGCCTCCTCGACCACGATGCCGTCCGCGCGCAAGAGCTGCATCACCCGCTGGCGGGTAATGCCGTTGAGGAACGTGCCGTTGCAGACCGGCGTCAGCGCCACGCCGTCCCTGGCGATCCAGAGATTGGCGGTGGCGAGCTCGGCGACGTTGCCGCAGGGATCGACGGTGATCGCGTTCTGAAAGCCGCGGCGCTGCGCCTCGGCCAGGGCTCGCTGCATGTTGGGATAGAGGCAGGCCGCCTTGGTGTCGGTGGGTGCCGCGTCGCGGGCCGGCCGGCGAAAGCTGGAGAAGCAGACGCCGAGCTCGCCCGGCTCCGGCATCTGCATCGTGTTGATGGCGAGCACGAACCGGGTCGAGCCCGGCTCGGGCAGGACGAAGCCGCGCATCGCGTAGAACATCGGCCGGATGTAGAGCTCGGCATCCTTCGGGAACCGGGCGACGCCCTCGCGGCAGAGCTCGGTGATCGCCGCGCCCGACATGCCGGGCTCGAGCAGGAGGCCGCGCGCCGACTCCACCACCCGGGCACAGTGCCGGTCGAGATCGGGCGTGCGGCCGGCGAACGCCCGGGCACCGTCGAAGACCACGCTCGCCATGAAGAACGCGTGGTCGTGCGGCCCGATGAGCGGCGTCGCCGCGTCGCGCCATTCGCCGTCCCAGTAGCTGATCGCCGTCGTCATCCGGCCCTCCTTCGACCACACGTGCCTGCGCGCCCCGCACGGGCTTGCAGACCGCCACCCATAGGCCCTGGCGGCTGCGCTGGCCAGACCGCGGACGGGGGCGGCCGCGGCGCTCAGCCCCAGACCCGGCGCGCCACGGCCAGCATGTTGCCGCCGAGGATGGCGGCGATCGCCGCCCGGTCGTAGCCGAGGCCCTCCATCCCCCGAACGATCTCCGGGAGCTGCTCCGGTGCCGCGATCTTGATGTTCAGCCCGCCCACATAGCCGTGCGCCGGCGGCCACCAGTAGTCCTTGTCGAGGCCCGGCGGGTCGTCGTCGAGTCCGTTCGCCGGGTAGCTGTAGTCGATGCCGAGCCCGACATGCCCTGGCCCGTAGCGCTGCACGAGGTGGTCGAGATGGGCGAGGATCGCCGGGGTGCGGGCGGCGTGGTCGCCGAGGAAGCGGCCGACGCCGTTGACGCAGACGACGCCGCTGGTGGCGATGCAGGCCGCGATCTGCTCGGGCGTGATGTTGCGCCCGTCCGGCCAGAGCTCGCGCGGATTGGCATGGCTGAAGATCACCGGGGCGGTCGAGGCGGCCATGACGTCGAGGCTGGTCTGGTGGCCGGTGTGCGAGCAGTCCATGAGGATGCCGGCGGCGTTGATCGCCGCCACCACCCGGCGGCCGAGCGGGCTCAGGGGGACGTCGTCGTCGTAGCAGCCGCCGCCGGCCGCGTTGTTGCGGTTGTAGGCCAGGTGCATCTGCCGCACGCCCAGATCGGCGAACAGCTGCACCATCTCCGGCCGGCCGGCGAGCGGGATCGCGCCCTCGAGATCGAAGGCGACGGCGAGCCGGCCCGTGGCGTGCGCCAGCTCGACATCCGCCACCCGCCGCGCCGGAACGAACAGGTCGGGGCGGGCGGCGAGCTGCGCCCGGAAACTGGCCAGCACCGTCATGATCTGCGCCAGCGGGTTCATGTCCATGCCGATATTGACCGAGACGAAGCTGCAGCCCGCACGGCGATGCCGCTCCAGCACGCCGAGATCGGCATCGGGGTGCAGGGGCAGGCAGGCATGCGCATCCCAGATCAGCCACGCCGCCTGCCCCGTGTGCGCATCGCCCTGCATGCTCGTCACTCCTCGCCTCGACCGGGCATCGGCGACGGCGTTAACCCGACCTTAGAACCTCGCGGCGATACTGCTCGCGGAGCCGGGCGCGCCGTCCTCGACGCCGTGCCCCTGTCAACCGCAGCGCGAGCGCCGATGCAAGAGCCCTCTTCCCGTGCCGAGCTCGAGGTCCTGCTGATCGAGGACAATCCGGCCGACGCGCGGCTCGTCCAGACGCTGCTCGCGGCCGCCGACGCCATCGCCGTGACCTGGGCCGCGACCCTGGACGACGGCCTCCGGCAGCTGCGCGCAGGGCGGTTCGACGCCGTGCTTCTCGATCTCCTCCTCCCGGACGCGCGGGGTGTGGATCTCGTCGCGACGCTGCGGGCGGCCGATCCGGCCGTGGCGATCGTCGTCGCCAGCGGGCAGGCGGTCGACGACGCGCTGCTGCTGCGCGCGGTCATCCGCCAGGGTGCGGAGGAGCTCCTGTGCAAGGGCGAGCTCACCACGGCGCGGCTCGAGTGTGCGCTCTGGGCGGCGGTCGAGCGCGGCCGGCGCCGGCACCAGGCCGGGACGCGCACGGCGGCGCTCGCGGCTGCCCTGGCCGAGGCGCGAATCGGCCACTGGTCGTGGTCGGCCGGCGACCGGACGGTGGAGCTGGCCGGACACTTTCCCGGACCCGTGGCCGGCGCCGCGAGTCTGCCGGCCGGCACGCTCGTGCCGGCCCGGCGGCTGCTGCGGTGGCTGCCGCGCTGGGCTTGGCGGTGCCTGCTCGCGGCCCGGCGGCCGGGGTCGACCGACGCCGATCGCCTGGCGCTGGTGGTCGTCGAGGGCGGGCCGGAGACGGCCGGTTCGGGCGGCGATCTGATCCTCGAGGCCGCGGTCGAGCGCGACGCCGACGGTCGGGTCCGCCGGCTGCAGGGGACCGTGCGGGAGGCGGCCGGTGCGGCCGCGGTCGAGCGGCTCGAGGGCGAGATGATCACCCATCTCGGGCACGAGCTGCGCACCCCCTTGACCACCATACGGGCTGCGCTGGGCCTGCTGGCGAGTGCCGAAGCGGCGCTGCCGCCAGCATCGTCGCGCATCCTGGTCGCCAATGCCGTCGCCAATGCCGATCGGATCGGGCAGGTGATCGCGGCGACGCTGCAGCCCGGAGCACCGTGCGCCGTGCTCCCGTCGAGAGAGCCGCCGCTGCCCGGTGGCCTGCGCCTCCAGCCCCGCAGCGTATCGCTCGGGCCGTTTCTCTACGATGCGCTGGCGGTGCTGCTGCCGACCCTGACCGGGGCCGGCATCAGCCTCGTTCTGGCGCCTGCGGCGCGGACGATGGAGGTGCGGGTGGATGCCGGGCGACTGCGCCGGGCGGTGGATTACCTTTGTCGCCGCCTCGTCGCCGACCATGCCGCCCCCGCCGCCGCCGGCACCGGGCGGCGGCGCTTCGTGCTCGACGTCACCGCCGACGGGGCGGTGGCCTGGCTGTGGGTGGCGGACGCCGCTGCGATCGCAGCTGAGGCCTGGCCGACCGAGCCGGGAGCCGGGCCGGAGGCCGACGGATCAGCCGCCGGCCGGCGGTCCGCGTCGGCGGGCGACGCGTCGTCCCGGTCGAGCGGATCGGCATGGCGGTTCGCCGTGGCGCTGGGGGCCTGAGCGATGGCCGGCCCGCCGCCGCGATCCCAGGGCGCTGCGCCGTGCCGGCCGCCGGCGGCCGCCGGCCGGCTCGATCGCGTGCTCGTCGCCGAGGACGACCCCGATATCCTGGCCGTGGTGGCTCTCGCCCTTGGCCGGGTCGGCGGGATGGCGGTGACCTGCTGCCAGGACGGCGTCGCCGCCCTCAAGCAGGTGCCGGCGGTGCTTCCGGACCTCGTGCTTCTGGACGTGATGATGCCGGAGCTCGACGGGCTGGAGACGCTGGCGCGGCTGCGCCTGGACCCGCGCACCGCGGCGATCCCCGTGGTGTTCATGACGGCCAGGGTGCAGCCTCGCGACCTCGAAAGCTATCGCGCCCGCGGTGCCGCAGGCGTGATCGCCAAGCCGTTCGATCCCATGACCCTTGCCCAGCAATTGCGAAAGCTTCATGCCGACAGCCTCCGATCTGCCGATTGACGCTCCGGACCCGCTCGCCGATCTCCGCCGGCGCTTCGTCGAGCGAGCGCGGCTGCGGCTCGCCGAGCTCGACGCGGCCCTCACCGGGCCCGGCACCGCTCGGACGGTCGCGGCCGTGGCCCACCAGCTGGCCGGCAGCGCCGGCACCTTCGGCTACGGCGCGCTGAGCCGCGCCGCCGCGGCGCTCGAGGATGCGGTGCGCGTTGGCTGGCCGGCCGATGCGCGGATCGAGCCGGCCCTTCTTGGGCGGCA
>CAYWSB010000008.1:0-68788 GCA_964460465.1 uncultured Geminicoccaceae bacterium | reverse complement strand
TTGAGCGTATCGATGTGGGTGCCGCAATGGGTGTACATCGAGACCGCGTCGCCCGAGTAGGAGACGAGCTCGTTCGCCTGCCGGCCGACGCCCATGACGTCGTCGGCCTCCTCGCCCCGGGGCGTGTGGGTCATCCAGATCTGGTAGGGCGGGTCGCCCGCCTTGAACCAGCCGGGCATGCCTGTGAAGTGGTCGACCGAGAGGTCGAACATGGTGCCGACGTCGGCCCGGCCCATGATCGCCCGGCGGGACTCCGCGGTGATCAGGTTGAGCATCCCGATCTCGTCCGCATCACCGAACGGGCTCTTCGTGGCCTTGCGGAAGGTGGCCCCGTAGGCGGCGATCCGCCGCCGCGTGACCTCGTCGATGACGGTGCTCGTGCACATGGCGTCAGCCCCCCCAGCCGTAGAGGCGTGCGGCCGCAGCCGGGCTGACGTAGCCCTCGGCGACGTCCTCGGCGACGAGCGCCGGGTCCCGGCGCCGCGGCTCGCCGTAGCCGCCGCCGCCGGGCGTGGTGAGGCGGATGCGGTCGCCGGGCTCGAAGCGGACATTGGCGTACTTGCTCGACGACACCTTGCCGTAGATTTCCCTGACGGTCAGCCAGGCGTCGCTGCCGGCCTTCTGGATCAGGGTCGCGCCGTTGCCGCCCGGCTCGCCGCCGAAGAGCGCGAAGGGCCTGACCTCGTGGCGGTCGCTGCACTGCGAGCCGGTGATCGTGACCTCGGTGATCCGAAGTGTGCGGGTGTAGCCGAGCCCGCCCCTGAATTCGCCGGCGCCGCCGGAATCGGTGTCCATGGCGCAGTCCTCGACCATGAGCGGAAAGCGCGTCTCGAACACCTCGGTCGGGTTGAAGCGGCAATTGCCGTTGATGGCGATCACGCAGTCGTTGCCGTCATGGCCGGACCTGCCGCCCCAGCCGCCCGACATGATGTCGTAGCAGGCGAAGTACTCGTCGTAGTCCGGGTGCTGGCCGCCGAAGACGAAGTTGGTGCCGGTGCAGCTCTCGGACGCCATGGCGCGCTCGGGCACGCAGTGCGACATCGCCCCGATCGTGATGTTGGCGAGCCTGGGATGGGTCTCGGTGTTGCCGGCGACGAGCGGGCCCGGGTAGTCGACATTGGTCACCTTGCCGGGCGGCGAGACCACGCGGATCGGCCGGAAGCAGCCGGAGTTCTTGGGGATCGAGGGGTCGGTGACGTGGAGGATGCCGTTGTAGACGGCCCCGGTGGCCACACCCAGCGTGGCGTTGATCGGGCCCCTGGCCTGGGGCGAGCTGCGGTCGTAGTCGGCGACCAGCTCGTCGCCGTTGATGTGCAGGTCGATCGCCACGGTGTAGGGCACCGCCTCGATGCCGTCGTTCTCGATCACGTCCTCGAACGAGTACTTGCCGTCGGGGAAGCTCACCAGCTCGGCCCGCATGCGCCGCTCGGCATAGTCCATCAGGTCCTCGCAGATGGTCTTGAAGACCTCGCGGCCGTACTTCGCCACGATCCGGGTGATGCGGTCGACGCCGAGATCGACCGCCCCGATCATCGCCCTGAGGTCGCCGTAGTTCTGCCGTGGCGTGCGGGTGTTGGCGAGCAAGAGCTTCCACACCTCGGGGACGTCCTCGCCCCGCTTCTTGATCTTGACCGGGGGCACGCGCATGCCCTCGTGGAAGATCTCGGTGGCCTCGCCGCAGAAGGCGCCGGGCACCATGCCGCCGATCTCGGCCACGTGGCCGATGACCACGGCGAAGCCGAGCAACTCGCCGTCCCTGAAGAAGGGCTTGAAGAAGGTGTGCTCGGGGCAGTGCAGGCCGCCGCGGTAGGGGTCGTTGTGCAGGATGACATCGCCCTCGTGGATGTCGTCGTGCGGGATCTCCTGAAAGCAGGTCTTGATCAGGAGCGGCATGCCGCCGATCATCGTCGGGCAGAACTCGGCGCACGCGATCATGTCGCCCTTGGCGTCCGCGAGCGCGCAGGTGAAGTCGAGCCCCTCGTTGAAGATCGTCGAGTACGACGTCTTCATCAGGAGGATGCCCATCTCGCGGCAGATCGAGACCATGGTGGAATCGAGGATGTTCATCATCACCATGTCGGGCGCGGAGGCCCGCTCGACGGCCGGCGGTCGCGGGATCGGCAGGCTGATGTGGCCGTGCCCGGCGTCGCGCCGGGCGGTCCACTCGATGCACCAGTCGGAGCAGTAGAGGGCCGGCTTGCCGTGCCGCTCGCCCTTGATGCCGTCGCCGTAGACCAGCATCCCGCAATTGGCGCACTTGTTGTAGCGCTCGACGTAGTAGCCGTTGGCGGAGAACTTCATGACGCTGCTCCAATCACGAGATGCCCGAAGCGGTCGACGGCCAGGGCTTGCCCCGGCTCGACCACGGTGACCGAGGCGGCCTCCTCGATCAGCGCCGGACCCTGGATCGTCTGGCCGGGGGCCAGGGTGTTGCGCATGTAGACCGCGGTGTCATGCCAGCCGTCGGCGAAGCGGACCGGGCGCTCGGCCGTGGCCCGGCCCTCGGGCATGCCTGTCTCCAGCTCCCGGTCCTGCGGCCGGTCGGTGCGCGAGACGGCGGTCACGGCGAGGTTGACGATCTCGATCGGCTCGCCCGGGATGGCGAAGCCGAAGCGGGCCTCGTGCGCGGCATGGAAGGCCTGCCAGAGCAAAGGTATGCGCTCGTCGGCAAGCGCGTCGGCGCCGATCGGCAGCTCCAGCTCGTAGTTCTGGCCGAGGTAGCGCATCTCGAGGCTGCTGGTGACGGTGATCCGCTCCTTGTAGTCCTGGTCGTGCAGCTCCTGCAGCGCCTGGGCCTCGAGCTCGGCCAGCATCGCCCGGGCGCGGGCCGCCGGGAAGCCGTGGCTGGTCATCTGGATGGTGCGCTGCCGGTCGACCCGGGCGTCGGTCAGGATGAAGCCGTAGGCCGAGAACTGGCCCGGATGGTTCGGGACGATGGCGCGCGGGATGCCCATCTCGCGGATCAGCGAGGCGGCGTGCAGCGGCCCGGCGCCGCCGAACGCCAGGAGCGTGAAGTCCCTGGGGTCGAGGCCGCGCTCGATCAGCACCGAGCGCAGGGCACCCACCATGTTGTTGTCGGCGATGCGCAGGATGGCCAGGGCCGTCGCGTCGCGCCCGAGCCCGACACGGGTCGCGACACGGTCGATCGCGGCCTGGGCGGCGGCCACGTCGAGGGCCATGCTGCCGCCGAGGAAGTTGTCGGGGTCGATCCGGCCGAGCACGACGTTGGCGTCGGTGACCGTGGCCCTGGTGCCGCCCTTGCCGTAGGCCGCGGGGCCCGGATCGGCACCGGCGCTCTCCGGCCCCACCCGCAGCATGCCGCCCTTGTCGACCCAGGCGATCGAGCCGCCGCCGGCGCCGATGGTGCGGATGTCGATGATCGGGATCTGGATCGGCACCCCCCACTCGATCTCGAAGTTCGTCGTGAAGGTCTCCGTCCGGTTCAGGACCGTCGAGACGTCGGTCGAGGTGCCGCCCATGTCGAGGGTGACGAGGTGGTCGATGCCGGTGAGCTCGGCCACGTGGCGGCTGGCGATCACCCCGCCGGTGGGGCCCGAGACCAGGAGCTGGACCGGCGTGGCGGCCGCGGCCTCGAGCGTCATCTCGCCGCCGTTCGAGCGGATCAGCACGGCCGGGGCCTCGATCCCGGCGGCGTCGAGCCGGTCGCGCATGGCGTTGAGGCGCTTGCCGACGACCGGCTTGAGGTAGGCGTCGGCGAGCGTCGTCGAGGCCCGCTCGTACTCCTTCCACTTCGGCAGGACCTCGAAGCTGATCGAGATCGCAAGGCCCGGCAACGCCTCCTCGAGGATCGTCTTGACCCGGAGCTCGTGGTCCGGGTTGAGGTAGGAGAAGAGCAGGCAGACGGCCACCGCCTCGATCTCGGGGACGGCCTTGATCGCCTGGGCCACCCGGCGGACCTCGGCGTCGTCGAGGGCGGTCACCACCCGGCCCTTGGCGTCGATCCGCTCGGTCAGCTCGAAGCAGTGGCGCCTGAGGCAGAGCGGCTTCGGCTTCACCCAGCTCATGTCGTAGTGGTGGCGGCGGTTGCCACGCTGGATGAAGGGGATGTCGCGGAAGCCCCTGGTCGTGACGTAGGCGGTCACGGCCCCCTGGCGCTCGAGGATGGCGTTGGTCGCGACCGTCGTGCCGATCCTGAGATGCCCGAGGTCATCCCGGCCCGGAAAATCCGCGAGCCCGTCGAGGATCGCCCGGACGGGGTCGGCCGGGACCGACGGCACCTTCCAGACCATCGTCCGCCCCGTCGCCGCGTCGTGCGCCACGAAATCCGTGAACGTGCCGCCGATGTCGGCGCCCAACAGAATGCCCATCGCCTACCCCGCGTTGCTCGTCGTCGTCTCGCACTGATCCGCAGCCTGTGCCCTCACCTGGGCGATGCCGCCGCGTAGTCGATCGGGGTCGCGTGCCAGCCCTGCCGCCGCCGCTCCCAGAAGGTCTCCCTGAGCCGGGCCGAGATCGGCCCCGGGCGGTCGTTGCCGAGGATCCGCCCGCCCAGGCGGCTCACCGGCATGATCCCGCCGGCG
Organism: uncultured Geminicoccaceae bacterium; assembly: GCA_964460465.1. GTDB lineage: Bacteria > Pseudomonadota > Alphaproteobacteria > Geminicoccales > Geminicoccaceae > SLRI01. The sequence goes on along the minus strand of CAYWSB010000008.1, from coordinate 64,247 downwards.
GTGGTGGAGAAGAAGATCTCGTCCGCTTCCTCGAGCTCATGGCGGGCGATCGGCCGGATCGCATGCGGGATGCCGAGGTCGTCGCAGAGCTCGAAGACGGAGAGCCGGGTGATCCCCTCGAGCGCCCCTTCGGGCGGCGTGGTCACGGTGCCGTCGAGGACGGCGAAGACGTTGTAGCCCGGCCCCTCGGTGACGTTGCCGTCGAGATCGAGCAGCACGGCCGTGTCGAACCCGGCATCGTGGGCCTCGAAGAGCGCCGCCGTGAGGTCGCCCCAGTGGAAGTTCTTGACCGTCGGATCGACCGAGGCGGTCGGGATGCGTGGCGTCCGGGCGATCATCGCGTGCACGCCCCTGGCCTGCTGCTCCTCGGAGAACACCCAGACCCACGGCATCGCGAAGGCGATGATGTAGGAACGCGCATTGACCGGCAGCATCGGCATGCCGCGCGGCGGCCGGCTCCTGACGCAATCCATCGCCACGTAGGCCTCGGTGAGCCCGGTCCGCCGGATGAGCTCGATCAGGATGGCCTTGAGCTCGTCGTCGCTTTCCCTGGGCGCCATCCGCAGCTTCGTCATCGAGCGGCGGAACCGTGCCAGATGGTCGTCGAGCCGGAAGAAGGCGCCGAAGTAGACGCCGGCGACGTCGTAGGTGACGTCGGAGCGGCGATAGCCCCATTCGGTCACCGGGATCTTCGCCTCGGCGAGCGGCATGAAGGCGCCGTCGATGTAGGCGGCCCCCTTCGACCAGTCGACCGCCGTCTGCCCGTCGTGCTCGCTCATCGCCCGCCTCCGCTGTCCTGGGCCGCCCGCAGCACCGCGGTCGCCGCCTCGTCGAGAGCATAGCCGTCCGCGCCGGGCGTCACCACGACCCCGTAGACGTCGCGCGCCCGCGCGGGGCTGACCCAGCCCTCGCGCACGTCCTCCAGCACCGTCGCCGCCGGCCGGTCGGTGGGCGGGCCGTAGCCGCCGCCGCCGGCGGAATGGGACACGACGTACTCGCCCGGCGCCAGGGTCACGCCGTGGCAGGCCGGCAGCCGGGTCAGGCTGCCGTCGCGCTCGCGCTTCTGCGCCTGGGCGACGCAGCCGGCGTGGCCGCCGGCGGCACCCAGCGCCGGGTTGATGGTGCCGTCGGCGGTGTAGAGCACCTGCATGGTGCAGCCCTCGATCGGCCCGAACTCGACATAGGCCGAGGGCGAGCCGATGTGGCGGCCCGGACCCTCGCTGTCGGCCAGGAGGCGGCGCTCCTTGACGAAGAGCGGGTGGTGCAGCTCGTCGACCTCGATGCTGTCGATGCGGCAGAGCCCGGCATTGCCGACATGGATGATCGACAGGAAGCCGTCGCTGAGCGGGGTCCCGGCACCGCCGGTGATGCCGAGGAAGATCTGGTTGACGAAGGGCTCGCCGTTGCGCGGATCGCGGCCGGAGATCACGCCCATGCCGGGCGGCTGGATCGGGCCGGTCTCGGCCATGCCGAAGCCGGGGGCGATCTCGGCGATCGCCCGCTGCACCGGGTTGGCGACCCGGTCGGCGAGGTTGGTGGTGGCAACCGAGCAGGAATGCGGGTGGCGCGGGATGCCGACCGCGCAGTTCTCGCGCAGCTGGATGTCGATGCGCCGGAAGCTGCCGGCGTTGGCGGGCACGGTGTGGTCGATGATGCCGTTGTAGATGCCGACCATGGCGGCGGTGCGGGCGCAGCCCTCGGAGAGGTTCAGGCCGCAGGGCTGGCAGTCGACATTGTCGCGCAGGTCGACGCGGATCATGGCGTTCGCGGCGTCGATCTCCACCTCGAGCTTGACCGGCAGACCGTCGGGGACGCCGGGGAAGGGGTCGTGGGCGGAGCGCACCGTCACCCGGCCCGACGGCAGCCGCCGGATGGCGGCGACCATCTTCTGCTCGCAGTAGTCGAACCAGTCGGCGGTGTAGCGCTCGAGCGTGTCCCACCCGAGGTCGCGGCCGAGCTCGAGCAGCTCGCGCTCGCCGATCCGGACGGCACCGAGCGTCGCCAGGTAGTCGCCCCACCACTGCTCCGGCACGCGGATGCGCGCCCGGCACATGCGGATCAGGTCGTCGTTGTCCTGGTAGCCGGACTGGATCCGGGCGGCCGAGAAGATCAGCGCCCCCTCCTCGTAGACGTCGACCGCGTGGCCCATGTAGGTCGTGGGCTTGGAGTTGCCGCAATCCGCCTGGTGCGCCTTGGCGAGGACGAAGAAGCGGAGCGTGCCGCCCTCGTCGACCACGGGCACGATCAGGCAGTGGTCGGCCGGGTGCGAGTTGCCTTCGTAGGGGCTGTTGTGGATGAAGCAGTCGCCCGCCTTCAGGTGCGGGTGATGCCGCTTCACCGCCTCGCACATCAGGTCCGGGCCGATCAGCGTGTGGATCGGCAGGCTCTCGGCCGAGCCCAGCAGCCGGCAGTCGGCCGTCAGGATCACGCAGGAGAAGTCGTGCGCGGTGTTGAGCACGCCCGACCGCGCCGTCCGGAACAGCGTGTTCTGCATCTTCCGGGCGATGCTCTCGATGCGGTTCGAGATCAGCGCCGTCCGCACGCCCCGGCGGCTCCAGCCGGCGCCCTCCAGCTCCGCCGCGGCCGCGCCTGCGCCCGATGCCGTCTCGCTCATCCTCACGCTCCCCTGCTGCTGCCGCTGCTGCTCACGGCCGGACCGCCGCCGACCCGGCCCGCAAGGCCGCGGTCGCCGCCTGGTCTATGCCGATCGTCCCGGTCCCGGCATCGCCGGTCACCACCACGCCGTAGACGTCCCGTGCCCGCTCGGCGCTGACCCAGCCCTCGGCCACGTCGGCCAGCACCCGCTCCGGCTCGCGGTCGAACGGCCGGCCGTAGCCGCCGCCCGCCGCGGCGTAGGACACGACCCGCTCGCCGGGCTCGAGGGTGAGCCCGTGGCAGGCGGGCAGGGGGGTGAGCGTGCCGTCCCGCTCGCGCTTGAGCGCCCGGGACGCGGCGCCGCTCGACCCGCCGGCGGCGCCGGCCGCGGCATTGATCGCCCCGTCCATGGTGTAGAGGACGCGCATCGTGCAGCCGTCGATCGGGCCGAACTCGCCGTAGATGGACAACGCACCGCGATGGGCACCGGCACCCTCGGTATCGGGCACCAGCCGCCGGCTGGTGACGATGATCGGGTGGTGCAGCTCGTCCACCTCGACGACGTCGATCCGGCAGAGCCCGGCATTGCCGGCGTGGATGATCGAGAGGAAGCCGTCGGAGGCCGGCGTGCCGGCCCCGCCGCTGATCGCCAGATGCACCTGGTTGACGAAGGGGGCATCGTCGTGGCGCGGGTCGCGGCCGGAGATGACGCCGATGCCGGGCGGCATGATCGGCCCGGTCTCGGCCATGCCGAAGCCGGGGGCGATCTCGGCGATCGCCCGCTGCACGGGATTGGTCACCCGGTCGGCGAGGTTGGTGGTGGCGACCGAGCACGAGGCCGGGTGGCGCGGGATGCCGACGCAGCAGTTCTCGCGCACCTGGATGTCGAGGCGGCGGAAGCTGCCGGCATTGGCCGGCACGCCGTGGTCCATGATGCCGTTGAAGACGCCGACCATGGCGGCGCTGACGGCGGTGCCCTCGGTCAGGTTGAGGCCGGAGGGCTGGCAGTCGGGGTTGTCCCTGAGGTCGACCGTGATCCTGCCGGCCTCGCCGTCGATCGCGACATCGACCTTGACGGGAATGCCGTCCGGCACGCCCGGGAAGGGGTCGTGCGCCACCCGGACCGTGGCCCGGCCCGAGGGCAGCCGGCGGATCGCAGCATCCATCTTGCGCTCGGAGTAGTCGAACCAGGCCTCGGCATACGAGTCCAGCGTGTCCCAGCCGACCTCGCGGCCGAGCTCCAGCAGCCCGCGCTCGCCGATCCTGACCGAGCCCAGCGACGCCAGGTAGTCGCCCCACCACTGCTCCGGCACGCGAATCCGCGCCATGCACATGCGGATGATGTCGTCGTTGTCCCGGTAGTCGGCCTGGATCCTGGTGGCCGAGAAGATCAGCGCCCCTTCCTCGTAGACGTCGGTCACGTCGGCGAGGTAGGTCGACGGCCGGGCATTGCCGCAATCGGCCTGGTGCGCCTTGGCCAGCACGAAGAACCGCAGGATGCCGTCGTCGTCGACCACCGGCACGATGAGGTTGTAGTCGGCCGCGTGCGAGTTGCCCTCGTAGGGGCTGTTGTGGAGGAAGCAGTCGCCGCGGCGGAGGGTCGGGTGGTGCCGCTTCACCGCCTGGCACATCAGGTCGGGTCCAATCAGGGTGTGGATCGGCAGGCTCTCGGCCGCCGCCAGGAGGCGGCAGTCGGCCGTCAGGATGACGCAGGAGAAGTCGTGCGCGGTGTTGAGGATGCCCGAGCGGGCGGTGCGGAAGAGCGTGTTCTGCATCTTCCGGGCGATGCTCTCCATGCGGCTCGAGAGCACCGCCATGGCGATCGCGTCCCGCCCCGACTGCACCGCAGGTGACGTCACCGACCGGCGCTCCACCTAGAAGGTCACCTTGAGGCCGCCACCCTCGGTCCTGACCGCAGCGGTTCCCGGATCGACGACGACGGTCGTGAACGACGACTCGATGATCGCCGGGCCGAGCAGCGGCTCGCCGGGCTTCATCGCCTCGAAGCGGGCGACCAGGCCGTCGACCCAACCCGAGCCGGCGAGATAGATCGGCCGGCTGGGCGCGAGCTCGGTGCCGTTCTCGATGGCGGGCGCTCGCGCGGTCTCGCCCGCGCCCAGGCGGCAGCGCACCTTGGCCCGCCAGGTGACGAACTCGACCTCCGACTTCCGGTCGCAGATCTCGAAGATCGCCTTGTGGGTGTCGTGGAAGGCCGACTTGACGGCCGCGAGAGCCTCGGCACCCTCGATCCGCGCCCCGTCGAGCGGCACCTCGATCTCCCAGATCTGGTGCGGGTAGCGGGCCTCGACCGAGAACTCGATGGCGGTCTCGACCGCCCCTTCGCCCGGCCCCTCGGCGAACGCCCGGCAGCGGCTCTCGAGCGCCGCCAGGACGGCGTTGACCCCATCCTCGTCGAACCGGTTGCTGGTGGTGAAAAGCATCCGGGCGTAGTCGGCCGAGAGCTCGGACATCAGCGCCCCGGCAGCGCTCAGCACGGCGCCGGCCTCGGGGATGAGCACGCCGGCGCAGCCGAGGCGGCGGCCGACGGCCACGGCGTTGAGGCCGGCCGCCCCGCCGCCGCCCACCAGCACGGCCGCGGCCGGATCGATGCCCTGGTTGACCGTGATCTCGTCGATCGCCCCCACCATCTTCTCGGTGGCGAGCGCCAGCACGGCGGCGGCGGCCTCCTCCACCGGCAGGCCGAGCGGCCGCGCCACCTTCTCGTCCAGCGCTTTGACCGCGGCGTCGCGATCGAGCGCCATCGCCCCGCCGAGGAAGAAGTCGGCGTCGATGTGGCCGAGGATCAGCGAGCAGTCGGTGACGGTGGGCTCGGTGCCGCCCTTGCCGTAGGCGACGGGTCCCGGCGTGGAGCCGGCGCTCCTCGGGCCGACGCGCAGGAGGCCGCCCGAATCGACCCAGGCGATCGAGCCGCCGCCGGCGCCGATGCTCTTGACGTCGACCGAGGGAAAACCGGTCATGTGGCCGCGGAAGCGCTGCCCGAGCCAGGTCTCGCGGGTCCAGGGGATGCGGCCCTCGCGCACGAGGCTGACGTCGTAGCTGGTGCCGCCGGTGTCGGCGACGATGGCGATGTCGCTCTTGAAGTCGCGCTCGGCGTAGAAGCGGCCGGCAACCGGCGCCATGGCGGGCCCCGAGTTGATGGAGTGGATGGGCTCGCGCGCCACCGCCTCGGCGTCCATGATGCCGCCGCCGGAGGTCACCATGAGCGTGCGGCCCTTGAACCCCGCCTGGCGCAGCCGGTCGGTGAGGCCGTTCAGGTAGGCGAACATCAACGGCTTGAGCGAGGCGTCGATGACCGTCGCCGAGGCGCGCCGGTACTCCCGGAGCGTCGGGTTGAGGACGTGCGAGAGGGTGACCGCGACGTTCGGCAGGTGCTCGGCCAGGAGCCGGCCGACCTGCTTCTCGTGCTCGCCGTTGACCACCGACCAGAGCAGGCAGACGCCCACCGCCGCGACCTCGAGCGCCTTGAGCCGCTCGATGATGGCGAGGACCGCGGCCTGATCGAGCGGCTTGACCACCCGGCCCTGGGCGTCGATGCGCTCCGGCACCTCGAAGGTGAGGCGGCGCGGCACATAGGGCTCGGGGTAGGGGACGGTGAAGTTGAAGGGCTCGATCCGCCCGCCCTCCCGGATCACCAGCACATCGGGATGGCCCTCGGTGGTGAGGAACGCGGTCCTGGCCGTGTTGCCGGTCAGGATGGCGTTGATGGCCCGGGTGGTGCCGTGGATGAAGGTCGTGGCCTCGGCCAGGAAGCTGGCCCGGTCCATGCCGTAGCCCTGGGCCGCGAGCTCGAGCACGTCGAGCACGCCCTGGACCGGATCGGCCGGCACGGTGGAGGACTTGAACTGGCGGATCTCGTCGCCGCGCTCGACGACGAGATCGGTGAAGGTCCCACCCGTGTCACAGGCCAATCGCATGGTTGCGTTTCCCCCGGAAGCTCGATAAGCCTCTCTCATCTGTGATCACAGCCTAGTTCGGCCGCGCGGGTGACGCAACAGCGGTTCGAGGTCGGTGAGCACGGATCGGCGCGATCCGGCGGGTGCCCTCAGCAATCATTCCGCCGGTTCGCGCCGCTCGCAGCGACGGTGCCGGCGCGACACTGCCTGGGCGCCGCCGGGAGGAACGAGGGGATGAGCGCATCGGTCGTCCGCTTTGGCGAGGACGCCCGCCGGCCGACGGCAGCCGGCGTCGACATCCTGGCCGATCTCGTGGCCCGCACCATCGGGCCGGCGGGGCGCGCCGTGCTCGTCGGCCGCCGCCACGCCGCCCCCAGGCTGCTGCGCAACGGCTACGCCATCGCCGCCGAGCTCGAGCTCGACGACCCGGCCGAGCAGGCCGGCGTGCGGCTGCTGCGCGAGCTCGCCTGGCGCACCAGCGACGCGGTGGGCGACGGGACGAGCACCGCGATCCTCGTCGCCCGCGCCTTGCTCGGGGCCGGCCGCCGGGCCACCCTCGCCGGCATCCCCCAGGCCGAGCTCGTGGCCCTGATGGCGGCGCACACCGCGATCGTCGCCGCCGACCTCGAGACGACGGCCGAGCCGCTGGCGGAGGGCGAGGATCTTGCCCGGTTCGCCACCCAGGCGGCGGGCGGCGACGCGGCGCTCGGGGCGCTGCTCGCCGAGGCGCACGGCCGCGCCGGCGCCGATGGCCTCGTCGTGATCGAGGAGGGGCGCGGGTCCGGCCATGCGGTGCGCTTCGACGCCGGGCTGCATTTCGATCAGGGCTGGATCTCGCCGCACCTGGTCGACGACCAGCGCCGGCAGACGATCGAGCTCGACGATCCCCTGGTGCTGGTCCACGCCGGGCCGATCACCGCGCTCGACCCGATCGTTCGCGTGCTGGAGCTCATCGCCGAGGCCGGGAAAAGCCTGCTGCTCGTCGCCGAATCCCTGGGCGAGCAGGCGCTGGCGACGCTGATCGCCAACAAGCGCCGGGCCGGGCTCAAGGTCGCGGCGGTCAAGGCGCCGGGTGCGGGGCCGTGGCGGCGGCTGATGCTGGAGGACATCGCGATCGCGACGGGTGCGACGCTGCTCGCCGACGATGCCGGCAGCACGCTCGCCGGGCTCAGGCCGCAGGCGCTGGGCCGGGCCAAAGGCGTCCGCGTCGCCCGGGCCGCGACCACGATCATCGAGGGCAAGGGCGACAAGGCTTTGGTGGCCCAGCGCAGCGCCGAGATCCGCTGGGCGATCGCCCGGGAGCAGCATCTGAGCTTCGATCGCGAGCAGCACCAGAAGCGGCTGGCGTGGCTGACCTCCGGCATCGCCACGGTCGCCGTCGGCGGCTACACCCCCTCCCATCTGAAGCAGCAGGTGGAGCAGGCGACCGCGGCATCGGCCGCCCTGGCGGCGGCCCGGAGCGGCGGCCTGGTGGCCGGCGGCAGTGCCGCCCTGCCGCACGCGGCCAACCGGGTCAGCGGCACGCTGCCGGGCGGTCTCGCGGGCGAGCTGCTCGGCCGGACGTTCAAGGTGGCGGCCGAGGCGCCGCTGCGCGCGATCATCCGCAATGCCGGCGGCGATGCCGATCTCCTGGCGCCGCGCGTGGCAGGGGACGCCACCTGCACCTTCGAGGCGCACAGCCGCAGCCTCGTGCCGCTCGCGGCGCTGCGCGACCCCCTGCCGGTGCTGCTCGCGGCCTTCCGCAACGCCGTCTCGACGGCGAGCCGGCTGCTCACCGTCGATTGCTCGCTGGGTGCCGTCGGGCGCCGCGGCGAGCGGGCCTGACCGGTTGCCGGCCCGCCCGATCCAGGCGACCCGGCCGCGGCCACCGAGGGGCAGTGCCTGCCCATGCCGGCGGCAGCCTGCCTGTTTGGCGGGCAACCGTGATCACACTTTCCCGTCCCCCTGTCCCTCGCGCCGTCCCAGCCCGGAGCCCTGACCGATGGCCAAGCTTTCCGCCGACGTCGTCGATCGCCCGTCCGGGATCGCGCCACGCGCAGCGCCCGCGTCGTCGCCGCAGGCGGCGAGCGCGCCGCCGCCGATCCTCGAGGTGGTCGATGCCGTTCACGTCTACGGCGACGTCGTCGCCCTCGACAACGTGACGGTGACGGCGGCCGCCGGCGAGTTCCTCACCATCCTCGGCGAGAGCGGCTCGGGCAAGACCACGCTGCTGCGGCTGATCTCGGGCCTGGAGAAGCCCTACCGGATCGGCGCCCTGCGTCTCGGCGGCGTCGACGTGCGCGCGGTCCCGGCCTTCCGGCGCAACTGCACCACGGTCTTCCAGCACTACGCCCTGTTCCCGCACATGTCGGTGGGCGAGAACGTCGCGTACGGGCTCAAGGTCCGCGGCGTGAAGCCGGCGGAGCGGCGCGAGCGGGCCCGCGAGGCGCTCCGGCTCGTCCGCCTCGAGGAGAAGCTCGACCGCCGCATCCACCAGCTGAGCGGCGGCGAGCGCCAGCGGGTGGCGCTGGCCCGCGCACTCGTGCCGCGGCCGGCGATCCTGCTGCTCGACGAGCCGATCGGGGCGCTCGACGAGAAGCTGCGGGTCGACATGCAGGTCGAGCTCATGGAGATCCACAAGCGCTTGGGCATGACCTTCGTCTACATCACCCACAGCCAGGAGGAGGCGCTGACGATGAGCGATCGCATCATCCTCATGCGCCAGGGGCGGATCGAGCAGCAGGGTCCGCCGACCGAGATCTTCGACCATCCGGTCACCCGCTTCGTCGCCAGCTTCATGGGGGTGGAGAACCTGTTCGACGCCGAGCTCCTGGCCATCGACGGGGACCGCGCCACCTGCCGGCTCGGGCCGGCCACCGTCGTCGGCAAGTGGTCGGGCGGCCACCCGCCGGCCGCGGGCCGCCCGGTCGTCGTCGGCATGCGCGCCGAGCGGCTGCACCTCGCCGCCGATGCGGCCCCCGAAGGCCCGGTCAACACGCTGCCCTGCCGCCTCGGCAGCGCGATCTACAAGGGCAAGTATCTCGACCGCGCGGCCGGCACGGCCATCGGCGAGCTGAAGATTCGGCTCTGGGACTCGCGCCACGCGAGCGAGGAAGAGGCCGTGGTCTGGTGGAAGCACCAGGACTGCATGGTGATGAGCCCCTGAGCCGAGCCGGCGGCAGCACGCCGGACGACCTCGTGCTGCACCAGCAACCCGGGAGGATGGCGCATGAAGAGGGAGATCCAGCGATGAAGAGCATGGACCTGTCACGGCGAGGCTTCGTCGAGAAGGGCCTGACCCTGACCGGCATGACCGCGCTCGCGGGCACGATGCCCGGGCTGAGCCAGGTGGCCTGGGCCACCGGCGAGGTGGTGAAGGCGTACGGGGTGACCACCGCCCAGCCCCGCGACTGGTCGCTCATGGAGCAGTCGGTCGGCATCACCGTCGAGTACACGCCGACCAACGCCGACATCGGCATCTTCATGCGCGATGTCATCTCCAACGACCTGGGTGCCACCCACGACATCTTCATCTTCGACGGCGGCACCGAGAAGCTGCTCGGACCGCAGGGCTACTATGCCGAGGTGATCGAGGACCATCCCGAGCTCACCCTCTGGGAGCGCACCCCCGACACCTGGAAGCGGGCCGACTGGCTGCGCGCCGACGGCAAGCAGTACGGCGTGCCGGTGATCGGCAATGGCGACGCGTTCGGCTACTTCCCGGAGGCGATCGACGCCGACCCCGCCGGCATGGACGAGATCCCCTGGACCACCTTCTTCGAGGGCGAGCAGGTCAAGGGCCGGGTCGCCATCGACCGCTCCTGGCTGCAGTCGCTGGCCGAGACCGCCAACTACCTCAAGCATCACGGGGTGGTGGCGATCGAGGATCCGGCCGACCTCACCGCCGAGGAGGCGCGCCCGGTGGTCGACTTCCTGATCGAGCGCAAGCGGGCGGGGCAGTTCCGCACCATCTTCACCGCCTTCGAGGAGCAGGTGCAGCTCTTGTCCAACCGCGAGGTGGACATGATCAACTGCTGGGAGCCGGCCACCAAGGAGGCCAACGAGGCGCTCGGGCCCAACACGGTGATCTACGCGTTCACCGTCGAGGGCTACTACAAGTGGGGCCACGGCGCCTATGTCCACACCAAGGCGCTCGACCGCGGCAACCTCGACAACATCCACAAGCTGCTGAACTACTTCCTCTCCGGGGAGTATCGGGCGCACCAGGCCCGCGGCCGCGGCTATGCTGGGCCGAACATGGACCTCGGCGTGGAGTACGCCGAGGCGAACGGCTGGCCGCAGGCGGACATCGACCTGCTGAAGTGGACCGGCGAGAAGGTGGCCCGCAAGTTCGAGAAGCCCTTCTGGGCGAACACCACGCCGGTCAATGCCGACGTGATGGAGAGCGAGTGGCAGCGCTTCCTCAACGCCTGACCCAACCCTAGCCGAGCCGGCGGGGCGGGCCGATGCCGCGGCATCGGCCCGCCCACCGCGCGACGGAGCCCGCCATGGCGACGACGGCATTGACCAGGCAGCGAACGGTGCTCGACCGGTTGGCCGAGCGCTTCTCGCCGGCGCGCTTCGCGGTGCCGGGCTTCCTCGCCGCCTGGGCGTTCTTCGTCATCCTGCCGCTGCTCGTCCTCGTCGTCTTCAGCTTCTTCCAGGTCCGCTCGTATCAGCTCGTCTACGAGCCGACGCTGGCCACCTGGCAATCGCTGATCGAGACCGGCCGCTGGACGGTGGCGGTGCGGACGCTGCGGGTGGCGCTGACGATGACGGCGATCGAGCTCCTCCTGGCCTTCCCGTTCGCCCTTTGGCTCGCCAAGGGCCTGCGGTCGAAGACGGCGAAGGCGATCATCATCACCCTCCTGACCATCCCCTTCTTCCTCGACGTCGCCTCGCGCATCATCATCTGGCGCTCGATCCTCGGCACCAACGGCCTGATCAACACCCTGCTCGTCTCGAGCGGGCTGGTGAACGAGCCGGTGAGCTGGCTGCTCTATTCCGAGTTCGCCGTCCATTTCGGGATGCTGGGGGCGAGCTTCCCCACCATGGTCTTCCCCATCTTCATCGTCATCTCGCTGATCGACGACGACTACATCGCCGCCAGCGGCGATCTCGGGGCGAGCCCGGTCCAGACGCTGTTCTACGTGATCGTGCCGATGGCGCTGCCGGGCATCCTGGCCGGCATCATCTTCACCTTCGTCCCGCTCATGGCCGCCTATGTCGAGCCGCAGCTCCTCGGCGGCGGCTTCGTCGACCTCCTGGGCAACTCGGTCGATTCCGCCCTGCAGCAGCTCCGCTACCCGATGGCGGCTGCCCTCTCGACGGTCGTGGTCGTCCTGCTCGGGCTCTGCCTCATGGCCTTCATGCTCCTGACCCGCAACCGCCTCGACCTTTCGACCATCTTCACGGCGCTCAAGCGATGAGCACGGTCACCCTGCGCCAGGGCCTGGTCGACGAGCACGCGCTTTCCTCCGGCAGCCGCCTGGCGCGCCGGGCCAGCGGCTGGCGGGGCTGGCCGCTTGTGGCCATGGCCATGGGCTTCTTCGCCATCGCCGCCATCTACGTGCCGGTCGTCTGGCTCGCCGTCATGTCCTTCGCCGCGAGCCCGCTCTCCGGCGTGCCCTATCCCCTGACGCTGGCGAACTATGCCCAGCTCGCCGCCGACGAGCGCTGGCGGCCGCCGCTTTGGACCAGCCTCTGGATGAGCGCTCTCGTCGCGGTCTGCTGCATGGTCATCGCCACCATGGTCGGCCGCGCGATCACCCGCATGCGCCGCCCGGGGCCGGTGCTGCTGCTCACCCTCCTGCCGCTGTTCGTGCCGGGGCTGACCATGGGGGCGGCGCTCTTCATCTATCTCCGCATCCTGATGGGCTTCACCATGGGGCTGTGGTCGATCTTCGTGGCCCAGCTGATCTGGGCGCTGCCGTTCGCGCTCCTCTTGGTGCTGGTGGTCGCCAGCCGGTTCGATCTCCGCCTGCTGGAGGCGGCCGAGGACCTGGGCGCGCCGCCCTGGCGGCAGTTCTGGGAGATCGAGCTGCCGCTGCTGCGGCCGGGCATCTTCGGTGCGGGCATCTTCGGCTTCCTCCTCTCCTTCAACGAGCTCCTCCGCTCGCTCTTCGTGCGCGGCGTGGAGACCACCATGCCGATCTACAACTGGGCCATGGCCGCCTCGCAGCAGTCGCAGGTGCCGATCATCTTCTCGCTCGCCACCATCATTCTCTGCGTCACCCTGCCGGTCATGGGCGCCTTCTTCTGGTTCCTCTTCGTCAAGCTCGACCGTGACTGAGGGACCGCCCGGCCGGCACGACCGCGATGCGCGACGGTCGCTCCCGGCCATCCTTGCCGGCAACGACAACACGAATCGCGCTGGATGACCGAACATGCTCGATGAACGCGTCAACTTCTCGCTTGAGGACATGGACCGGGAAAGCCTGTTCCACCCGCTCACCTCGATCGCCGCCCACATGAAGAACGGTCCGCTCATCATGGACCGGGCCAGCGGGGCCAGCCTGCGCGACCATCAGGGGCGCGAGCTCGTCGACTGCTCCGGCGGGCTCTGGTGCGTCAATGTCGGCTACGGCCGGCCCGAGCTCGCCGAGGCCGCGAAGCAGGCCATGCTCGACCTCAACTACTGGCACCTCTTCGGCTCGTCCTCGCACGAATCGGCCATCCGTCTCGCCGACCGCATCCTCCATCTGCTGCACGAGCAGGCGAACGCCCGGCAGATGAAGCGTGTCTTCTTCGGCACTTCCGGCTCGGACGCCAACGACACCAACTACAAGATCGTCCGCTACTACGCGACACTGCGCGGCACGCCCGAGAAGAAGAAGATCATCTCGCGCATCGGCGGCTATCACGGGCTCACCACGGTCGCAGCAGCGCTCACCGGCATCGACGCCTACCACAAGGCCTGGAACCTGCCGGCACTCGACGTCGTCTACGCCAGCTGCCCACACCACTACCGCTTCGCCCTGGACGGCGAGAGCGAGGCCGCCTTCTGCGACCGCCTGATCGCGGAGATCGAGGCCATCATCGAGCGGGAAGGGGCGGAGACCATCGGCGCCTTCATCGCCGAGCCGATCCTGGGCACCGGCGGGGTGCTGATCCCGCCGGACGGCTATTACCGACGCGTGCAGGAGGTGCTGCGCCGCCACGACATCCTGTTCATCGCCGACGAGGTCATCACCGGCTTCGGCCGCACCGGCCAGTGGTTCGGCACCGGGCTCTTCGAGCTCGAGCCCGACATCATCACGCTCGCCAAGGGGGTGACGAGCGCCTACTTCCCGGTCTCGGCCTCGGTGATCTCGGAGAAGGTCTGGAGCGTGCTCGAGGCGGGCTCGGCGGCCCACGGCCCGGTGATGCACGGCTTCACCTATTCCGGCCACCCGGTCGGCTGCGCCGTCGGCATGGCCAATCTCGACATCATCGAGCGGGAGAACCTGCCGGCGCGGGCGGCCGAGACGGGACCGCTGCTGCTCGAGGGCCTGCGCGACCGCCTCGGCGACCATCCCTTCGTCGGCGACATCCGCGGGCATGGCCTGATGATCGGCGTCGAGTTCACCGCCGATCGCGGCAAGCGCCGGCCGTTCGCCGCCGGGACCGTGCCGCACCGCCTGGTCGCGGCCAAGGCGCTCGAGCACGGGCTGATGATCCGCGCCTTGCCGTTCATCGAGGTGGTCTCGTTCTCGCCGCCTCTGTGCATCTCCGAGGCCGAGTGCGCGCAGGCGGTGGACCGCTTCGCCGCCGCCGTCGACGCGCTCACCCCCGAGCTCGCGGCGCTGGCCGGCACCTGAGGCTCCCCCCGGCCCGAGCATCGTCCGGGGGGAGCCATTCCCCCCGGACGGAAGGGCATAGGCTTGCAGAGCCGCTGTCGGCGCGGGCATATCGGTGTCGATCCGTCGCAAACGGCTGACGGGCGACGCTTGGAGTTCGACCGATCAGCACCGCCACCATCGATCCGCCGGCGCCGTCGCCGATGCTCGTGGCACCGTCGTCGGGCTCGCGCGAGGCTCCGGCCACGCTGGCGCATCTGGTCTACGAGAGCCTCGAGGCCAGCATCGTCGACGGCCAGTGGCTGCCCGACACCAAGGTCAGCCTGCGCAGCCTCGCCAGCTCGCTGAACACCAGCATGCAGCCGGTGCGCGAGGCGGTGGGTCGGCTGATCGACGCCCAGGCGCTGCGCTCGGCCCCCGGGCGGGCGATCCGGGTGCCGCGCCTCGATCGGCGCACCGCCGACGAGATCTGGTCGCTGCGGCTGCTGCTGGAGGGCGAGGCCGCGGCACGCTTCGCCGCCCGCAAGCGGCCGGCCGAGGCGCGCCAGCTCTACCAGTACACCAAGGCCATGCGCGCGCTGGACTACGCCGCCGATCTGCAGCCGACGATCCAGGCCATCATGGCCTGGAACCTGGCCCTGGCGCGAGGCTCGGGCTCGGCCATCCTGAGCGGCGCCATTCAACGCTTGCGGCTGCGCTATGCGCCGTTCGTCGCCGAATCGCTGGCCACGGCCGCGCCCTTCGACGAGGAGTTCCTGGGCTTCACGCTGCACATGCAGGACGAGCTGGTGATGGCGATCGAGGCCGGCGACGCGGAGGCGGCGCGGCACCTGCGCTGTGCCGACCTGCGGTCGTTCCAACGCTACCTCTACGCGCGGCGGAGCTGGCGCATCGCCAGCTGAGCGGCGTCCCGCCGTCCGTCGCCGCGGCGGGCGGGGGCAGCCGGGTGTGCCCGCGTTCGGACACATGCACCCTATCGGCCACCCCATCGGCACTCCGGCCTTGAAGTTCCCCTCGCTGGCGGACTATATGCAGCATTGGACCTGTACAGGCTGTCCAGTCGCGAGTTGGGGCCTTCCGCCGTGAACAGCAAGCAACAGCGAGCTTTCGGTCTGGTCGATGGCCTGGCCGATATTAACCATTGTCCATCGTCATCGGCTCGTCATGCGCAGCCTTGCCGGCGGGAACGGTCGCGGGCGGTCGTCGTCCTGGTCGACATGCCCGGTGCGCCGGCGGCGTGGCGCGCCGCGATCGTGCCGCGGCCCGGCCGCGGTGGCGGCAACGGAGCCCAGGGGTAGCGGGGCCGGATGATGCAGGCCAAGTCCCTGCAGCCCCAGGTCGAGATGCGCGAGCGCCTCCTTAAGGCGTACGGCGACATCGGGGACATCGACCTCAAGGAGGCGCTGCTCGGTCTGTGGCGGCGCAAGTGGCTGATCATCTTCACCACGCTGCTCTTCGCCGGCGTCACGGCGGCAGTGCTCTACACGATGACACCGCTCTACACGGCGAGCGTGAAGCTCGTCTTCGAGCAGCAGCGAATCAACCTTCTGCCCGGGCTGATCAACCAGACGCCGGCCACGGAGCAGGTCGAGGTGATCGGCTCCCGCGTCGTCGCCGAGCGGGTCATCGATCGGCTCGATCTGCGCCTCGATCCCGAGTTCAATGCCGATCTGCGCCCCGAGCCAGCCAGCGCCGAGCTGTGGCGCCGGATTCGCAGCTTCGACCTCGCGGCCTGGGTCTCGCCGGCCATCGGCGAGGACATCGAGACGCTGCGCGCGAGCGAGGTCGAGCCGGTGGCGGTCGTCGCCGCCGTCACCGACCAGCTGCGCGAGCGGCTGCTGCGGGAGGAGGTGCTCGACTCGTTTCTCGGCCGGCTGAGCGTCGGCACGGTGCCGCAATCCAACGTCATCGAGATCGCCTTCGTCTCGGAGGAGCCGGAGAAGGCGGCGCGGATCGCCGACGCGATCGCCAACTCCTATCTCGAGCAGCGGCTCGAGGCCAAGTTCGAGGAGATCCAGCGGAGCTCCAACTGGCTCGACGGCCGCATCGCCGAGCTCAGGGCCCAGGTGCAGACCGCCGAGACCACGCTCGAGGAGTACCGGCGCAGCTCCGGCCTGATGGAATCGGCTCGCGGCGGCGAGGGTGCGGAGCGGCAGGTGGCCGAGCTCAACACCCAGCTCATCCTGGCCCGCACCGAGCGGGCCGAGCGCGAGGCGCGGCGCGACCAGGTGCGGCGCATGCTGCAGGGCGGCAGCGAGGGGCTCGCCCGGGCCGTCGAGATCCTGAACTCGCCCCTGGTCAACAACCTCGTCGCCCAGGAGGTCGAGCTCAACCGGCGGGTCGCCGACCTTCGGCAGGTCTACGGCAGCCGCCATCCCCAGCTGGTCAACGCGCAGGCCGAGCTCGAGGACCTGCGCGGCAAGGTCCGCGACGAGGCGGTGCGGGTCGCCGCCGGGCTCGATGCCGAGGTCAGCGTCGCCCGCGAGCGCGAGCGTCTCCTGGAGCAGGGGCTGCGCAGCCTCGAGACCTCGATCGCCGACACCAACGAGGCCTCGGTGATGCTGCGCGCCCTCGAGCGCGACGCCACGGCTGCGCGCAACCTGCTCGAGACCTTCCTCGAGCAGTCGCAGCAGCTGCGCACCCAGGACGACATCGGCTCGCAGCGGTCCGATGCGACGATCATCTCGGCCGCCGCGATCCCGCGCTTTCCGTCCCATCCGCGCCGCACCTTGTCGCTCGCCGCAGCGATCGTGGTCGGCGGGGTGATCGGCGTCGTCATCGCCCTGCTGCTCGAGCGGTTCGACGCGGTCTACCGCAGTGCGGAGCAGGTCGAGGACGATCTGGGGCTGCCGGTGTTCGCCTCGGTGCCGGACCTACGGAAGATCCGGGCGGTGCGCAAGCGCGGCTTCGCCAATCATCTGCTCGACAAGCCGAACACCGCCGCGGCCGAGGCGGTCCGCGCGATCAATGCCCGGATGCTGCAGCTCGCTGGCGAGGGCCGCACGCCGATCGTGCAGCTGGTCTCGGCCGAGCCCGAGGAGGGCAAATCCAGCCTCGCCATCGCCTGTGCCCAGATGCACGCCAAGGGCGGCCGCCGGGTGCTCCTGATCGACGCCGACTTCCGCCAGTCGAGCGTCGCCAAGACCTTCCACACCGAGGCCTGGCCGGGGCTCACCGAGGTGATGGCCCGGCAGTCGACGCTCGAGGCGGCGATCCGGCGCGACCCGGCCACCGGTGCCCATCTCCTGCCCACCGGCCGCTTCGTGCCGCTGGCCCACGACATGATCGTCGGCGGCCGGCTCGGCGAGATTCTGGACTGGAGCCGGGACCGCTACGACGTGGTGATCGTCGATTCGCCGCCCGTGCTTTCGGTCAGCGATGCGACGGTCATCGCGGGCGCCGTCGACCGCAGCATCCTGGTGAGCCGCTGGGGCCGGACGCGCCGCAAGACGGTGCTCTACGCCCTCAAGCAGCTCACCGGTGCCGGTGCCACGGTGATGGGCATGGTGCTCTCGTTCGTCGATCTCAAGCGTGCTGCGGGCTATTCCTACGGCGACGCCGAGCGCTACGGCAGCAAGCACCAGAAATACTATCTCGACAAGGCATGACCGGTCGTTGCCGGCCGGCGCCCCAGCCCCAGTGAAAGGCCCGTCGATGCCGAGCCCCGAGCCCCTCTTGACCATCGGCGTGCCCGTCTACAACGGCGCCGCCATGCTCGGCGACATGCTGGCCTCGCTCGAGGCGCAGACCTTCCGCCGCTTCCAGGTGGTGATCTGCGACAACGCCTCGACCGACGCCACGCCCGAGATCGCCCGGGCGTTCTGCGCCCGCGACCCGCGCTTCGGCTACCACCGGAACGCCGAGAACATCGGTGCCGCCCCCAACTTCAACCGCGTCTGGGAGCTCGACCACAGCACCCGCTACTACAAGTGGGCCGCCCACGACGACCTTTACGCCCCCACCTATGTCGAGCGCTGCGTGGCCGCGCTCGAGCGGGACCCCGCGGCGGTCGTCGCCTTCCCGATGACGGTGATGGTCGACGACACGCGGCAGGGCCACGCCGCCGCGTTCATGCTCCTGGAGGACGGCATCATCGACCGCTTCGTCGACGACGAGGGCCGCCCGGCCTGGACCATCGGCCCGCTGCACCTGGCCGAAACGGCCGATCCGGTGCGGCGGCTCGACGAGTTCCTGAACAAGACCATCGGCTCGTTCGAGATCTTCGGCGTGATGCGGACGGCGATGGTCGAGCGGACCCAGCTGCATGCGAGCTACTACGGCTCGGATCGGGCGCTCCTGGTCCAGCTGCTGCTGCAGGGGCCGTTCCGGCAGGTGCCGGAGCGGCTCTACATCAACCGCTTCCACCGGGCCGCCAGCCGGCTGATGAGCCGCGAGGAGCAGCGCCACTGGATCGACGCGCGCGGCGGCAATCGCTGGTTCATGCTGCAGATGCACGCCGACATGGTGCGCGCCGTCGCCGCTGCCGGCCTGCCGCTCGGCACGCGGCTCCGCTGCCTCGGGCTGGTGCTGCAGCATTTCGCCCACCAGCAGGGCGGGCGGATCGGCCGCAAGCTGCAGCGCCTCGCCGGCTGGCAGCAGCGCCCGCCGGCCGCGGCCGGCGCCGACGAGGTGGCGCGGCGCAACGCGCCCTGAAGGCGACGGGTCGCCCGCGCCGATGGCCAGCCTCCTCGCGATCGAGCGGCCGTGCCTGCTCGAGACGGCGCCGCGCGGGCCGATGCACGCGGCCTATGTGGGCGTCATCGCCCTGCAGCTGCTCTACATCCTCACCTTCAACTGGCAGCCGGATCTGCGGCTGCCCCTGTCGAGCGCGCTGGCCGGCGCCCATGTCGGCCTCGCCGCCCTGACCCTCCTCGTCCGCCCGGCGCACTGGCACAAGCTGTTCCTGCTCAGCTTCGCCCTGATCATCCTGACCATCATCCCGCCGCACTTCATGGGCTACGCCGAGGTGCGGGGCTTCGACGCCGCCGAGCTGATCCGCCGGCTGGTGCTGCCGCTCATCATGATCTGGGTGCTCAGCTACCCCCTCGCGCTGCCGGTGCGGCTGCTCTGGTGCGCCGCCGTGGTTGGCACGCTCTTCGGCGTCGTCATCGTCAACACCCAGCCGCCGCTCTTCTACAACATCAACGACCCGGGCCCGCGCTTCCCGTCGCTCACCGGCGGGCTTGACCAAGTGCATCCCAGTGCCAAGTTCGTGGCGCTGCAGGTGGTGCTGATCGACCTTCTGCGCCGCGGCCGGTTCATGCACGCCTGGCTGGCCTACGCGCTGATCGCCTGCTGCATCTATCTCCTGTGGGGTTACGGCGCCCGCACCCAGTACGTCTTCGTCCTGGTCTATTTCGCCGCGATCGCGTTCTTCAAGTACCAGCGAATCGTGGTCGTGCGCTGGCTGCCGTTCCTGGGCAGCATCCTCGCGTTGACCGCGGCGAGCATCGCGCTCAGCGTCGGCACCAATATCGAGGCCTGGGGCAGCGGGCGGATCGGCACCTGGATCTACCGCCTGCAGCACATCGTCGACCGCGATCTCGTGACCCTGCTGTTCGGCGGCGGGATCGGCGCCGACGACATGTGGACGCCGCAGTGGGGCTGGGGCGAGGACACGCTGATCTCGCACAACGACTATCTCTTCTTCCTCACCGACCACGGCATCGTCGGCCTCCTGATCCCGGCGCTCTTCATCGGCGCGCTCTGGATTCGCCTGCCGGATCTCGGCCGGGCGATCGTCCTTGCCGTGGCGATATCGGGCTTTCTCGACAACGGCTACTTCCGCACGGCCATGCTGTCGGCCTATCTGGCGATCGTGCTCGCGACCTCGATCCTCGTCACCCTGCATCTGGAGACGACGGCGGCGGCCGCCGAGAAGGACGCGGCCACGCTGGGCGACGAACGGGCGCGCCGAGCGGTCGGATAGGCCACCGTGCGGCCTTGACGCCGCCCCGCGGCGGCACGCGACAAGCGTCTTTCGAAAGACGAACGCCGGCGGGAGCGTCGGGCTCCCGCCGGCGTTGCGCGCGCCGACGATCGGTTCAGTGCCGGCTCAGCCGAAGGCGCGGTCGGGCGGGATGTCGATGGTCACCCGGACGCCGGCCCGCGCCGCGTGCTCGACATAGTTCCGGCTGTTGCGCTCGTAGCCCGCCTTGGCGCGCTCGTGCTCGGGCGTGCCCGGGCGCGTGCGCTCCATGGTCGTCTTGTCCCACATGGCCCACTGGTAGAACTGCTTCGCCTTCTCCCAGTTGTCGGCGGCCGCGGTGCCGGGCGCCGGCGGTGTGTTGCGGGCAGAAGTGCTGGTCGTGGCGGGAACCTGCTGCTGCGTGCTGGGCTGGGCAGTGTTGCTGGCAGTCTGCGAGCCGCGCGCCACGGCCTGCTGGGGCGAGGTGTTGCGATCGACGACGTAGCCCGCCTTGCGCATCGAGTCGATGTAGAGCGAGATGGTTCGCTCGTAGTTGCGCTTGTGAAGATTGTGGTCAGCCGTGCCCGGACGGCTGGCGTCCATCTTCTTCTTGTTCCAGTAGGAGCGCTCCCAGTAGTCGAGCGCCTCGGCGTAGGCGCGGCCTTGCGGCGTGTTGGCGGCAGGCGGGCCGCTGCGAGCAGCATTGCCGGTCGAGGCCTGCTGGGTCGGCTTGTTTTGGCTGGTGGACGGCGTGTTGCTGGCGCTCTGGTTGGTCGAGGTGGTATCGTTCGTGGGCGTCACGGCGACGGTGCCGGTGGCGCCGGCATCGAAGGCGCAGTTCGGTGCCAGGGGGGTGCCGCCGCCGGCAACGGGGCTGCCCGTGACGTTGTTGTTCAAGACCATCCGCATGTGACGGTAGATCTTGGGCATGTCGTTGTGCAGCTGGTTGCGGACAGACGAGCTGATCTCCTGATCCGTGCGCATGGCACCGTTGCCGCAGCCGCCACCGTCGACCACGTAGATGCCGTAGTTCTGGAATGCTTGGGCCAGGCGCCTGCCCGGCTCGCTCAGCCCCAGGCTGTTGACGTTGATGCTGCGCGGCAGGGCGAACAGCGCGCCGTAGGGGATGCTGCCCGTGTTCTGCCCGGTCTCGCCAGCCGATCCGTCGCGTGTGGTCGCTGGCAGCTGGACGTTGCGCGACAGCATGATGTTGCAGCGCTGGTTCGGCAGGTCGCGCCGCGGCAGGACCATCTGCAGGGCGTGCTCGATCGGGTGGCCGGGCTTGTTGATGGCTTGGCCGCGCAGTGCACCCATCAGCATCGCGGTGCCGGCGGCCGTCGTGCCCAGCCGCTGGCCCGAACTCGTGCCGTGGCCCAGGCCGCGGATATCCCAGCTCCGCAGGATGCTGGCGTTGGGATTGCCATTGTTCCAGTCGTACTGGAACAGCTCGTAAGTCCGACCGTTCGTACGGTCGTAGATGACCGTGGTTCCGTCTGTGGTGCCGAAGGCGTTGAAGGCGATGTTGGTCTGCAGACCGCCCCGCGGCAGCCTGATCGATGCCGGCAGGCCGATACCCGGCCCTTTGCCGGCAATGCGTACGACCGGATCGGAGCTGTCGACCGTGACGGCGGTCACACCCCATGGGCTGCCCGTGTTGATCGCGAGACGGCTGGCCTTCAGCCAATCGCGCGTGGTCGCGTGGCTGTCGGCGGCATACTGTGCGCCGGTGCCGATGGGCCGATGATGAGCGCTGTTCTTGTTGAACGGATTGAGAAAGACGTCCCGCGGCGACACGCAGCTCGACTGAGCGTAACTGCTGGTCGCCGAGGCC
Organism: uncultured Geminicoccaceae bacterium; assembly: GCA_964460465.1. GTDB lineage: Bacteria > Pseudomonadota > Alphaproteobacteria > Geminicoccales > Geminicoccaceae > SLRI01. The sequence continues at coordinate 42,242 of CAYWSB010000008.1, read as the reverse complement.
ATCACCACCGAGACCGCCAAGATGGACCCGAGGAGATGACGGCTGAACGATCGAAGATTCATGCCTAGACTCCGGCATATTCATGGTTGATTGGCGCAAGGCCGGACGGCCACTGCGCAGGGCAACGACAACAAGCGCCTTTTCCAGCGTAACCTTAACGACGATGGCGCAGCCGGTTTATTCCCGTCTGACCGAAATTCGCGGAATAGGCGATAGCGAACGAGTAGACTATCTCCTTATAGGAGAAATTCTGGGGCCTATGCAACCGCTGATAGTTATCCCATTCATGTCGGGCGGCGGTGGCGCATCGCGCGTTCGAGCTCGGCCGGTCGGGGCGCGCTGAGGGCGCCGGGCAGCGAAAGAATCATCACGGCGACAATGCGCTAGAGTTGCGTTTCGCGCGCTCCTGGTCCACTACCGTGCCCGGCATGGCCATCATCGACTGCGGTCCCGGGCCAGATGCCGGCCCGGTTTCGAAACGCGCGAGTGCGCGCAGGATGATCGCCGATGCCACGTTTTGCTGTGATCCGCAAGGCCGTCGTCGATACGCTTTCCGGGCCTCGTCTCGTGTTTCACCACGTCGCCAAGTGTGGCGGCACATCGGTGGCGCAGGCCTTGCGCCTTCGCTACGCGGTGTCCTTCGCGGGGTTTCCCTCGCTGCCGTTGTACCGGACGGTGGGTGCCTTGCACCCCGACGTGGACGAGGTGCGCCGCGCCCAGCTGGTCGACGATTTCCAGGAAGAGCTGCTGCTCTATCATCTCTTCAACGACGTTCGCTGCCTGTCGGGCCACGTCCGCTTCTCGGAGCTGGCGTATCGGCTGTTCGCCCCCGGCTACAAGTTCATCACGACATTGCGCGACCCGATCTCGCTGATGATTTCACATTTCTTCTTTCAGCCGCAAAGGCCTGCGGACCTCTGGACCAACGTGATGGACATCGACAGCTATCTGGCCGGGGCCGAGGCGCGCGAGCTGGGTGCAATCTACTCGTACTTTTTCAATGGATTGCCGACCGATGCCGATCCGCGGTCGCCGGAGGCGGTGGCCCGGGCGAAGCAGAACCTCGGTCGATTCGCCGCCATCGGCTTCGTCGACGACATGGCTGGTTTCCAGCGCAAGCTGCGCGAGGAGGTCGGCCTCAGGATACGGATCGGTGTCGCGAACCGCTCTCCGGCGAGCCGGGCCGAGCGGGCGAGCGTGATCACGCCCGAGGTCCGCAAGCGGATGGAAGAGCTCAGTGCGACCAATCTCGAGATCTACGATTTCGCACGGCGCGAGTTCGGAGGGTGAAGAAACGCAACGGCGCATGCTCGCTGTGGACGGCAGGCCGCCGATCGCGCGCCTGCACCGGTAGCCGGGGTGCCGTGGCATGGCCGTAGAGAACACTCGGGGGTCGCGTTTTGAACGCCTGAGGCAGAGCAGCTTCGCCCGGAGCCTGGTGATCCTCACCTCGGCGTCGCTGCTGCAGACGCTGATCACGTTCGGCAGCGCGCCGATCGTTGCCCGGCTGTTCACGCCGGAGGCGTTCGGCATCGCCGGGCTGATCGCGGCGCTGGTGGTGGTGCCGGCACTGCTCGCCACCGGCCAGTACTACGCGGTGATCGGGATCGCCCGGAACGCGGCCGAGGCGGTCAATGCGGTGGCGCTGTCCTTCCTGCTGACCGTGCTGGGGGCGCTGGTGGTCCTGCCGCTCGCCCTCGCCCTCGCGGCGCATCCGGTCCTGGTGCCCGGGTCCCTGGTGCCGGCGACGGCGTATTTCTGGACCATCCCGCTGTTCATGCTGGCCGCCAACCTCGTGATGATCTCGCGGCTGTGGGAGATCCGGCATGCCAGCTACGGCCCGCAGGTCACCAACCGGCTGATCGAATCGGGTGGCATCGCGCTGACGCAGATCGGTCTCGGCCTGCTCGGCACCGGGCCGATCGGGCTGGTGATCGGCCGCTGGCTGGGCCTGGCGACGGCCGGGTCGCACGGGCTGCGGCTGATGCTCGCCCGGGTCGGCCGGCGCGGGCTGCGCTCGATCACGCCCCGCCGGATGGGCACGATCGCCCGCCGGCACTGGCGGTTTCCGGCCTACCAGCTGCCGGGCTCGGTGCTGAACGGGCTGACGCCGCAGCTGACCCCGCTCCTGCTCGGCGTGTTCTACGCGCTCGAGACGGTCGGCTTCTTCTGGTTCGCGAGCCGACTTTTGGAGCGACCGGCCATCGTTCTGGGTGATAATCTCGGGCGAGTCTTCTACCAGCACGCCGCCGACCGGCGGCAGGCGCGGCAGCCGGTGTTCGGCCTCTTCTGGCGCTCGACCGCGGCCCTGGCCGCCTTCGGCGTCGTGCCCTTCGGCCTCGTCATCGCCTTCGGGCCGGCGCTGTTCGCCTGGATCTTCGGGGCGCAGTGGGAGGTTGCGGGCCATTACGCGCAGTGGATCGCTGCCGCCTACTTCGTCTTCCTGCTCACCTTCCCGGCGAAGAACGCGACGGCGCTGTTCGAGCTGCAGAAGGTCTTCGCCGCGGTCGAGCTGGGCCGTGCCCTGGTCAGCGCCGCGGCGGTCGTCGTCGTCGCCCGGCTCGGCGGCGAGGCGTTGACCGCGGTCGCGATCGGGGCCTCGCTCCAGGCCCTGACCTCGCTCGGCTTCGTCGGCTATGTCGGGCTGCGGCTGCACCGGGTCGATCGCGCCCGGCCGGCCGCCGTCGCGCCGGGCCGCTGAGCGGCGCTCAGGCAGCCGGCGCGCGTTCGCCGCCGCCGTCCGCTGGGGTCTGGCGCCAGCGTGCCAGCCGCTCGAGCACGGCCGCGCGCTCGGGATGCACGTAGATGAAGTTGTAGACGAAATCCGGGTCGTAGGCCTTCTGGCCGACCTTGAGCTGCTTGTCCGACCGCTGGTGCACGCCGGCGTCGAACTCGGCGAACGGCCGCACGCGGCCGCGATGCAGGAAGAAGCCCTGGTAGCCGAGCCCGGCGAGGAGTGCGTGGATGCGCGCCGGGTCGTCCGGCGAGAAGCGCACCTGCGCGCCGACGAGGATGGTCGGCCTGGTTCGCCCGATCGTGCCGAGCCCGCCCTTGAGCGCCTGGAACTCGTGGCCCTCGATGTGCATCTTGATGAAGCCCACGTCCTCGAGGCCGAGCGAATCGAGGGTGCGGATCGGCACCTCGATGGACCGCGCCTCGAACTCGCCGATGCCGTCGCGGTGCAGGCTGCTGCGGCCCATGAGGTCGAGCCCGGCGACCGTCGGGATCCAGAGGGTGAGCCGGCCCTCGGCATCGGAGAGCCCGCACGCCAGCACCTCGGCCCGGCCGGCGAAGGTGTTGCGCAGCAGCCGGGCCAGGGCCGGGTTGGGCTCGACCGCGTAGACCTTGCGGCAGAGCGGCAGCATGGTCCAGGCATAGGTGCCCTCGTTGGCGCCGACGTCGACGGCCGCCTGGGCCGGGTCGACGAGGATCGGCAGGAGCGCGTATTCGCGGTCGCCATGGGCATGCTGGTAGGTCGTGCGGCGGCGGATCAGCATGCGGCACGCCGGCCCCGGCAGGTGCACGGTGCTGGCGCGCAGGAAGCGGCGCAGGCGCTGGCCGAAACCCAGCTGGGGCTGGGGCGGGGGCTGTGTCACGTCACCTCGTCTCCGCTGTCCTGGCCGCCGCCGATCCGGACGGACCCGAGCCTATTCTGCCGTATCGGCCGGTGCCGCCGCAACGCCGGGGGCCCGTCCGGCATACGCTGCTGCCGTCCCGCGCCGGAGGCCGGCATAGAGGGTCGTCATGGCAACGTAGTAGCGGTCGGCGGTGAAGCTGGTGAGGGCCCGCTGCCTCGCCCGCTCGCCCATCGCCCGGAGCGCCGCCGGGTCCAGGGCGGCCAGCCGGTCGAGTGCCCGGGCGAGAGCGGCGGCGTCGCCCGGGGCGGCGAGCAGGCCGCTCACCTCGTCCTCGATCTGCTCGGGCAGGCCGCCGATCCGCGAGGCCACCACGGGCTTGCCCCGGGCCATGGCCTCGAGCACGCTCTTGGGGGCGATCTCATGCCAGATCGAGGGCAGGGCGACGGCGAGCGACCCCTCGACCAGCGCCCAGAGCGCATCGCCGCTGCGGTAGCCGGTGAAGTGGACCGGCGCCGGGCTCGCCGCGGCCTGGGCCCGCAGCCGGTCGGCTTCCGGCCCGTCGCCGACCAGGACCAGCGGCAACCGCGCCAGGGCGCAGGCCTCGATCAGGTGGTGCAGGCCCTTCTCGACGCTGAGCCGGCCGAAATAGACGACGTAGCGGCCGTAGCGGTCGCGGGCCTCGGCGACCAGCGCCGGGTCGGTCGCGGCATCGGTCGTCGTCTCGAAGAAGTTCGCCACGTGGTGCAGCTTCGGGCGCGGGAAGCCGTGCGCCGCATGCGTCTCGAGGATCGACCGGCTCGGCATGACGAAGGCGTCGACCGGGTCGAACGAGCGGCGCCAGCGGTGGAGGTAGGCATCGAGCGCGTAGACGGCGCTGACCGCGCGCGAGCCGTGCAGGCAGGCGTGCCGCACCGCATGGTGGAAGGCGCCGTCGGCGCAGCGCTCGCACATGCCGAGCTGCTCGGTGAACAGGGTGTAGGCCGGGCAGAGCAGCTTGAAGTCGTGCAGGGTGAAGACGATCGGGATGCGCCGGGCGGCGATCGGCTCGAGCACCGACGGGGTGAGCTGGTGGTAGAGCCCGTGGATGTGGACGATGTCGGGGCGGAAGTCGTCGAGCAGCCGCGCCATCGAGCGCTTCGCCTCGCCCGACCAGACGAAGCGCGGCACGTCGAGGATGCCGCCGATCCCGCCCTTGGGCTCGTACATCCGCGGGAAGTAGGCGTCCCAGGGGGAGGGCGGGTTCTGCGCGTGCGCCATGCAGAGCTCGGCGCAGTCCCAGCCGCGGCTGCGGAAGAGCTCCATGTGGTCGAGGAACACGGCCTCCGCGCCACCCTTGCGGAAGCGGTAGCGATGGACGTTGAGCAACCGCCCTGGGGCGCCCGCCGCCTGCCCGCTCATTCAGCCTCGACCGTGGCTGGGCACGGGCGCCGGGGCGCGCCGCCGCCGCTCAAGGGGCCGGCGCGCGGCGGTGGCGGCCCGAGCCCATGGCAGGCGGCTCGCCGGCGGCGAGCTCCCAGCGGCCGGTGGCGTCGCGGAAGACCGCCAGGGGAAACAAGAGCGCATCCATGGCGTAGCGCTTCGCCAGCCGCCTGGGCTCGCGCGCCATGCGCCAGAACCACTCGAGGCCGACCGCCTGCATCCACTGCGGTGCGCGCACCTCCGTGCCGACGAAGAAGTCGATCCCGGCACCGATGCCCAGGGCGTAGCAGTCGCCGAGCGCCTGCCGCCAGTCGTAGAGCCAGAGCTCGGACTTGGGCGAGCCCACGCCCATGACGAGGTGGGTGGTGCCGTGCTCGCGGATCTGCCGGGCGAGCGCCGCCGAGTAGGCCTGGTCCTTCTCGAAGCCGAAGGGCGGGCAGACCGCACCCACGGCCTCGGGTGCAAAGCCGCGGTCGACGAGCCAGGCGCGGAGCTTCTCGCCGGTTTGCGCGCGGCTGACGACGAAGAACGGCCGGTGGCGGCGCTGGTCGAACTGCGGCATCATGGCGGCGAAGAGGTCGGGGCCGGGCACCCGGCCGGGCAGGTCGGCGCCGCGCAGCCGCGCATAGAGGGCGACCGGGAAGCCGTCGGCCGTGGCGAGCTTCGCACTGCGATAGGCCGTCCGGAACCGGCCGTCGCGCAGCAGGTTGACGACGTGGTCGATATTGGCCGTGACCACCATCGACGGGCCGCTGCCGGGTGGAACCGGCTCGCGCATCAAGAGCTGGACCAGCGAGTCCATGCCACGATTCGAGAAGTCGATGCCGAACACCTCGGCCATGATTGGTTTCCTCCGGTTTTTTCCGCCGTCACGTCGTGGCTGCCGGCCCGCGGCTCTGGCGGCGCGCTCCCGGCAGCGGTCCCCAAATGGTTCGCTCGCTCGTCTCAGCCCGCCTGGCGCCGCAGCGCCGCGGCGACGCGGTCGATGCCCTCCTCCAGCGTGATTTCCGGGGTGAAGCCGAGCCGCTCCTGCAGGGTCGTGTCGCCGCCCCGCGCGAACACGCCTTCCGGCATGTCCGCCAGGGCCTGCACGGCGGCACGCTTGCCGACCCGCTCGAGGATGCGCTCGGCCAGGGTGAAGAAGGAGGTGAGACGGCCCGAGGAGATGTTGATGGCCGCGCCGTCGTCGATCTGGTCCATGGTGGCGAGCACGCAGCGCACGCAATCGTCGATGTGGACGAAGTCGCGCATCTGCCGGCCGCTGCCCCAGACGGTCACGGTGTCGCCCTCGAGCTCGAGGATCCGCTTGGTGAGCGCCGGGAACGGGTAGGTCAGGTCCTGGTCCTCGCCGTAGCCCGAGAACGGCCGGTAGCAGACGACCTTGAGGCCATAGCGCGAGTGGGCCAGGCGGCTCAGATACTCGCCGGTGAGCTTCGCCCAGCCGTAGGTCATGTCCGGCATGCCGAGCGAGTCCGCGAAGTCGATGTCGTCCTCGCGCAGCAGGCGATAGCCCTCGTGGCGCTGCAGGCCGATCGGATAGGCGGCGCTCGACGAGAAGTAGATCGACTTCTTGGGCTTGGCGTGCTCGGCCCAGCGCCAGTAGCCGGCGTCGATGGCGAGGTCCTCGGCCACGGCCAGGGGCTCGTAGTCGATCATCAGCCGCCCGCCGACCATGGCGGCGAGGTGGAAGGCGTAGTCGAACGGCTCGGCCTTCGAGCGGGCGAACCAGCTCCGGCAGTCCTCGGCCAAAAAGGTGAAGCCCCGCTCGCGGCAGGGGTCGCCGGCCGGCCAGTCCGCCGGTGCCAGGCCGCCGGTGCGCGGCACGATCGGGTCGACGCAGACGACGTCGAAGCCACGGTCGAGCAGGCTGCGGCACAAGTGTCGCCCGACGAACCCCGCCCCGCCTGTAACTAATGCGCGCATGTCTAGTCAACCAATCAACTATTACGCAAGTCCGCCTAACGACAAGATTACCAACTCATGGCGTCGCCAACCATTCTGGACCGCCGCCCTGCACCCCATGGTACTAGTTCTCGGACGGGTGTCGCCACGGCGACACAGCGGCCGTGCCGGCTGCTAGTAGGCATTCTCGTGGACGAAGCCGGCCATCGGCGTGCGCAGCAGGATCTTGAGGTCGAGGCCGAGCGACCAGTTGTCGATGTACTGGAGGTCGAGCTCGATCCGTCGGCGCATGTCCTCGAGCGTCCGGGTCTCGCCGCGATAGCCGTTGACCTGGGCCCACCCGGTGATCCCGGGCTTGACCCGATGCCGCCCGAGATAGCCGTCGATGAGCTCGGCGTAATGCCGGTCATGGGCGACAGCGTGCGGCCGCGGGCCGACCAGCGACATGTCGCCGCGCAACACGTTGAAGAGCTGCGGCAGCTCGTCGAGGCTGCTCCGCCGCAGGAACCGGCCGACCCGGGTCACCCGGTCGTCGTCGCGGGTCGCCTGACGAACCGAGGTGGCACCCGGCGCATCGCAGTGCTCGGTCCGCATCGTCCGGAACTTGAGCACCTCGAACTGCTCGCGGTTGAAGCCGAGGCGGCCCTGCCGGTAGAGCACCGGGCCGCGGCTGTCGAGCTTGACGGCGATCGCGATCACGGCGAGCAGCGGGGCGACAAACACCAGCAGGCAGAAGGCGACCACCCGGTCGAAGATCTCCTTCTGCAAGGACAGCGGTCCCGCCTGCGGCCGCTCGAGCAGCACGGTCGCGGGCAGCGAGCCCACCGCGCGCAGCGAGATCAGCGGCACCTCGCCGTCGATCGGGCTCGAGACGAGGTTGATCTCGAGCGGGAGGTGGCGAAGCCCCTTGACGATGCGGTTGAGCGCCCGGCTGTTGTGGGTGCTGCAGACGAGCAGCAGCTGCTCCGCACCGTCGAGCGCGCGGACCTGCCGGATCACGTCCTCGACCTGGTCGGCCGTGTCGAGGTCGACGACGATGTCGGCCAGCGGCAGCAGCGAGGGGTCGGCGCCGATGCCGTCGAGGATGCGGTCGATCGGTACTTGCGGCTCGCGGACGATCGCCACGTTGCGCAGGAAGGCGCCGCTCTCGCGCGCCTGCACGATCCAGTACTTGCCGATGCAGCGCAGGGCGATCAGCGCCGCGAGCGCGGTGACGAACCAGCTGATGCTCCACAGCCGCGAGACCGGCTCGATCATCTTGATCATGTAGAGCACGGCGAGCATGCAGCCGAAGGCCGCGGCCCAGCCGAACAGCGCCTTGGACAGCTGGGTGGTCAGCTGGTCGATGCTCTTGACGTCGTAGCACCCGGCGAGCGCCAGGCACTGGGCCGCGAACAGCACGCCGAGCGTCAATGCCAAAAACTGCGGGACGAGAATGGCACCGTCGATGGTGCGGATGTGCAGCGTGACGATGCCGGTGCCCGCAACGGCCAGCACGTCGCCGATCCTGAGGCCGATGCTCAACGGCCGCTGCCAAGGCTCGAGCGCTGCGATTGCGATCTGCGGGCGCAATCCTTGCGCCTTGGCCATCATGGTTTGCATGCCCAACTCTCCGGTCCGCCCTACCGGCCGAGCCGTTCTGCGGTGCTCGTGCCGATCTTCTTGTCAGAATCCCGCACAAACAGCCCGAATACGAGAACACCGGGCCGCACTGTTAATCCTATGTTAGAACGCGTTGGGCTGCCAGTGCTTTTTGGCTACATTAACAAAATATCAACAGGGCGCGTACTCAACTATAATGCTTTACGGTTATTTCAATTATCGCGTGATGGATGATGGGCGCGGCGCGCTCTCGGTGCGCCGGCGGCCGCGCAGGGGGCGCCGGTCGGCGATGGGGCAGCCGACCCGCGCCCGCCACGCCGCGCACCCTGGTACCGCGCGACACCGCCGGCGGGTCGCGCCGATTGTTCTCGAGGCTGTCGGCTCAGGTCAGCCGGCGAAGCGGACCGACGGGGTGCCGGTGATGCCGGTCTCGATGGCGAGCACCGCGCCCTCGTGCGGATTCCGCGCCAGCTCTGCCGCGTCCAGGCCGTGGCGCGCGGAGGTGACGTAGAGGGTGCCGAGGCCCGGGCCGCCGAAACAGCAGGAGGTGGGGTTGGTGACCGGCAGCTCGATCCGCCGGTCGACCGTCCCGTCGGGCCTGAAGCGGATCAGGCAAGAGCCGGCGAAGCGGGCGTTCCACAAATGGCCCTCGGCGTCGATCGCCGAGCCGTCGCAGTAGCCCGGGAGCTTCTCGCCCCCGTCGGTGCCGTCCCAGGCGCCGTTGTTGAAGACGCAGGCGACGCCGAGCCGACCGTCGGCCGTCACCTCGAAGGCCCGGATCACCCCCGTCGCCGTGTCGGCGAACAGCAGGGTCTTGCCGCCATGGGTCCAGGCCAGGGTGTTGCTCAGCCCGACTCCGTCCACCTCGCGGGTGACGCCGCCGTCGTGGCGCACCCGGTAGAGGGCGCCGGTCGAGCCGGTCATCGGCTTGGCGGTGCCGTCCGGGTGCAGGTTGTTCTGCATCGTGCCCACCCAGAAGCTGCCGTCCGGCGCGCACTTGGCCTCGTTGGTGCGGTTGTCGGGCCGGTCGGGCTCGTGCCGGACGAACAGCGTGCGCGCCCCGGTCGCCGGGTCCATGAAGTAGAGCCCGTCGCGCATTGCCAGCAGGAGCCCCTTGCCCTTCTCGCGCAGCACCACGGCCGAGGCGAAATCGGCGAGCGGCCAGTCCTGCCGGTCGCCCGTGGCCGGCCGCCAGCGATGCAGCCGCTTGCCGGAGATGTCGACCCACCAGAGCTCGTTCTCGATGTCGTCCCAGAACGGCCCCTCGCCGACGCCGTCACGGGCGTCGACCGCGATCTCGATCCGCATGCTCCCGCGCCCCCTGTCTTTTTCTTGTCTTCGTGGGCGCGGACTATGCCGGCCGGCCGCGCCCGATGCAATCCGGCGTTCAGGTATCGGGCCGATGGCAGACGCAGGCGAGCTTGTGCCCGTCGGGATCGCGGACATAGCCGCCGTAATAATCGGGGTGATAATGCGGCCGCAGCCCGGGCGGCCCCTCGCAGGTCCCGCCGGCGGCGAGCGCCGCCGCGTGGAACGCCCGCACGGTGGCCCGGTCCGGTGCGAGGAAGGCGAAGGTCTGGCCGTTGCCGACAGTGGCCGGCCGCCCATCGATCGGGCGGATCAGATAGACCTGTGGTGTCGTCTCCGGGCCGGCCGCATAGCCGACGAGGCCGTGGTCGGGCTCGTCGACGATGCAGCCGATCCCCAGCGTGGCGATCACCCGGTCGTAGAACGCCTTGGCCCGCTCCAGGTCGTCGGTGCCGATGGTCACGTGGCTCAGCATCAGCGGCTCCCTCCTGCTGTCGCCGCCGGGGAAGCCGGCGGCATTCGTCCTATCATACGATCTATCCTTGCAGCACCGCGCCCGGCCGCGTAGCTTTCCGCCCCGAGCCGATCAGGCTGGCACGACTAGGGAGGAACAGGGATGCGCAAGCTCGCGCTCATGGGCGGCGTGGCCGCCATGGCGATCACCCTCGGCAGCGGCGCCGCGACGGCGCAGGAACGCTACACCTATCTGATGCATTCGACACCCACCAACGTCTTCTGGCAGGCGGTCAAGCGCGGCATGGACGATGCCTGCGCCCTGATCTCGGCCGATTGCCAGCTCGTGTTCCTGCAGCAGGACGGCAACTTCCAGGAGCAGTTGAACAACCTCGAGGCGGCGATCGCCCAGAACCCGGACGGGATCATCAACACCTTCGCCGGCGGCAACATCTTCGACGAGGCGCTGACCCGGGCGACCGAGGCCGGCATCCCGATCATCGCCAGCAATGTCGACCATCCCGATGGCGCCTTCCGGCTCGCCTATGTCGGCCAGGACCTCGAGGTCGCCGGCTACGAGCTGGCCCAGGCGCAGTCGGCCAACTTCCCCGCCGAGGGCCCGATCCACGTGCTGATCGGCGTCAACGGCCCGGGCCAGGTCTGGTCCGAGCAGCGCGCCGCCGGCATCCAGCGCTTCGTGGAGGAGTACGCCGCCGCCAACCCGGACCGCGAGATCACCTTCGAGCGGATCGATGCCGGCCTCGACCTCTCGGCCGTGGGCTCGCGCGTCGCCGCCTACCTGCAGTCGACGCCGACCACCGCCTATTTCGACACCGGCTACTGGATGGCCGGCGTCGCCGTCTCGATGCGCGACCTCGGCCGCGAGGCCGGCGATCCGCTGCTCGCCGGCTTCGACCTCGTGCCGGTGGTCATGGAGGAGATGGGCAACGACTTCATCCAGGTGACGGTCGACCAGCAGCCCTACCTGCAGGGCTACTACCCGATCATCCAGCTCCACCTGCTCAACACCTACCGGTTCCCGCCGTTCACCATCGATACCGGCAAGGCGATGATCTATCCGGACGATGTCGACGCCCTGCTCGAGCTGTCCGCGCAAGGCATCCGCTGACCACATCTTGACGCGACACGCCGGGCCGCGCGCGTCGCGCGGCCCGGCGGCTCTGCCGGGGCTATCGATGCAGCGGGCTTTCAAGGCGCTCCTCTCGCGACCCGAGATCACGGCCCTGGTCATGCTGGCCGTGGTCATCCTGGGCTTCACCCTCTACGCCCCGCAGTTCGCCACCTATGCCAACACGCGGGTGCTGCTCTTTGCGCTGCCCGAGCTCGGCATCATCGCGCTCGGCGTGGGCATCCTGATGATCGCGGGCGAGTTCGACCTCTCGGTCGGCTCGGTCTTCGCGCTGGTGCCCATGGTCATCGTCGTCGCCGTCGGGCGCTGGGGCTTCGATCCCTATGTCGCCATGGCGCTGGGCTTCGTGGCGGCGCTCGCCGTCGGCTACGTCAACGGCTGGATCACGCTCACCTTCAACATCCCGAGCTTCGTCACCACGCTCGGCATGCTGTTCATGGCGCGCTCGCTCGCCACCGTGCTCTCGGGCGGCTTTCCGCCACCCTTCCCGAACGAGCTGCCCACGGCCGTCTTCGTCGCCGATCTCGGCCTCTTCCGCAGCTCGATGCTCTGGTTCGTGGGCTTCGCACTCATCCTCGGCATCACCCTGCACTACTCGAATCTCGGCAACTGGATCTTCGCCACGGGCGGCCAGCGGCAGGCGGCGGCCGACATGGGCATCGACACCCGCCGGGTGAAGATGGCCTGCTTCATGCTCTGCAGCTTCATGGCCGGCTTCGCCGGAATGATCACCACCTTCCGGCTGCGCTCGGCCCTGCCGTCGCTCGGCGAGGGCCTCGAGCTGCAGGCGATCGCCGCCGCGGTGATCGGCGGCACGGCCCTGACCGGCGGCATCGGCTCGATGATCGGCTTCATCGTCGGCACCGCCCTGATCCGGGTCATCGACAACGGCCTGGTCATGGCCCGCGTCGACGCCAACTGGTTCCGGTTCGCGATCGGGGCGTTGACCATCACCGCCGTCATCTTGAACATCTGGGTGCGCAACCGCGCCCGGCGCATGCACTAGGGGAGGGGGAGCCGTGGCAGAGATCCTCCACGAGCACGTCCTGCCGAAGGACCGCTTCGTCCAGCCGAGCCCCGATGCACTGATCCGCTGCGAGGGCCTGGAGAAGTGGTACGGCGGCGTGCACGCGCTCATCAACGTCGACTTCCACGCCGAGAGCGGCGAGATCGTCGGGCTGGTTGGCGACAACGGGGCCGGCAAGTCGACCCTGATCAAGGTGCTCTCGGGCGCGCACCCGCCCGACGGCGGGCGGATCTTCATCGAGGGCAGGGAGGTCCAGCTTCGCACCCCCAGGGAGGCGATGGCGCTCGGCATCGAGACCATCTACCAGTACACGGCGATGGTCCCGGCCATGTCGATCGCCCGGAACATGTTCATCGGCCGCGAGCCCCTGACCCGGTTCCGGATCGGCCCGATCGGGATCATGGACCAGCGCACCATGGTCGACCATGCGACCCGCTCCTTGACCAATATCGACCTCACCGAGCGCTCGCCGTCGACCCCGGTCGAGGAGCTGTCCGGCGGCCAGCGCCAGTCGGTCGCCATCGCGCGCGCCATGTACTTCAAGTCCAAGCTCCTGATCCTGGACGAGCCGACCAACCACCTCTCGGTCAAGGAGACCAACAAGGTGCTGGACTACGTGCTCTCGCTGAAGGACCAGGGCATCGGCTCCATCTTCATCAGCCACAACATGCACCACATCTTCCCGATCGCCGACCGCATCGTGGCGATGGCGAGAGGCGAGAAGATCGCCGACATCATGAAGCGCGACACCTCGATCGACGAGCTCACCGAGCTTCTCGTCTAGCAAGCGCAGGAGAGGAAAAACCATGGAGCACAAGGGCAGGACCGCCCTCGTCACCGGTGCGACCGGCGGCCTCGGCGTGGCCGAGAGCCTGGCCTTGGCGAAAGCCGGCTGCGACGTCCTGATGCTCGACATCAAGGGCGGCGAGGTGGTCGACCGGCTCGCCGCCGAGGTGCCCTCGGGCGCCGGCCGGCTGCGCTTCGTCCCCTGCGACCTCGCCGACCCGGCCGCCGCCAAGGCCCTGGCGCTGGAGCTCGACGCCGAGGTCGGCGGCATCGACATCCTGGTCAACAACGCCGCCATCAACCCGATGAAGCCGATCGACGGCTACGACCTCGCCGAGTGGCACAAGACCCAGGACGTCAACGCGACCGCCGCCGTGGCGCTGGCGCAGGCCGTCGTGCCGTCGATGAAGCGGAAGGGCTGGGGCCAGGTCGTGCAGATCTGCTCGGTGACGCTGAACGGCGGCTGGACCGACTTCACCGCCTACGTCTCGTCCAAGGGCACGCTCCTCGCCTTCACCCGCTCGCTCGCCCGCGAGCTCGGCAGGTTCAACATCCGCGTCAACGCGGTGAGCCCGGGGGCCATCCCGACCGCGCTCGAGAAGCAGGTCTGGGCCGACCAGCTCGAGACTTACGAGAAGTTCCTGCTCGACCACCAGGCGCTGAAATACCGCGGCTCGCCCGAGGACATCGCCGAGGCGATCCTGTTCCTCGTGTCCGACCGGGCGCGCTTCATCACCGGCCAGAATCTCGTCGTCGACGGCGGCTGGTGGATGACCTGAAGCCGCCGGCATGGTCGATCCCGCGAGTGCCCATGCCAGCGACGACCGCAGCCGGACCTACCCGACCCGCGGCGTGCACGGTCGGCTGGTGGAGCTGATCGGCCAGCGCATCGTCGGCGACGCCTTGGCGCCGGGCACCGCCCTGCCGCGCGAGGTGGAGCTGATGGACGAGTTCCAGGCCTCGCGCACCGCGGTTCGCGAGGCGATCAAGGTGCTGGCGGCCAAGGGCCTGGTCGAGTCGCGGCCCAAGAGGGGCATGCGGGTCCGGGTCCAGGACGACTGGAACATGCTCGATCCCGACGTGCTCGCCTGGTACGCGGCCTCGGGCCCGTCGGCCGAGCTGGTGGCCCAGATGGTCGAGCTGCGGCAGATGATCGAGCCCGCCGCGGCGCGGCTCGCCGCCGAGCGCCGCACCCGGGCCCAGCTCCGGGCGATCGAGGCGGCCTTCGCCGGCATGCGCGCCGGGCTCGATGATCTCGTGGCCTACTACCGCGCCGATCTCGCCTTCCACCGCGCCCTCTTCAGGGCATCGGGCAATCCCTTCATCGACCGGCTGGGGGCGATCGTCGAGGTCATCCTGGAGGTGAGCTTTCGCCTCCAGCGGCGCTCGCTCATCCCGGCCGCGGCGGGGCTCGCCCTGCACGAGCCGGTTCTGGTGGCGATCCGGGCGCGCGACGCGGGCCGTGCCGAGGCCGCCATGCTGGCGATCATCGAGGCCGCCGCCCTCGAGCTCCGGACCGCGACGAGCGGGGGCGGGCATTGAGGCGGCGGTCAGGGCGTCCAGGCCGGCACGACGTCGGTCGCCCGAAAATCGTCACCCTTGAAGAGCAGCGGCGCGTCGAGGGCCCGGGCGAGGGCGTAGGCGAAGAGATCGCCGAAGTTCAGCACCGCCGGCGCGGCGCCGCGCCCCTTGCCGAACCGCTCCATCCCGATCCGTGCCAGCGCCGCCTGCGCCGCGTCGACGGGGGCGATCTGCACACCGAAATGAACGATGAACCGATCCACCTGGTCGGCGGCCTGCGGCCCGGCGCGCACGAGCATCACACGACAGGTCTCGATCACGCTGCCCGCCGAGATGAAGGCGTCACCCGATGCCGCCCTGACAAGTCGGGCAAACGCCATCTCCTCCGCCTCCTGATTGAAGATCGCCATGACCGCTGAGGTGTCGATGACGATCGTCAAAGGATCGGGTCGCCTTTCTCGTCATAGAGAAAGTCGTGGTTGGACGTGCGCGGCCCTCGCCATTCCTCGCGCACCACGGCCTGCATCTCCCGAAGCTCACGCCAGAAGGCGTCTTCATCGGCTTCCAGCGACTTCGCCTCGCGCTCGAGCGCCTGGCGGACGACATCCGTCACCGTGCAGTGCTTGCGCCTGGCGAGGTCTCGGGCCAGCTTGGCCACCTGGTCGTCCTTGATGTAGAGCGGCATCGACGGTTCCGGATATGTCCAGCGGCCAAAAGGATATACCAGCGGCCGGAGCCCGGCAAGCGAAGGCCCACGGCATGACGCCCATCGCACTCCGCAACGACCTCCTCGCCCTCACCGTCCTGCCCGGGATCGGCGGCGGTGTGGCCCGCTTCGACCGGCTCGGCCAATCCGGTCCGGTCCCGCTGTTCCGCCCCTGGGACGGCCGCGCGGCGGAGCCCAATGCGCTCGGCTGCTATCCGCTGGTCCCCTTCTCCAATCGTCTGGGTGGCGGCGGGATCGAGGCCGGCGGCCGGTTCTGGCCCTTGCCCGCCAACCGGCCGCCGGACCCCTATCCGCTCCACGGCGACGGCTGGGAGCTGCCCTGGCAGGTGGTCGAGCAGGCCCCGACCCGGCTCGCCCTCGGCCTCGAGAGCCGCAGCCTCGCCCCGTTCGACTACGCCGCCCGGCTCGGCTACGCGCTCGCCGGGCCGAGCCTCACGATCCGGCTCGAGGTCGAGCATCGCGGTGCCGTGCCCGTGCCCTACGGCCTCGGCCTGCATCCCTGGCTGCCGCGCAGCCCTGGCACCACGCTGGAGGCGCCGGCGGCGCGGGTCTGGCTCGAGACGGCCGACCACCTGCCTGACCGCGAGGTGCCGGTCGAGACCCGGCCGGACTGGGATTTCCGCACCCCCCGCATGCTGCCCGAAGGCTGGGTCAACAACGCCTTCACCAGCTGGAACGGCCAGGCCCGCGTGTCCTGGCCCGAGACCGGCACGATCCTCACCATCGAGGCTTCGCAAGTGCTCGACACGCTGATCCTGTTCTCGCCGGGCGCCGATTGCGACTTTTTCTGCCTGGAGCCCGTGAGCCACCCGGTCGACGCCCACCGCCTGCCGGGCCGGCCGGGTCTTCGCCTCTTGCACCGGGGCGAGGGCTTCGAGATTTCGTGCCGCTTCACCGTGAGCGAGAGTTGAGCCATGGCCAAGCCGATCCGCATCACCGCCATCCGCCCGACCACCGTGACGGTGCCGCTCGAGGCCCCCTTGCGCCACGCCAACGGCTGCCACTGGGGCCGCTTCGTGCGGACCATCGTCGAGGTCGACACCGATGCCGGGATCACCGGCCTCGGCGAGATGGGCGGCGGCGGCGAGAGTGCCGAGGCCGCCTTCAAGGGGCTCGAGCGCTACCTCGTCGGCCACGACGTGTTCCGGCTCGAAGCACTCCGCTTCGCGATCGCCAACCCGACCGCCAGCCTCTACAACAACCGCACCCAGCAGCTCGCCGCCCTCGAGTTCGCCTGCCTCGACATCATCGGCAAGGCGCTCGACCAGCCGGTCTCGAACCTGCTGGGCGGCAAGCTCAGGGACCATGTGCCCTTCGCCTCCTACCTCTTCTTCCGCCACCCGACGGACGCGGCGCGGGCAGGGGAGGTGCGAACGGCCGACCAGCTCGTGGCGCATGCCAGGGCCTTGAAGGCGGCACACGGCTTCACCAGCCACAAGCTCAAGGGCGGCGTGTTCCCGCCAGCCTACGAGCTCGCCTGCTACCGGGCCCTGGCCGAGGCCTTGCCCGGCGACAGCTTCCGCTACGACCCCAACGCCGCGCTGCCGCTCGAGGAAGCCATCCGCTTCGGCCGCGCCATCGAGGATCTGAACAACGACTACTACGAGGACCCGGTCTGGGGCCTCAACGGCATGCGCCAGGTGCGGCAGGCGGTGCGCATCCCGACCGCGACCAACACCGTCGTCGTCAATTTCGAGCAGCTGGCGGCCAACCTGCGCGACCCGGCGATCGACGTGATCCTGCTGGATACCACCTTCTGGGGCGGCATCCGGCCCTGCATCAAGGCCGCCGGGGTCTGCGAGACCATGCAGACCGGCATCGCCGTGCACAGCTCGGGCGAGCTCGGCATCCAGCTCGCCACCATGCTGCACCTGGGCGCCGTCCTGCCCAACCTCACCTTCGCGGGCGACGCGCATTATCATCACCTCACCGACGACGTGATACAGGGCGGCAAGATGACCTATGCCAACGGGGCGATCGCCGTGCCGGACGGCCCCGGCCTCGGCGTCAGCCTCGATCCCGAGCGCGTCGCGCGCTATGCCGAGCTCTACCGCAAGCGCGGCGGCTACCCCTATGACCGCGATCCGCTCCGCCCCGACTGGTACGCGCTCGTGCCGAACACCCGGTGGGCCGATCCGGACGACGACCGCGTGCCCGATCTCACCTGACCACGGAGGCCGCAGCCATGGCCCTCTTCGCCGGCTTCGCCAGCCACCGCATCGCGACCAAAGACGCCGAGATCTTCCTCCGGACGAGAGGCGAGGGGCCGCCGCTGCTGCTCCTGCACGGCTACCCGCAGACCCATGCGATGTGGCACGCGGTGGCGCCTGCCCTGGCCGAGCGCTTCACCGTCGTCTGCGCCGACCTGCGCGGCTACGGCGACAGCTCGAAGCCCGCGGCCACCCAAGACCACGGCCAGATGAGCAAGCGGGCGATGGCGGCCGACATGGTCGCGGTGATGGCCAAGCTCGGCTTCGACCGCTTCATGGTTGCCGGCCATGACCGCGGCGGGCGGGTGACCCACCGGCTGTGCCTGGACCATCCCGCGGCGGTGACGAAGGCCGCGGTGCTCGACATCGTGCCGACCCGCACGCTCTTCGCCGCGACCAACAAGGCGATCGCCGAAGGCTACTACCACTGGTTCTTCCTGACCCGGCCCCACGACTTGCCCGAGCGGCTGATCGGCGCCGACCCGACCTACTACCTCCACGCCAAGCTCGGCTCCTGGTCCGGCGGCAAGTCGGCGGGCTTCGCCCACCCCGAGGCGATGGCCGAGTACGAGCGCTGCTTCGACGCGGCCACGATCCACAGCACCTGCGAGGACTACCGCGCCGCGGCCACCATCGACCTCGAGCACGACGAGGCGGACGAGACGGCCCGGATCGCCTGCCCGCTGCTCGTGCTCTGGGGCAGGAAGGGGCTGATGGAGCAGCATTTCGACGTGCTGGCGACCTGGCGGGAGAAGGCTGCAGGCCCCGTCAGCGGCGAGGCGCTCGACTGCGGCCACTATCTGCCCGAGGAGGCACCGGAGGCGACGACGGCGGCGCTCAGGACCTTCTTCGCCTGAGCGGCGCGAGCGGTGCCGGTGCCGGCGCCGGCGTCGGCGCCACCGCGAGCGGCGTCTCCTCGGCCGGGAACCAGGCTCGGGTGCGGTTGGCGAAGGCGACGAGCGACAGCATGACCGGGACCTCGACCAGCACGCCCACGACCGTCACCAGGGCGGCGCCGGAATTCAGCCCGAAGAGGCCGATCGCCACGGCGACGGCCAGCTCGAAGAAGTTCGAGGTGCCGATCAGGGCGCAGGGTGCGGCCACCGGGTGCGGCACCCGCCAGGCCCAGGCCGCGGCATAGGCGATGGCGAAGATGCCGTAGGACTGGATCAGCAGCGGGACGGCGATCAGCAGGATGAGAAGCGGCTGGGCCAGGATGACGTGGCCCTGAAAGCCGAAGAGAAGGACGACGGTAGCGAGCAGGCCGAGCATCGAGAAGGGCTTGAGGCGGGCGGTGAAGCGGGAGACCGCCGCCTCGCCCGCAGCACCCGGAGCGGCCCGGCGCAACAGCCGCATGCGGGTCCACGCACCGGCGGCGAGCGGGATCACGACGTAGAGGACGACCGAGAGCAGCAGCGTTTCCCAGGGCACCTCGAGATCGGTGACGCCCAGCAGCAGGGCGACGATGGGGGCGAAGGCGAAGACCATGATGACGTCGTTCACCGACACCTGGACGAGGGTGTAGTTGGGATCGCCCCGCGTCAGTTGCGACCAGACGAAGACCATGGCGGTGCAGGGCGCCGCGCCCAAAAGGATGAGCCCGGCAATGTACTGGCCGGCGTCGGCGGGATCGATCAGATCGGCGAACAGGCCGTGGAAGAACAGCACACCCAGGGCCGCCATCGTGAACGGCTTGATCAGCCAGTTGACGGCGAGCGTGATGATCAGGCCCTTCGGCCGCTCGTGCACGCGGGCCAGGGCGGAGAAGTCGACCGCCACCATCATGGGATAGACCATGGCCCAGATGAGCACCGCGACGACGACGTTGACCGAGGCGTATTCGAGCCCGGCCATTGCGCTGAACGCCTCCGGGACGAGGCTGCCGAGGGCGATCCCGGCCGCGATGCACAGGGCCACCCAGGCCGAGAGATAGCGTTCGAAGAGGGACATCCGGGCGAGCTTCCGCTAAATTTCGATTATTGTCGAAGGATAGGTGGCCGGGTCGCCACCGGCAATCGCGCGAAACGACGCTTCGGGCCGCGGCTGTGGATCGCCTGAGGGACTCCCTTGACGCCGGCCGTCCAACGACCGATTGTCGGACCATGGCAAGGATTATCGTCATCCTGGTGGCGCTGCTGCTGGCCTCGGGCGTCACCGCGCCGGCGGCCCGGGCCGGGCTCGTCCACGTCGTCCCGGTCGAGGGGCCGATCGGCCCGGCCACCAGCGACCTGATCGCCCGCTCGATCGACCAGGCCGCCGCGGCCGGGGCCGAGGCCGTGGTGCTGCGCATGGACACGCCGGGCGGGCTCGACACCTCGATGCGCTCGATCATCCGGGCGATCATCGAATCGCCGCTGCCGGTGGTGACCTACGTCGCCCCATCGGGTGCCCGGGCGGCGAGTGCCGGCACCTATATCCTCTACGCCTCGCACATCGCCGCCATGGCGCCGGGCACCAACCTGGGCGCGGCGACACCCGTGGCGATCGGTGGCAGCGGGGCCGCCGCCCAGGCCGACGCCAGCGGCCCGGCCGAGGAGGAGGCGGACGAGCCGCCCGCCGCTCGGCAGGGCAGCGATCAGGGCGGGCCTGTGGAGCCGCGGCGGAGCGCCTCGGAGACGAAGGCGATCGAGGACGCTGCCGCCTATCTCCGCTCGCTCGCCGAGATGCGCGGCCGCGACCCGGACTTCGCCGAACGTGCGGTGCGCGAGGCGAAAAGCATGACCTATCGGGAAGCGCTCGATGCCGGCGTCATCGACCTCGTCGCCCGAAACCTGACCGAGCTCCTGGAGGCCATCGACGGCCGCGAGGTCGAGCTCGAGCGCCGCACCGTGGTCCTTGCCACGGCCGGGGCCGCCGTCGAGACGGTCGAGCCCGACTGGCGCTACCGGCTGCTCGCCATCATCACCAACCCCAACGTCGCCGCCATCCTGATGCTGATCGGCGTCTACGGGATCATCTTCGAGTTCTACTCGCCGGGGCTCGTGGGTCCCGGGCTGATCGGGGCGATCTGCCTGTTGCTCGGCCTCTACGCCTTCCAGGTGCTGCCGGTGAGCTATGCCGGCATGGCCCTGCTGCTCCTCGGGATCGTGCTCGTGGTCGCCGAGGCGTTCGTGCCCAGCTTCGGCATCCTCGGCATCACCGGCGTCGCCGCCTTCACCGCCGGTGCGATCCTGCTCATGGACACCGACGTCCCGGGCTTCGGCGTCTCGCCCTGGGTGATCGGTGGCCTCGCCGCCTCGCTCAGCCTCGTCTTCCTGTTCACGCTGACCATGGTGCTGCGCGGCCGCGAGCGGCCCGTGGTGACCGGGGCCGAGGCCATCTCCCACGGGCATGGGCGGGTCGAGAGCTGGCGGGGCGGCACCGGCCTCGTGCGCCTCGAGGGCGAGCTCTGGCGGGCGGAGGGACCGGCCGACCTCGCCCCCGGCACCCCGGTCGCCGTCAAGGCGCGCGACGGCCTGAAGCTCCGGGTCGAGCCCGCGGCCCCAGCCAAGTGAGAGATATCATGTTCTTCGAGCCGCTCTTCGCCCTGCTCCTCATCCCGGTCGTCATCGTGCTCATGTCGCTGCGCATCATGCGCGAGTACGAGCGCGCCGTGGTGTTCATGCTCGGCCGGTTCTGGAAGGTGAAGGGGCCGGGCCTGATCCTGATCATCCCGGGGCTGCAGACCATGGTCCGGGTCGATCTCCGGACCCGCGTGCTCGACGTGCCGTCGCAGGACCTGATCAGCCACGACAACGTCTCGGTGAAGGTCAACGCCGTCATCTATTTCCGCGTCATCGAGGCGGACAAGGCGGTGATCCAGGTCGAGGACTTCGCCTCGGCGACCTCCGAGTTGGCCCAGACCACGCTCCGCTCGGTGCTCGGCAAGCACGAGCTCGACGAGATGCTGGCCGAGCGCGACAAGATCAACGACGACATCCAGGAGATCCTCGACCGGCAGACCGCCGCCTGGGGGGTCAAGGTCGCCAATGTCGAGCTCAAGCACGTCGACATCGACGAGACCATGGTGCGTGCCATCGCCAAGCAGGCCGAGGCCGAGCGCATCAGGCGGGCCAAGATCATCAACGCCGAGGGCGAGTTCCAGGCGGCCGAGCGGCTGGTCGACGCCGGCAAGGTCCTGGCCCTGGCGCCGGAAGCGATGCAGCTGCGCTATCTGTCGGCGCTGCACGAGATCGCCAACGACCGGACCAACACCATCGTCTTCCCGTTTCCGGCCGAGCTCGCGAACGTCCTGGCCAAGGTGTCCGGCAAGCCGACCGGCTGAGACGGTCGTCCGCCGGCCCTGTCCGCGTGCGCGTTTGGCAGCAAAGGGCGGATCGGCTAGTCTCCTTCCTGCCGACCATTGAGCCGAACCGAGGGAGGACGCGCCGATGAGCGAGAAGAACGCCTACGAGCAGAAGCTCGAAGCCCAGCTGAAGGAATGGCAGGCCGAGATCGACAAGCTGCGCGCCCAGGCCGACAAGGCCGCCGCCGATGCGCGCATCCAGTACGACAGGCAGGTGAAGGAGCTGGTCGAGTACCAGAAGAAGGGCCAGCAGAAGCTGCACGAGCTGCAGAACGCGAGCGAGCATGCCTGGGCCGACATGCGGGGCGGGATGGAGCGGGCCTGGACCGACATGGCCAAGGCCTGGCAGGATGCGATGAAGCGCTTCGGCTGATCCCGCAGGTCACGGGAGCAGGGCGCCGGTCGCGGAGCCGACCGCCGCCCTGCTCCTTGACCGTCAGCGCCGTCGTCCGGCGCCCCAGGCGAGGCTGAAACCGCTAATTGCCGCTGCCCGGTTCACAAGAACGGCACAGGCGGTATGCTCGGACCCAGCGCACACGGCAAGGAGGAGTACGCTGACCGGCCCCGCGTCCCGCATCGCCTACCCGCGAATCTACTCGAGCGTCGCCGGCCTGCTCGCCGGCGACGACGCTGCCGCCGAGCTCGCCCGCATCGCCGCCCTGGGCTTCGACTGGCTGCATCTGCAGGGTCCCGTGCCGCCGCCGTCCGACCTCGTGGCCGGCGCCGTGGCGGCTGGCCTCGCGCCTTTGCTCGACCTCGCCGTGGCACGCGTGCCCGCCCGCAGCCCGCTGGTGCGGCAGGCGCCCGACCTCTTCGTCCCGGTGCTCGCCGAGGAGGCTGCCGCGCTCGACCCGCGTCGCCCCGATCCGAGCCTGATGCAGCCGGCACCGGGGGTCGACGAGCGGCTCTTGCTCGATGCCGTCGAGGCGCATGCCAGGATGCTGCTCGGGCTGGGGGCCCGCGGCTTCGTCGCGGGCTCGAGCCTGCACCTCCCGCCATCGTTCTGGGCGGCCCTGGTCGCCCGGCTGCGCGCCGCGGCTCCCGGGCTCCTGCTCGTCGCCGACACCCTGGGGCAGGCACCCGACGCGGTCCGCACCCTTGCCGGCGCCGGCTTCGACTATCGCCTGGGCAGCGTCGCCTGGTGGGACGGCCATGCCCCCTGGTTTTTGGCCCAGGAGGCGGAGCTGGCGGCGGTGGCGCCCGCGATCGGCTTTCCCGAGCCGCCGTTCGGGCCGCGCTTCGCCGCCGCCGCACGGGCGGGCGACGGCCGGCTCGAGGCCGGGGCGCGGCAGCGGCTGCGGCTCGCGGCGCTGGCGTCCTCGGGCCTCCTGGTGCCGGCTGGATTCGAGGTGGGTGCCGGTGCGGCGCTCGACCCGGACGAGACGCGCCCCGGGGACCGGGAGCACTGGCGGGCCCATGCGCCCTACGATCTTGCCGACGAGATCTGGTCGCTGAACGCGGCCCTCGGCGCGCTCGCCCCGGGTGGCCCGATCGTTCCCGTCAGCGGTCCCTCGGACGATGCCGTCGTGCTGCTGCGCCTCGCCGGCGGCACCACCGAGCGCAGCGCCACCGCTGCGGTGCTCATGCTCAACCCGAGCGAGCACGAGGCCGCGGTGGCGCCGGCGGGCCCGGTGCTGCGCGCCTCGGACGGGCGCTTCGGCAGCTTCACCGAGGTCCTGGGCGAGGCGACGCTGGTCCCGGGCGAGACGGTCGAGCTGCCGCCCCTGGCGGCCCGGATGTTCCGGGCCGAGCGACACGGCCGGCCGGCACCGCGGGTGGATGCGAAGGCGGCCGAGGCCGCCCTGCGCCGCCTCGCGGCCGACCGCGTCGCCATCGAGGCGGTCACGCCGGAGCTCGACGGCGGTCGGTTCCCGGTCAAGCGGGTGGTGGGCGACGTGCTCGAGGTCGAGGCCGACGTGTTCTGCGACGGCCACGACAAGATCGCCGCGGCGCTCCTGATCCGCCACCAGGACGACAAGGCCTTCACCGAGCGGCCGCTCGCCTTCGTGGTCAACGATCGCTGGCAGGCGAGCTTCCCGCTCACCCGGATCGGCCGCTGGGTCTACACCATCCAGGCCTGGCGTGACCTCTACGCCTCCTGGCGGCACGAGGTTGTGAAGAAGCACGATGCCGGCCTCGATCTCTCGCTCGAGCTCGAGGAGGGCCGGCGGCTCGTCGAGGCTGCCGCCAAGGGCGCCAGGGGCGACGCGAAGAAGGCCATGCAGGCGACCCTGGCCGCGATCGCGGCGGCCGGCGACCGGCCGGGCGAGCTTCTGGCGCTGATGCTGGACGAGGACTTCGCGGCGCTGATGGCGGCGCACGGGCCGCGGACCAATCTCTCCGGCTACGGCAAGGAGCTCGAGGTGGTGGTCAGCCGCACCCGCGCCGAATATGCCGCCTGGTACGAGCTGATGCCGCGCTCGATGGCCGACGATCCCAAGGTCCACGGCACGTTTCGCCATGTCATCGAAAAGCTGGCCTATGTCCGGGACATGGGCTTCGACGTCCTCTACTTCACGCCGATCCACCCGATCGGCCGGACCAACCGGAAGGGGCGCAACAACAGCCTGACGCAGGGGCCGGACGATCCGGGCTCGCCTTACGCCATCGGTGCCGAGGAGGGCGGCCACAAGGACCTTCATCCCGAGCTCGGCAGCTTCGACGACTTCGCCGCCC
The DNA here is from genome assembly GCA_964460465.1 of uncultured Geminicoccaceae bacterium. Taxonomy (GTDB): domain Bacteria; phylum Pseudomonadota; class Alphaproteobacteria; order Geminicoccales; family Geminicoccaceae; genus SLRI01. The sequence continues at coordinate 17,598 of CAYWSB010000008.1, read as the reverse complement.
TGGTCGAGGCGGCGCACGACCACGGGCTCGAGCTGGCGCTGGACTTCGCCATCCAGTGCGCCCCGGACCACCCCTGGATCAAGGAGCATCCGGAGTGGTTCGACTGGCGGCCGGACGGCACCATCAAGTTCGCCGAGAACCCGCCGAAGAAGTACGAGGACATCGTCAACGTCCACTTCTATCGCGAGGCGCTGCCGGCGATCTGGTACGAGCTTCGGGACACCGTGCTCTTCTGGGTCGACCAGGGCGTGAAGATCTTCCGCGTCGACAACCCGCACACCAAGCCGTTCCCGTTCTGGGAATGGCTGATCCGCGAGGTGAACGACCGGCACCCGGACGTGATCTTCCTGGCCGAGGCCTTCACCCGGCCCAAGGTGATGGCGAGGCTGGCCAAGCTCGGCTACCAGCAGTCCTACAGCTACTTCACCTGGCGCAACACCAAGCACGAGCTGACCGAGTACCTGACCGAGCTGACCCAGGGGCCGGCCAGGGACTACATGCGGCCGAACTTCTTCGCCAATACCCCGGACATCAACCCGGTCTACCTGCAGACCGGCGGCCGGGCCGGTTTTCAGGTCCGGCTCGTGCTCGCGGCGACGCTGTCCACGGTCTACGGCCTCTATTGCGGCTTCGAGCTCTGCGAGGCCGCGCCGGTGCCGGGCAAGGAGGAGTACCTCGACAGCGAGAAGTACGAAATCCGCCACTGGGACTGGGACCGCCCGGGCCACATCCGCGACGACATCAGGCTGATGAACCGCATCCGCCGCACCAATCCGGCGCTGCAGCAGTTCACCGGCCTCAGCTTCCTCAATGCCTGGAACGACAACATCCTCTGCTACGCCAAGGCGACGCCCGACCTCGCGAACGTCGTCCTGGTCGCCGTCAACCTCGATCCCCACCACGTCCAGGCAGCGCATTTCGAGGTGCCGCTGTGGGAATACGGCCTGCCCGACCACGGCAGCATCGGTGTGGAGGACCTCGTCACCGGTGCCCGCTTCACCTGGACCGGCAAGGTCCAGCACGTGCAGCTCGACCCGCATGCCCGACCCTATGCCATCTGGCGGCTGATCCCGCCCGGCCGTGACCATTGAGAACAACAACGATGCCCGAACGCTCGAGAAAGCCCGTCGTCGATCGCTCCGACCCGCTCTGGTACAAGGACGCGGTCATCTACCAGACCCACGTCAAGTCGTTCTTCGACGGCAACAACGACGGGATCGGCGACTTCGCCGGGCTGACCGCGAAGCTGGACTACATCAAGGATCTGGGCGTCTCGGCGATCTGGCTGATGCCGTTCTACCCGTCGCCGCTCAGGGACGACGGCTACGACATCATGGACTACCGCAGCATCAACCCGTCCTACGGCGTGATGCGCGACGTCAAGACCTTCATCGACGAGGCGCACCGCCGCGACCTCCGGGTCATCACCGAGCTCGTCATCAACCACACCTCCGACCAGCATCCGTGGTTCCAGCGGGCGCGCCGGGCCAGGCCCGGCTCGACCTGGCGCGACTACTACGTCTGGTCCGACACCGACCAGAAATACACCGACACCCGGATCATCTTCCTCGACACCGAGCCGTCGAACTGGACCTGGGACCCGGTGGCCAAGGCCTATTTCTGGCACCGCTTCTACAGCCACCAGCCGGACCTCAACTTCGACCACCCGCCGGTGATGCGCGAGATCCTCAACCTCCTGCACTACTGGCTGAAGATGGGGATCGACGGGCTCCGGCTCGACGCCATCCCCTATCTGATCGAGCGCGAGGGCACCAACTGCGAGAACCTGCCCGAGACCCACGCCATCCTGAAGCGGATCCGGGCGGAGATGGACGCCCACTACCCGGACCGGATGCTGCTCGCCGAGGCCAACCAGTGGCCGGAGGACACGCACCCCTATTTCGGCGACGGCGACGAGTGCCACATGGCGTTCCACTTCCCGCTGATGCCGCGCATGTACATGGCGGTGGCGCAGGAGGACCGCGCGCCCATCACCGACATCATGCGGCAGACGCCGGAGATCCCGGACAACTGCCAGTGGGCGATCTTCTTGCGCAACCACGACGAGCTGACGCTCGAGATGGTGACCGAGAAGGAGCGCGACTACCTGTGGAACACCTACGCCGCCGATCGGCGGATGCGCATCAATCTCGGCATTCGCCGGCGCCTGGCGCCGCTGATGGACAACGACCGGCGCAAGATCGAGCTGATGAACTCGATGCTGTTCTCGATGCCCGGCACGCCGGTGATGTACTACGGCGACGAGATCGGCATGGGCGACAACATCTATCTCGGCGACCGCGACGGGGTCAGGACGCCGATGCAGTGGTCGCCGGACCGCAACGGCGGGTTCAGCCGCGCCAACCCGCAGGCCCTCTATCTGCCGCCGGTCATGGACCCGGTCTACGGCTTCGACGCGGTCAACGTCGAGGCGCAGAGCCGCAGCGCGTCCTCCCTGCTCAACTGGATGCGCCGCCTGATCACCGTCCGCCGCCAGCACAAGGCGTTCAGCCGCGGCACGCTCGACTTCATCTACCCGGGCAACCGCAAGATCCTGGCCTACACCCGCAGCGACGAGAGCGAGACGATCCTCTGCGTCGTCAACCTCTCGCGCAACGCCCAGCCGGTCGAGCTGCAGCTCCAGGCCTATCGCGGCCGCACGCCGGTCGAGCTGATCGGGCGGACCAGCTTCCCGCCGATCGGCGACCTGCCCTATCTCCTGACCCTGCCGGGGCACGGCTTCTACTGGTTCGTCCTGGCCGACGAGGCGAGCATGCCGGAATGGCATGTCGACCTGCCGGAGCCGCTGCCCGAGTTCGTCACCCTGGTGCTCGGCCGCGGCTGGGGCTCGCTGCTCGACCCCAAGAACAGGAAGGAGCTCGAGGACGGCGTGCTCTCGAGCTTCCTCGCCAAGCAGCGCTGGTTCGCCGCCAAGGACGCCAACATCAAGCGCCTCGCGGTGACGCGGACGGTCGAACTGCCCGGCCCGGACGGCGGCGTGCTGCTCGCCATGGTCGAGACCACGCTCGAGGGCGGCCAGACCCACGTCTACCAGATGCCGCTGGCGGTCGCCTGGGGCGAGGACAACCTCTCCACCACTTCGCCGCTCAGGCCCTTCACCATCGCCAAGGCGCGGCGCGCCAACAAGGTGGGGGCCGTCTACGACGCCTCGGCCGGCGACGGGCTGGCGCTGGCCCTGCTCGACGGCCTGCGGCAGGAGCGGCGGATCGAGACCGACCGCGGGGTCGCCCGGTTCATCAGGAGCCCCGCGCTCGATGCCGTCGAGCTCGCGGCCACGCCCGAGATCAACCGGCTGTCGGTCGAGCAGAGCAACACCTCGACGATGATCGACCGGACGATGATCTGGAAGCTCTACCGCCGGCCGCTGCCGGGGCCGCATCCCGAGGTCGAGATCGGCCGCTTCCTGACCGATGTCGCCGGCTTCGCCAACACGCCGCCGCTGCTCGGCAGCCTCGAGGTCGAGGGGCCGGAAGGCAGCACCACGCTCGCGGCTGCGATGGGCTTCGTGCTCAACCAGGGCGACGGCTGGGCCTGGACGCTCGACTATCTCGAGCGCGAGCTCGAGGCGATGCTGCTGGAGGGCGATGCGCCGGTCGAGCACGAGCAGGCCGAGCCGTTCGGCGTCTACCTGCAGCTCGCCGCCTGCATCGGCCAGCGCACGGCCGAGCTGCACCGGGCGTTCGCCACGCCGACCGACGATCCGGCCTTCGCCGCCGAGCCCATCGCCGCGGCCGACCTCGAGCGCTGGGCCGGGGCCGTCGCCGCCGACCTCGCCCGGCTGCCGCAGGCCCTGGCGCGGGCGCGGACCGGTCTCGACGACGGGGCGCAGGCGGACCTCGACCGGCTGGCGGCGGCCCTGCCGGCGCTGGACGCGCGGCTGGGCGAGCTGGCGCGGGGCGCCGTCGCGGCGCAGAAGACGCGGCTGCACGGCGACTATCACCTGGGCCAGGTGCTGATCGCCAAGGGCGACGTCTATATCCTCGATTTCGAGGGCGAGCCCGCGCGCGCGATCGACGAGCGGCGGGCCAAGACCTCGCCGCTCAAGGACGTCGCCGGCATGCTGCGCTCGTTCGACTACGCGGCATCGGCGGTGGTCGACCGTCACCTCGTGCACGACCCCTTGCGGCTGGAGGCGATCGGGCCGCTGGTCCAGGCGTGGCGGCGGGCGGCGATGCGTCGCTTCCTGGCGAGCTATCGCGAGCACATCGCGGGCTGCCCGGTGGTGCCCGAGGAGCCGGCCGCGCTCGACCGCCTGCTCGAGCTCTTCCTGATCGAGAAGGCGGCTTACGAGATCGGCTACGAGGCGGCCAATCGGCCCTCCTGGGTCGCCATCCCGATCCGCGGTGTCCTGGGACTCCTGGACCCCGAGCAACGAAGGGGACTGTTCAGCGATGGCTGAGACCAAGGCGAGAAAGGCGGCACCGGCGCTCGCACCCGCGGCCGAGATCGAAGCCGTGGTCGCGGCACGGCACGAGAACCCGTTCGGCCTGTTCGGGATGCACGAGGCCGCCGGCGGCCTGGTGGTGCGCACCTTCCAGCCGGGGGCGGCGCTGGTCGAGCTGCTCGATGCGGCGACCGGCAAGAAGATCGTGGCGCTCGAGCGGCTGCACGAGGCGGGCTTCTTCGCCGCCCGGGTGCCGCGCAAGAAGGAGCGCTTCGCCTACCGCTTCCTCGTCGACTGGGGCACGGGTGCGCCCGTGGAGATCGAGGACCCCTACCGCTTCGGCCACGTTCTGGGCGAGATGGACGCCTACCTCCTGGCCGAGGGCAGCCATCTCCGGCTCTACGAGAAGCTCGGCGCCCATCCGACCGAGATGGACGGTGTCCACGGCGTCAGCTTCGCCGTCTGGGCGCCCAACGCGCGGCGCGCCTCGGTGGTCGGGCCCTTCAACAACTGGGACGGCCGCCGGCATCCGATGCGCAAGCGGATCGAGTGCGGCTGCTTCGAGCTGTTCGTCCCCGGGCTCGGCAAGGGCGAGGTCTACAAGTTCGAGCTGGTCGGCCCCAAGGGCGAGATCCTGCCCTTGAAGGCCGATCCCGTCGGCTTTCGCGCCGAGCATCCGCCGGCCAACGCCTCGGTGGTGCACGGCCTCGTTCGGCACGACTGGCAGGACGCCGCCTGGCTCGAGCGGCGCGAGGCGGCGCAGGCGCGCTCGGCGCCGATCAGCATCTACGAGGTGCATCTGGGCTCGTGGATGCGCGTGCCGGAGGAGGGCAACCGCTACCTCTCCTACGCCGAGCTCGCCGACCGCCTGGTCGACTACGTCAAGGAGATGGGCTTCACCCACATCGAGCTGATGCCGATCTCCGAGTACCCGTTCGACGGCTCGTGGGGCTACCAGCCGGTGGGCCTGTTCGCGCCCACCATCCGCCACGGCACCGCCGAGGAGTTCGCGGCCTTCGTCGATGCGGCGCATGCCGCCGGCATCGGCGTGCTGATCGACTGGGTGCCGGGCCACTTCCCCACCGACGCGCACGGCCTCGCCAGCTTCGACGGCACCGGGCTCTACGAGCACCAGGACCCGAGGAAGGGCTTCCACCAGGACTGGAACACGCTGATCTACAACTACGGCCGGCGCGAGGTCGCCAACTTCCTCCACGCCAACGCCCTCTATTGGCTCGACAAGTTCCACATCGACGGCATCCGCGTCGATGCCGTGGCCTCGATGCTCTACCTCGACTACTCGCGAAAGGCCGGCGAGTGGGTGCCCAACGAGCACGGCGGCAACGAGAACCTCGAGGCCATCGCCTTCCTCAAGCGCCTGAACGAGCTGCTCTACGGCGAGGCCAGGGGGGCCACCTCGATCGCCGAGGAATCGACCGCCTGGCCCGGCGTGTCGCGGCCGACCTATCTCGGCGGGCTCGGCTTCGGCTACAAGTGGAACATGGGCTGGATGCACGACACCTTGCACTATATCGGCGAGGACCCGGTGCACCGGCGCTACCACCAGAACAACCTCACCTTCGGCCTGCTCTACGCCTTCTCCGAGAATTTCGTCCTGCCGATCAGCCACGACGAGGTGGTCCACGGCAAGGGCTCGCTGCTCGGCCGGATGCCCGGCGACCGCTGGCAGAAATTCGCCAATCTTAGGGCCTATCTCGGCTTCATGTGGACCCACCCGGGCAAGAAGCTGCTCTTCATGGGGGCGGAGTTCGGCCAGGAGCGGGAGTGGAACTACCGCTTCAGTCTCGACTGGCACCTGCTCGACGATGCCCTGCACAAGGGCGTGCAGCTCCTGGTGCGCGACCTCAACCAGCTCTACCGCGGCCGCCCCGACCTGCACGAGAAGGATTGCGAGCCCGACGGCTTCGAGTGGATCGACGCCGCCGACAACGAGCAGAGCGTGCTCAGCTTTCTGCGCAAGGGGAGCACGCCCGGGGCGGTCACCATCGTCGTCTGCAACTTCACGCCGGTGGTGCGGCACGGCTACCGGATCGGCGTGCCGCTGCCCGGCGACTACCACGAGGCCCTGAACACCGACGCGCCGCGCTTCGGCGGCAGCGGCATCGGCAGCGGGCCCGTGGTGGCCGCTGAGCCGACCCCCTGGCACGGCAGGCCGCACTCCATCAACCTGACGTTGCCGCCGCTTGCCACCCTGGCCTACACGATCGGCGGCTGAGCGGCCCGGGCGCCGAGCGACGCCGCCTGAAGGCAGTTTGGCGTTGTCATCGCTACCGATTGGTAGCAATCTTCGACGGCAGGAAAGGGAGAGAAACCTAGCCGACGGGGGTCGCAATGCTGATCGCCGGCATGCTGCATCATCTCATCCGCTACGGCGAGCTCACCGTGGTCGACGCCCGGGGCCGCACCCATTGCTTCAGGGGCACGGATCCCGGACCGAAGGCCACGATCCGTCTCGCCGACCGCCAGATCGAGTCGCGACTGCTGCTGCATCCGGAGCTGGCGCTCGGCGAGGGCTACATGGACGGCCGGATCGTCCTCGAGGAGGGCTCGATCCTCGACGTCATCGAGATCGGCTCGGTCAACTTCCAGCGCCTGGGCGGCAACAACTGGGGCAGCGTCGCCGCCCGCTTCGCCGGCCTCCTGCGCCGGTTCCACCAATACAATCCGGTGCCGCGGGCACGCCGCAACGTCGCCCACCACTACGACCTGTCGAGCGAGCTCTACCGCCTGTTCCTCGATTCCGACCGGCAGTACTCCTGCGCCTACTTCCCCGAGCCCACGGCCACGCTCGACGAGGCCCAGCTCCACAAGAAGCGGCACCTCGCGGCCAAGCTGCTGCTCAGGCCCGGGCAGAAGGTGCTCGACATCGGCGCCGGCTGGGGCGGGCTCGGCATCTATTGCGCCCAGGTGGACGAGGTCGACGTCACCGGCCTCACCCTCTCCGTCGAGCAGCACGACTATGCCATGCGGCGGGTGCGGGTGGCGGGGCTCGAGGGCCGCGTCCGGTTCCTCATCCAGGACTATCGCGAGACGACGGGCACCTTCGACCGGATCGTCTCGGTCGGCATGCTCGAGCACGTGGGCGTCAACCACTACGACGCCTATTTCCGCCTCGTGGCCGCACGGCTGGCCGATGACGGGGTGGCGGTGATCCACTCGATCGGGCGTGCCGCCGGCCCCGCCGCCACCGCCGCCTTCGTCCGCAAGTACATCTTCCCGGGCGGCTACATCCCGGCGCTGTCCGAGATCCTGCCGGCGGTGGAGCGGGCCGGGCTCTGGGTCACCGACGTCGAGATCCTGCGCCTGCACTATGCCGAGACGCTCAAGGCCTGGCGCGAGCGGTTCGTCGCCAACTGGGACCGGGCGGCCGAGCTCTACGACGAGCGGTTCTGCCGGATGTGGGAATTCTATCTGGCGGGCTCGGAGGCCTTCTTCCGCTGCATGGACGGGATGGTGTTCCAGATCCAGCTCGCCAAGGATCGCCGGGCCGTGCCGCTGACCCGCGACTACATCGCGAGCGAGGAGGCGCGGCACGCCAGGGCCGAGCCCAGGCGCTACCGGCTGGTGGCGTGAGCGAGAGCGTCGCGCTGGCGGCCCGGGCCCTCGACGGCCCCGAGGCGGCGGCCCCGCTCATGGTGATGCACGGGCTCCTGGGCTCGTCGCGCAACTGGCAGGCGCACGGCAAGGCGCTGGCGCGCTCGCGGCGGGTGTTCCTGCTCGATCTGCGCAACCACGGCGCCTCGCCCTGGTCCGACGTCATGGACTATCCGAGCATGACCGCCGACGTGCTCGCCTTCGCCGACCGCGAAGGGCTCCGGCACTTCCACCTGCTCGGCCACAGCATGGGCGGCAAGGTGGCGATGGCGGTGGCGCTGACCGCACCCGAACGCGTCCTGAGCGCCATCGTCGCCGACATCGCCCCGGTCGCCTATGCGCACGACTTCGAGGAGCTGATCGGGGCGCTCCGAGGTCTGGACCTCGGGCGGATCGATCGCCGGGCGGCGGCGGACGCGGCGCTGGCCCCGGTGATCGCCGATACCGGCGTGCGCCAGTTCCTGCTGCAGAACCTGGATTTCGACGCCACCGGACGAGCCGCCTGGAAGCCCAACCTGGCCGTGCTCGACGCCTCGATCCGCGCGCTCACAGGCTGGCCCGAGGCCTATGCCGACCGCAGCTACGAGGGCCCCGTCCTCGCCATCCACGGCTCGGCCAGCCACTATGTGGATGCCGCGGGCGAGGCGGCGTTCCGCCGGCTGATGCCGGCCGTGGCCTTCGAGACCCTGGCCGGCGCCGGGCACTGGCTGCATGCCGAGCAGCCGCGACCGTTCCTCGAGGCGGTGCAGCGCTTCCTGGGTGACCGACATTCGTAAGCGAACGGCGCCCGACCGCACGTCTTTGCGAAAACGCGCGCCCGATTTTCGCTTGTGATCATCAATCGTCGCGACTAGGGTTCGGATCAGAGCCGATGGAGGCGCGCTTGGCCAGCCGGGATCAGTATGACCTCGTCGTCGTCGGTGGCGGCATCAACGGCGCCGGCATCGCCCGGGACGCGGCCGGCCGCGGGCTCTCGGTGCTGCTGGTCGAGCGCGACGACCTGGCGAGCCACACCTCGTCCTGGTCGTCCAAGCTGATCCACGGCGGGCTGCGCTACCTCGAGCACTACGAGTTCCGGCTGGTCAGGGAGGCGCTGATCGAGCGCGAGGTGCTGCTGGCAGCCGCACCGCACATCATCTGGCCGCTGACCTTCGTCCTGCCGCACAGCCCCGAGCAGCGTCCTGCCTGGCTGATCCGGCTGGGGCTCTTCCTCTACGACCATCTGGGCGGCCGCAAGGTTTTGCCGGGCTCCGCCGCGGTCGATCTCGCAGCGCCGGGGCCGTATGGCGACCCGCTGCAGGACTGGGTGACGAAGGGCTTCACCTACAGCGACTGCTGGGTGATGGACAGCCGGCTGGTCGTGCTCAACGCCATCGACGCCCGGGAGCGCGGTGCTACGGTCCTCACCCGCACCGCCTGCACGCGCGCCCGGCGCGAGGGCGACCAGTGGGTGGTCGAGCTCGAGGACACGGCGACCGGCGAGCGGCGACAGGTCGCCGGCCGGGCACTGGTCAACGCCGCCGGCCCCTGGGTCTCCCGCCTGCTCAAGGAGGCGCTCGACCAGGACACGACCAGGAAGCGGGTCCGGCTGATCAAGGGCTCGCACATCATCGTGCCTCGGCTGCACGACGGGGCGCATCCCTACATCCTGCAGAACACCGACAAGCGGATCGTCTTCGTCATTCCGTTCGAGGGCGACTACAGCCTGATCGGCACGACCGATGTCGAGTACGATGGCGACCCCCGCTCGGTCGCGATCACGCCCGCGGAGATCGACTACCTCTGCGCGGTCGTGAACCGCTACTTCCGGCGGCAGGTGGGCGCCGCCGACATCGTCTGGAGCTATGCCGGGGTGCGCCCGCTCTTCGACGACGCCAGCGGCGACGCCTCGGCGGTGACCCGCGACTACGTCTTCGATCTCGACGGCGGCGGCGACGAGGCGCCGCTCCTGTCCATCTTCGGCGGCAAGATCACCACCTATCGCAAGCTCGCCGAGCACGCGATGGACCGCCTGGCACCGCTGCTCGGGGCTGCGGCCGGCCCCTGGACCGCGACGGCGCCGCTGCCGGGCGGCGACCTGCCGGGCGCCGATTTCGCCGGCTTCCTGGCCGCGCTCGAGGCCCGCCATCCCTGGCTGCCGGGGCCGCTTGCGACGCGTCTGGCGCGCGCTTATGGTTCGCGCGTTGAACTGATCGTTGCGGGGAGGCAGGGGCTGAACGATCTCGGGCAGAACCTCGGCGGCGACCTCTACGAGGCAGAGCTCGACTATCTCGTGACGCACGAGTGGGCGCTGACCGCCGAGGATGTGCTCTGGCGCCGCTCCAAGCTCGGCCTGCATCTCGACGAGGCGGCCAGGACCCGCGTCCAGGCGTGGTGCCGCGAGCACCAGAAGCGCCCGGTCGCCGCATGACGGCCGTGGCCGACACCGGTGCCGGGGCGCCGGGCGCGCGTGGCCGCATCGGTGTCGTCGGCGCCGGCGCCTGGGGCACGGCGCTCGCCCAGGCGGCGGCCCGCGGCGGCAACCGGGTCGTCCTCTGGGATCGCGACCCCGAGGTCGTCGCCGCCATCGCCGCGACGCACCGCTCGCCCCGGGTCTTCCCGGCTCTCGCGCTGGAGCCCGGCATCACCGCCACGGCCGATTTCGACCTCGCCCTCGGCTGCGACGTCGTCCTTCTGGTCGTGCCGGCCCAGTCCATCCGCGCGGTGTGCGGGCGGCGCCGCGGCGCCGTGCCCGGCGTCGCGTTGATCTGTGCCAAGGGCTTCGAGCGCGACACCGACCTCCTGCTGAGCGAGGTGGTCGAGCGGGAATGGCCCGGGACGACGGTGGCCTGCCTGTCGGGGCCGAGCTTCGCCGCCGAGGTGGCGAAGGGGCTGCCGACGGCCCTGACGCTCGGGGTCGAGGATCGGGCCCTCGGTCGCGCCCTCGCCGAGCGGCTGAGCGGCCCGCATCTTCGGGTCTACTGGACCGACGACCGCACCGGCGTCGAGATCGGCGGGGCGGTCAAGAACGTCCTCGCGATCGCCGCCGGCCTGGTCATCGGCAAGGGGCTGGGCGAGAACGCGCGGGCGGCGCTGCTGACCCGGGGCCTGGCCGAGCTCGCCGGGCTGGGGCAGGCGATGGGTGCCCGGACCGAGACGCTGATGGGCCTCTCCGGCCTCGGCGACCTGATGCTGACCGCCCTCAGCGCCACCTCGCGCAACACCGCCTTCGGCATGGCGCTGGGCCGGGGCAGCACCGCCGAGGCGGCCCTCGCCGAGGGCGGCGTCGTCGAGGGCTACTGGACGGCGGCGGTCGTCGACCGGCTCGCGCGGCGCCACCGCGTGGCGACGCCGATCGTCCATGCCGTGGCCGAGATCCTCGCCGGCGCGCTCACGCTCGACGATGCCATCGAGGCCCTGATGAGCCGGCCGCTCCGCGCCGAGGGACTGCCATGACCAGCATGGTGCTCAAGGCGGTGAGCCGGCTCGTGGGCGAGGAGCTGCATCTCGACGACGTGGCGCTGACGCTCGAATCCGGCCAGCTCTACGTCCTCCTCGGCCAGACCGCGGCCGGCAAGACCTCCCTCCTGCGCCTGATGGCCGGGCTCGACCGGCCGACCGAGGGCCGCATCCTGCTCGGCGGCGTCGACATCACGGCGAAGGGCGTGCGCCAGCGCAACGTGGCGATGGTCTACCAGCAGTTCGTCAACTACCCCTCGTTCAGCGTCTACGACAACATCGCCTCGCCGCTGCGGCTCAAGGGGCTGCGCCGCGCCGAGGTCGACAAGCGGGTGCGCGAGACCGCCGAGCTCCTGCACATCGAGAAGCTCCTCGACCGGCTGCCGGCCGAGCTCTCGGGCGGCCAGCAGCAGCGCTGTGCCATCGCCCGGGCCCTGGTCAAGGAGGCCGACCTCCTCCTGCTCGACGAGCCGCTGGTCAATCTCGACTACAAGCTCCGCGAGGAGCTGCGCACCGAGCTGCGTGCCCTCTTCGCCCGGCGCGACGCCATCGTCGTCTACGCCACGACCGAGCCCATGGAGGCGCTGGTGATGGGTGGCAACGTCGTTGTCATGGCCGAGGGCAGGGTGCTGCAGTCGGGCCCGACGCTCGAGGTCTACCATCGCCCGGGCTCGGTGCGCGTCGCCACCACCTTCTCCGATCCGGCCATGAACATGATCGACGTCACCGTGCGCGACGGGCAGGCGCGCACCACCTCGGGCTTCGCCATGCCGCTCGTGGGCGGACTGGCGCGGCTGGCCCCCGGCCGCTACCGCTTCGGCATTCGTGCCAGCCACCTCTACCTGCGGCCGCGCGGCGAGGGCGATGTGGCGATCGAGGCGCTGGTCGACCTCGCCGAGATCTCCGGCTCGGAGACCTTCGTCCATCTGCGCCACAACAATCTCGACTGGGTGCTGCAGGAGGAGGGCGTGCATCCGCTGCAGCGCGGTGCCGCGGTCACCTTCTATCTCGATCCCGCGAAACTCTACGCCTTCGGCGACACCGGTGCCCTCGAGTTCGCGCCCGCGGCCGAGCGGCTGAGCGACGCGGCCTGACCCGGAGCGCGCATGGCCCGCATCGATTTCCAGAAGCTGGCACACAGCTACGCGGCGGACCCCAGGGGCCCGGCCGACTATGCGCTCAAGGAGCTCGACTTCGCCTGGGAGAGCGGCGGTGCGTACGCCCTGCTCGGGCCGTCGGGCTGCGGCAAGACCACGCTCCTCAACATCATCTCGGGGCTCCTGCGGCCGAGCCAGGGCCGGGTGCTCTACGACGGCCGGGACGTCACCCGGCTGACCCCGGCCGAGCGCAACATCGCCCAGGTTTTCCAGTTCCCGGTCATCTACGACACCATGACCGTGGCGCAGAACCTGGCCTTCCCGCTGCGCAACCGGGGCGTGGCGCGGCGCGAGATCCAGGGCCGCGTGGCCGAGCTGCTCGAGATGCTGGAGCTGCAGCCGGTCGCCAACCGGCGGGCCGCCGGCCTCACCGCCGACCAGAAGCAGAAGATCTCGCTGGGCCGCGGTCTGGTCCGCGACGACGTGGCCGCGATCCTCTTCGACGAGCCCCTGACCGTCATCGACCCGCACCTGAAATGGCAGCTCCGGCGCAAGCTCAAGGAGGTCCACGAGCGCTTCGGCCACACCCTGGTCTACGTCACCCACGACCAGAACGAGGCGCTGACCTTCGCCGACAAGGTCGTGGTCATGTATGACGGTGAGGTCGTCCAGCTCGGCACGCCGCAGGAGCTGTTCGAGGCCCCGGCGCACCGCTTCGTCGGCTACTTCATCGGCTCGCCCGGCATGAACTTCCTGGGGGCCCATCTGGTCGCCGACGGGCTCGGCATCGACGGGACGGAGATCGTGCTCGGCGGCCACTGGGCGGCCGAGGCGCGCCGGCGCCCGCGGTCGCGCCTGGCGATCGGCATCCGTCCGGAGTTCATGGGGGTGGCCGCCCATCCCCGGGACGACGCGGTGCCGGCGAAGCTGGTCGCGGTGCAGGATCTCGGCAACTTCAAGCTGGTCAAGGCGCGGCTCGGCCCGCACGAGGTGATCGCCAAGATCCCCGAGGATCAGCCGGTGCCGGCCGACCGCGCGCATCTCGTCTTCCAGCCCGAATGGACCAGGCTCTACGCCGACGACCGGCTCGTCGCCTGAGATCGCGGAGGCCATCCGATGAACAAGATCGAGAGCAACAAGGCCTGGTTCCTGGTCCTGCCCGTGGTCGTCCTGGTGGCGTTCTCGGCCATCATTCCGCTGATGACCGTGGTCAACTACTCGGTCCAGGACATCTTCGGGCCCGGCCAGCGCTACTTCGTCGGCGACGAGTGGTTCCGCGAGACCCTGCGCGACCCGCGGCTGCACGACGCCTTCGTCCGCCAGCTGATCTTCTCGGGCACGATCCTCTTGATCCAGATCCCGCTCGGCATCGCGATCGCGCTCACCCTGCCGACCCGGGGCTGGGGCGTGTCGGCCTGCCTCGTGCTCCTCGCCCTGCCGCTGCTCATCCCGTGGAACGTCGTCGGGACCATCTGGCAGATCTTCTCGCGCACCGATATCGGGCTCTTGGGATACACGTTGCGCCAGTCCGGCATCGACTTCAACGTCACCGGCAACCCGCTGCACGCCTGGATCACCGTGATCGCCATGGACGTCTGGCACTGGACGCCGCTCGTGGTGCTCCTCTGCTACTCCGGCCTCAAGGCGATCCCCAACGCCTACTACCAGGCGGCGCAGGTCGACGGGGCCAGCGCCTGGGCGGTGTTCCGCTACATCCAGCTGCCCAAGCTCACCGGGGTCCTGACCATCGCCGTGCTGCTGCGCTTCATGGACAGCTTCATGATCTACACCGAGCCCTTCGTCCTGACCGGCGGCGGGCCGGGCAACACCACCACCTTCCTCAGCCAGTTCCTGGCGACCGCCGCCGTCGGCCGCTTCGACCTCGGTCCCGCGGCCGCCTTCTCGATCGTCTACTTCCTCTTCATCCTCCTGTTCTCGTGGCTGTTCTACACCGCCATCACGCGCATCTCGACCGGGACACGCTGACATGCGCTACGCCTTGGGCAAGGTCCTGCTGGTCGTCTACCTGCTGCTGCTGCTGTTGCCGATCTACTGGCTGGTGGCGACCTCGCTGCAGACCAACGCACAGATCCTGGGCACGTTCGACCTCTTCCCGCCCACCCCGACGCTGGCCAACTACACCCGCATCCTGACCGACCCCTCCTGGTACGAGGGCTACATCAACTCGCTGATCTATGTCGGGCTCAACGTCGCCATCAGCCTCTCGGTGGCATTGCCGGCCGCCTACGCCTTCTCGCGCTACAAGTTCATCGGCGACAAGCACATGTTCTTCTGGCTGTTGTCGAACCGCATGGCGCCGGCCGCCGTCTTCCTCCTGCCCTTCTTCAACCTCTACTCGACCGTTGGGCTGTTCGACACCCACATCGCCGTCGCGCTGGCGCACTGCCTCTTCAACGTGCCGCTCGCCGTCTGGATCCTCGAGGGCTTCATGTCGGGCGTACCCAAGGAGATCGACGAGACCGCCTATATCGACGGCTACAGCTTTCCGCGCTTCTTCGTGTTCATCTTCATGCCGCTGATCCGCTCGGGCATCGGCGTCACCGCCTTCTTCTGCTTCATGTTCTCCTGGGTCGAGCTGCTGCTCGCCAGGACGCTGACCTCGGTGAACGCCAAGCCCATCGTCGTGACCATGACCCGCACGCAGGGTGCCGCCGGCATCGACTGGGGCACGCTCGCGGCCGCGGGCGTGCTCACCATCGTGCCGGGGATCATCGTGATCTGGTTCGTGCGCAACTACATCGCCAAGGGCTTCGCCCTCGGGCGGGTCTGAGCGGAAGCGCGCCGATGACCGAGAACCCGCTCGAATGGATGGCCTGGACGGTCCCGACCGGCATCTTCTTCGCGACGATCGCCACGCTCCTGGTGGGCATGACGGTCTGGGAGATCGTCTCGCCCACGGTCCAGCGCCGTGGCTTCCTGCCGATCTCGACCACCCGCGGCGACCGGTTCTTCATCGGTCTCTTGTCCGGCGCCTTCATCCATGTCGGCTGGATCGCCTTCACCGACCTCTCCCTTTGGATCGCCTTGGCCATCGCAGCGGCTTGGATGGTCATCGTGATGCGGTTCGGCTGAGGCCGCGACTGCAGGGCCGCACGGCCCGCGAAGAACAGAGCCGCCCGGTTCCCATGACAGTGGAGGAACGAACGTCATGCCTAGCTTCAAGCCCATCGGGCGACACGCGCTCGAGGCCAGCCGCCGCCGCTTCCTGATGGGAGGTGCGGGCCTCGCCGGGCTCGCCGGCGTGCCCCTGCGCCCGGCCACCGCGCAGACCGACGACGAGCGCATGGCCGCGGCCCGGCGCTGGATGACCGAGGAGTTCACCCCCTCGACCCTCTCCATCGACGAGCAGATGGCCGAGATGGAGTTCCTGATCAGGGCCGCCGAGCCCTATCGGGGGATGGACATCAACGTCGTCTCGGAGGCGATCACCACGCACGAGTACGAGGCCAGCGTGATGGCCCGGGCCTTCTCCGAGATCACCGGCATCCGCCTCAACCACAACATCATCCAGGAAGGCGACGTCGTCGAGGCGCTGCAGACGCAGATGCAGTCGGGCCGCAACGTCTACGACGCCTATGTCAACGACGCCGACCTGATCGGCACCCACTTCCGCTACGGCGTCACCCTGCCGATCGACGACCTGATCGCCGGCGAGTTCGCGGCGATCACCCTGCCCACCCTGGACCTCGACGACTTCATCGGCACCCAGTTCGGCCGCGGCCCGGACGGCAAGCTCTATCAGCTTCCCGACCAGCAGTTCGCCAATCTCTACTGGTTCCGCTACGACTGGTTCCAGCGCGAGGACCTGAGGGAGCAGTTCAGGAACAAGTACGGCTACGAGCTCGGCGTGCCCGTCAACTGGTCGGCCTACGAGGACATCGCCGAGTTCTTCACCAACGACGTGCGCGAGATCGACGGCCAGCGCGTCTACGGCCACATGGACTACGGCCGCAAGGACCCGTCGCTCGGCTGGCGGTTCACCGACGCCTGGCTCGCCATGGCCGGGGCCTGCGACAAGGGCATCCCCAACGGCCTGCCGGTCGACGAGTGGGGCATCCGCATGGAGGGGGTGAACCCGGTCGGCTCCTCGGTCAGCCGTGGCGGTGCGGCCAACTCGCCGGCCGCGGTCTACGCCCTGCAGAAGTATCTCGACTGGCTCAGGGCCTATGCCCCGCCCGAGGCGCAGGGCATGACCTTCTCCGAGGCCGGCCCGGTGCCGGCCCAGGGCGGCATCGCGCAGCAGATCTTCTGGTACACGGCGTTCACCGCCGACATGATCCGGGAAGGCCTGCCGGTGGTCGACGAGAACGGCCTGCCCAAGTGGCGCATGGCGCCCTCGCCCTACGGCGCCTACTGGCAGGAGGGCATGAAGCTCGGCTACCAGGACTGCGGCTGCTGGACCTTCCTCAACTCGACCCCGCCCGAGCGGCGCCAGGCGGCCTGGCTCTACGCCCAGTTCACCGTGGCCAAGTCGACCTCGCTCAAGAAGACCATCGTCGGCCTCACCCCGATCCGCGATTCCGACATCCGCTCGGAGCCGATGAGCGAGATGGCGCCCAGGTTGGGCGGCCTCGTCGAGTTCTACCGCTCGCCGGCAAGGGTCGCCTGGACCGACACCGGCTTCAACGTGCCGGACTACCCGCGCCTCGCCCAGCTCTGGTGGCAGTATATCGGCGAGGCGGCGGCCGGCGAGGTCGACGCCCAGACCGCCATGGACAACCTCGCGGCCGCCCAGGACCAGGTGATGGCGCGGCTCGAGCGCTCGGGCATCCAGGGCGACCTCGGCCCCCGGCTCAACGAGGAGCGCGACGCCGACTACTGGCTGGCCCAGGAGGGTGCGCCCTGGCCCAAGCTCGAGAACGAGAAGCCGCAGGGGGCGACCGTCGACTACGACGCGCTGCTCCAGGCCTGGCGCGAGGGCCGCGAGCGCTAGACCGGCGGGCCCGCGTCGAACGGCACGGGCGGGGGCCGGGGCTCCCGCCCGTCGCCGTGCCGGGCGCGGTCACGAGCCCGTGTGCCGGC
>CAYWSB010000007.1:32912-69253 GCA_964460465.1 uncultured Geminicoccaceae bacterium | reverse complement strand
AGGAGACTCGCAAGCAACCAAGAGCGCACAAGAACTTTTCGGACAGGCTCTGAGGTTATCGAAACGCCGGCTCGTCGAAGCTTCGGAGCTTTCTGGAGTGGAGGCGTTCGGGGCCTTGTTCGCGCAGGAGGCGGATGGCTTCGAGGCCGATTTCGAGGTGCTGGTTGACGCGCTCTTCGTAGAAGCGGTTGGCCATGCCCTTGAGCTTGAGCTCGCCGTGGAGGGGCTTGTCGGAGACGCAGAGCAGGGTGCCGTAGGGGACGCGGAAGCGCAGGCCGTTTGCGGCGATGGTGGCGCTTTCCATGTCGAGGGCGATGGCGCGGGACTGGTTGAGGCGCTGGAAGAACTCCTCGTAGCGGAGCTCCCAGTTGCGGTTGGCGGTCGAGGCCACGGTGCCGGTGCGCATCCTGGACTTGAGGTCGAGGTCGGCGAGGCCGGTGACGTTGGCGACGGCCTGCTGCAGTGCCACCTGGACCTCGGCGATCGGCGGCACCGGGACGAAGGGCGGCACCTCCTGGTCGAGCACGTGGTCCTCCCGCACGTAGCCATGGGCGAGGACGTAGTCGCCGAGCCGCTGGGTGCGCCTCAGGCCCGCGCAGTGGCCGAGCATCAGCCAGCAATGCGGGCGGAGCACGGCGATGTGGTCGGTGATGGTCCGGGCGTTCGAGGGACCGACGCCGATATTCACGAGCGTCACGCCGCGGCCGTCCGGGCGGGTCAGGTGGTAGGCCGGCATCTGCGGCAGGTGCGCCGGGGCGATCCCGCCCGCATCGTCGCCGGGAAAGCGCGGGTTGCGGCTGACGACGTTGCCGGGCTCGACGAAGCGGTCGTGCTGGTCGCCGTGGGCAAGCTCGTGCCGCGCGTAGGTGACGAAGTGGTCGACATAGCGCTGATAGTTGGTGAGCAGGACGAAGCGCTGGTAGAAGCGCGGGCTGGTGCCGGTGTAGTGGCTCAGGCGATGCAGGCTGTAGTCGACGCGCTCGGCGGTGAACAGGGCGAGGGCACCCGGCTCGCCCGGCAGGGAGTGGAAGGTGCCGTTGGCGATGGCGTCGTCGGTGGCGGCGAGGTCCGGCATCGGGAAGCGGTTGGCCAGCTTGTGCGCGCGTTCGCCCTCGATGCCGGACGCGCCGACGTCGACCACGAAGGGCAGGGGGATCGGCCGCCGGCTCCGGCCGACCACGAGCGGCACGAGGTGGTGGCGCAAGAGCATGCCGAACTGCGTCTCGTAGTAGTCGCCGAAGAGCGACGGGCGGGTCAGCGTGGTGCCGTAGAGCCCGGGGTCGTGCAGGGCACCGTAGGCGATCCTCGCGTCGGCGTTCAGCGTCTCGGGGTCGATGCGGATGCCGACGAAGGGATAGCAGGCATCGAGCTCGGCCGGCGCGGTGCCCTCGGCCACGTAGGCGGCGAAGGCCTGCTTGAGCCGCCCCACGGCGTCGTCGTAGATGCGGGTGACGTGGGCCAGCGCGGTGCCGGGGTCGCGGCACAGCTCGATGTCGCAAATCCCGTTGCGCGCAAAGGCCTCGATCAGCGCCTCGACCATTCGCCATCCTTCGGCTAGACCTGCGACCCGCGCCGGCCGTCCGGCGCCCGGCAGGTGCGATCGGCATCAACCGTTGGTCTAGCGCCTTCCGCCCCCTTCCGCCACAACCCCGACCGTCTCCCCACCTCTCACGATCGCCCCGCAGCAGCGCCGATGGCCCCAGCACCCCTCCTGTCGCTCCGCGCCGCCACCCTGACGCTGGGTGGCAAGCGCCTGTTCGAGAAGGTCGACCTCGACATCCAGGCCGGCGACACGATCGGCCTCGTCGGCCGCAACGGCAGCGGCAAGTCGAGCCTGCTCAAGGTCATGGCCGGGCTGATCGAGCTCGATTCCGGCGTGCGCTCGGGCCAGCAGCAGTGCCTGGTGCGCTATCTCGAGCAGGATCCGCTGCTCGACCCCGGCGCGAGCCTCGCCCGCAACGTGACCACCGGCCTCGCCGCCGACGTCGACGTCGAGCTCGGCCAGCACCGGGCGGCAGCCCTGCTCGACGCGCTCGGCCTCGAGCCCGACCGGCCGGCCCGCGGCCTCTCGGGCGGCGAGCGGCGGCGGGTCGCCATCGCCCGGGCCCTCGTCGCCGAGCCCGACATCCTGCTGCTCGACGAGCCCACCAACCATCTCGACCTGCCGGCGATCGCCTGGCTCGAGGCGACGCTCCAGGCGAGCCGCGCCGCCCGGGTGGTGATCAGCCACGACCGCACCTTCCTGGCCGCGGTGACGCGCAAGACCTGGTGGCTCGATCGCGGCCGGCTCCTGGTCAACGAGGCGTCCACCGCCGCCTTCGAGGAGTGGCGCGACGCGCTCCTGGCCGAGGAGGAGAAGCAGCTGGCCCGGCTCGAGAAGCATCTCGAGGCCGAGACCCACTGGCTGCACCGCGGGGTCACCGCACGGCGGCGGCGCAACCAGGGTCGGCTCCGCAAGCTGGCCGAGCTCCGCGCGACGCGCGCCGTCTTCCTCAAGCCCGAGGGCCGGGCGAGGCTCGAGGCGCAGCTCGCCCATGGCGGCGGGACGCTGGTGATCGAGGCCCTGGCCATCTGCAAGACGCGCGGCGAGCGGCTTCTGGTCGACCGCTTCTCGACCCGGGTGATGAAGGGCGACCGGGTCGGCATCGTGGGTGCGAACGGCGTCGGCAAGACGACGCTCCTCGACCTCCTGACCGGCGTGCTCGAGCCGGATTCGGGCACGGTCCGGCTCGGCACCGGGCTGGAGATCGCCCGCTTCGAGCAGGACCGCGGCAGCCTCGATCCCCGGGCCACGCCCTGGACCACGCTTTGCCCCGAGGGTGGCGACCAGGTGGAGGTTGCCGGCCGGCGGCGCCACGTCGTCGGCTATCTCCGCGATTTCCTGTTCGACGAGGCGCAGGCGCGCCAACCGATCGAGGCGCTCTCCGGCGGCGAGCGCAACCGGCTCCTGCTGGCGCGCAATCTGACGAAGCCCAGCAATCTTCTGGTCCTCGACGAGCCGACCAACGATCTCGACCTCGAGACGCTGGACCTGCTCGAGGACCTGCTCGCCGATTATCCGGGCACGCTGCTCCTGGTCAGCCACGACCGCGACTTCCTCGACCGGGTGGTGACCAGCACCATCGTCATGGAAGGCGAGGGGCGGATCGTCGAGACCGCCGGCGGCTACAGCGACGCGGTTCGCCAGGGAGCGCGGATCGGCCAGGCCATGGCGGCGCAGGGGGCCGCGGCCGAGCCGCGCGCCGGCGGGGCGGGCAGGGGAGCGCAGAGCCGGGCGCAGGGCAAGGCGCAGGCGAAGCTCGCCCGCGAGCTCGACCGGCTGCCCGAGCGGATCGAGGCCGCGAGCGGCCAGATCGCCGCGCTCGAGGCCAGGCTGGGCGACCCGGCGCTGCACACGCGCGAGCCCGCCAGGGCGGCGGCGCTGGTCGGGGAGCTCGAGCAGCGTCGCGCCGATCTGGCGGCGCTCGAGGAGCGCTGGCTGGAGCTCGAGGCGCTGCGCGAGGCCGGCACGATCTGAGGCCGCCCGGCCCGCGGTCGACCGCGCCGCCCGGCCACCCCATATCCCCGCCATGACCGACTTCGTCGCCAGCACCGCCCTCGACCGCCGCCTGTCCATCGCGCCGATGATGGACTGGACCGACCGCCATTGCCGGTTCTTCCACCGGCTGCTGGCACCGCGGGCGCTGCTCTACACCGAGATGGTGACGACCGGGGCTGTCCTGCACAACGATCCGGCGCGGTTCCTGGCCTTCGACCCGCGCGAGGCGCCGCTGGCGCTGCAGCTCGGCGGCAGCGAGCCGCGCGACTTGGCCCGCGCCGTGGCTATCGCCGAGGCCTGGCCCTATGCCGAGATCAACCTCAACTGCGGCTGCCCCTCCGACCGGGTGCAGAGCGGCCGCTTCGGCGCCTGCCTGATGGCCGAGCCCGGCCGGGTCGCCGACTGCGTGGCGGCGATGCGCGAGGCGACCATGCGGCCGGTGACCGTCAAGTGCCGGATCGGCATCGACGACAGCGACGGGGAGGCGTTTCTCGACTGCTTCGTCGATCGGGTGGCCGAGGCGGGCTGCAGGGTGTTCATCGTCCACGCCCGCAAGGCCTGGCTCTCGGGCCTGAGCCCGAAGGAGAACCGCGAGGTGCCGCCCTTGAACCACAACCGGGTCTTTCGCCTGAAGGCGTGCCGGCCGGACCTCGCGATCGTCGTCAACGGCGGCTTCACCAGCCCGGCGGCGGCCGCGGCGGCGGCGCGGCGGGTCGACGGGGTGATGATCGGCCGGGCCGCCTACCAGGAGCCGTACAGCCTGCCGGGCTTCACCCGGGCGCTGCAGGAGCCGGACTTCGCCGATCCGGATCGCGCGGCGGTCCTGGCGGAGCTGCGGGCCTATGCTCGGCAGGCCCGGGCCGCGGGTGTGCCGGTCCGGGCGATCGCCCGGCACGTCCTCGGCCTCTACAACGGCGTGCGCGGCGCGCGCGCGTGGCGGCGGCGCTTGAGCGAGGCGATGCACCTGGCGGATGCCGGGCCGGCGCTCCTGGCGCCGCTTCACTTATCGGCGACCGCCGCAGAAGAGCGGGGCGAGCGCTGCGCGGCGCCGGCTTGACGAAATCTTAACCCGGCCGGGCTAGGCTCCGGGGATGGTTGGAGCCGCCGAGGACCGTCCTGCATGACCGACCGCCCTGCCGCCCTGCCAGCGAGCCCGTCCCGATGCCGCCGCCTGCTGTGCGACCGGGCGGGGGCGGTGGTCCTCGAATACGCGCTCATCGGAGGGCTCGTCGCCGTCATGGCGATCGGGGCGCTGTTGCTGTTCACAAACTCGACGACGGCGGTCTGGACCACCATCGCCCAGGAGATCGGCGGCGCCCTCGGAGGCTAGCGCCGCGCGGGCGGCCGGCGGGCGGCAGTCGCCTCAGCTCATGTTGAGCATGCGCCGGATCGGCTTGGTCAGCCGCGAGATCTTGCGCTCGATCCCGACCGTTCCCGACATGTCGCGGAAGCTCAGCTGCAGCATCTTGCGCACGCCCACGTGCTGCTTGTGGCCGTGCCACGACGTGACGGTGTTGTGGAACGCGATGAGCGTGCCCGACAGCGGCTCGACCTCGGTGGTGTAGTCCTCGATGTCGTGCTCGCTGCGGCAGATCCGCAGCTTGCCGCCGGGCGCGTCCCAGCTCTCGTTGAAGTAGAGGAGCAGGGTGATGATTTTCGAGCGGTGATCGTGATGGATGCGCCCGTCGGTCGCCTCGGCGAGCGAGCGCAGGCCGATGGTCGGCTCCGTGCGGCTGAGATCCAGGCCGAACTTGGCGGCGATCGCGTCGCGAAAGCGCTCGCTCTGCAGCTCCTCCAGCAGCACGTCGAAGGCCGGCCCGTGCGGCACGTCGCCGGGCTCGACATTGCCGGGGCCGGTGATCTGCGGGTAGTCGCGGACCAGCGCCGCCTGCCAGGCCGGATTGACGAAGTCCTCGACCAGCACGTGGCCGTAGGGGTCGGTGCGCAGCGGGGTCGCGGCGAGGTGCTCGTAGTCGAAGAGGTCGCCGGCCGGCAGCTCGACCGACACCCGGGCAGCAGCCTGGGCCATCTGGGCATCTCCTTGGCACTCGGGCGGACCGCCAGCGGGCGCCGCGCCGGCGGCGCGGGTACTGAAGCGACGCACGACGGGCCGGCTCGCGGCGGTGCCGACCCGAGGGATCGGCATGAAACGAACACATGATGTAGCCGACCGATTGCTGCAAGGCGACCGGAGCGAGGCAGATGGCCGCGTTCGTGACGGCCGCTGTAGCGCGCCTGCCGCAGTGCCGACGGCGCCGGCGCCGGCGTCCGCCATCCCCGACCGTGGCCGGGCGCCGCGGTGGCGGCACGGACGACCGCCCGCCGAGGCGGCCTCAGCATCGAAGGGTCGGTCCGCCCGCGGACGCGGCTGGAGGCCTGCGGGCCGTGCAGCCGGCGCGCGGCGTGCATGCCCGAGGCTCGCGGGAACCCCCCGCGCGGAGCCGCGGACAGGGGCTCTTCACCACCCGGCGGACCCGATCACCGAGCCCGGCGTGCAGCCGCCCGCGAGGCAGCGGCAACACGACCGGCCGCATCCCCCGGCCCGCGTGGCAGCGGCCCACGGCCCCGGACAGGGTCGGCCTCCCATGGGTGACGTGCCGAGGTCGCGACCGGTCGCGTTCGGGAGCCCCGCGCCAGGCGGACGCGGTGCTCGCGCCGCGAGGCGGGCTGGCCCGGCGCGTCGACGAGCCCGGACGATGCGCGTCGGGCGCAACGTGCCGAGCCGGACCCCGGTGTTCCGCCGGGTGGCCGCAGCGCGGGTGCGACCGGCGGCGACCCATCGCCGGCCGGCCCCTCGGGTGGCCCGGATGGTCACGCCGCCGACGCGCACGCTGCTGTCGCGACCACCCGGCACCTGCGGCTGCGACCGTGCGCTCGAGGCCTGTCGGCCTGACGCCACGCCGGCGGCGAAGCGGTGGCGGACGGCGCCGCCTGACGTCGCGGCCGTCGGCCCGCAAGGCGGTCGGCCCGGACCGGGGACGAGGCTCGGCCTCGCCCGGTGGGCGGGTCCGATGGGGGAGGGCAGCGCCGCAGCATCGCCCGCCGCGGGTCGGCCGGACCGCGAGCGCAGCACACGCAGCCGGCTGGTGTCGGGCTCGCGATGCGCCAAGGTGAAGTGGCCCGCGGCACCCCGTCGTGCGCGACCGTGCCGGTCATGGCGCCGACCATTCCGGGCGAGCCCGCGACGAGGCCCGCGAACGCGCCCGAGCGCCGGATGTCCTTCCGGGCCGTCACGTCACGCTGGAGGTGCCAGCGGTCGACCTTCAAGCCAGCCACCCGGCCGCGGGCGACCGCCGTCGCGACCACGCCCTGCGCCTCGTCGAGGCTGGCGGGGATGTTTGGGGCTAAGGCCAGCCCGGGGGTCGCGATCATGGTCGCGCCGAAGCGCGTGCTCCGCTGCGCCAGCGTCCCGGTGCCGCCCACCTGCCAGCACTGCAGCACGAGCTGGCCGCTGTCGGCCTCGCGGGCGGTGGCGACGACGATGCCCTCCTTCGGCGAGGCGACAATCGCCGGGCGGCCGGTGATGTGCGGCCCGGCGTTGCCGCCGTCGCTCGCCCGCGCGACGCCGTCGCCTTCGACCCGAAAGGTGATCACCTCGAGCCGTCCGGTGCTGGTGCGGATCGCGGTGGCGTCGAGCCTGGGCCCGGGCAAGCCGGTGGTCGGCGGGCCGCCGGGGGCGCCCGAGGGGCCGACGAGGCAGATCGACGGTGGGGCCGTGATCCTGCCGGCCAGATGCCGCGAATGGGCCCGCCGCGAGAACTCCCTGTCGCTGGTCACGCCGAGCAGGAGGATGCGCAGCCTGTCCGACCCGACGGTGCGGATCGCGACCGCCACCAGCGGGCCGCCGACCCGGGCGAGATCGCCCGAGCCGTTCGGCTCGCCGATCTCCGTGCCGCTGTCGCCGAGGCGGGTGATGGTGCCGGCCCCCGCGGCGGCGGACGCACGCCGGCTCATCAGGCGCAGCCAATTGCTCCCCCTGCCGTGGACGGCGGTGACGGGCAGGTCCGGGTGCGCCGGGCCGATCGCCGGCGCGTCGATGATGGCACCCCTGGGGTTGTTATCGCCGATTCGCTCGAGGGCGGCATCATTGCGGCGCAAGACGATCAGGCGCAGCGCATCGCTGCCACCGCCATGGACCGCCGGCCCGACGGCTTGGAGCCTCGATTGGGCGACGAGCTGCATGAGCGGATCCCTTTGGGTGGTGGGTTTCCCGGGGTGGTCGCACGGGCGCGGCCTCCAGGCGGGCGGGTCGCGACGCAGCTCGTCGGCGCGCACCCGAAGGCCAGGCGGCGGGCGGCCGGCCGGGCCGGCGGATGAGGGGAGGCTCCCGCGAACCGGGTGGAGACTTCCCGAAACGGGGGATGCCGAGGCCTGATCGCCCTGCAGGGGGCGGCGGCTCGACGCGACTGGCGCGTTGGGCTATCCGGACACCGCCGGGCGAAGCGGAGCGAGGACGATGCGGGACGAAGCGGGCGCTGCAATGGCGCCGGAGCCGACCGGGGCTCTGGCGGGGCGCTCGGTGCAGCGGGTGGTCGCGGCGCTGGCGGAGGCCGGTGCGGCGGGCAAGGTGGTCGAGCTTGCCGCCACGGCGCGCACGGCGGCCGACGCCGCGGCGGCCCTGGGCGTGCCAGTGGGGGCGATCGTCAAGTCGCTGGTCTTCGCGGTCGACGGCCGGCCGGTGCTGGCCCTGGTCGCCGGCGACCGCCGCTGCCGGACCGCGGCGCTGGCCGGGGTTCTGGGCCTGGCCGGCCCGGTCGAGCGCGCCTCGGCCGAGCTGGTCCGCAGCGCCACCGGCTTCGCCATCGGCGGGGTGCCGCCGCTGGGCCATGCGACGGCCCTGCCGACGGCCATCGACGCGAGCCTCGGCCGGTTCGGGACGCTCTACGCCGCGGCCGGCCACCCGTACTGCGTGTTTCCCACGAGCCTGGCGGAGCTCGTCCGGCTCACCGGCGGGAGCGTGAGCGAGGCCGTGGCCGAGCCCTGAGCCGGCCGCCGCGGCTCAATCGGGCAACGGCGCGAAGAGGGCGTCGATGTCCTCCTCGGAGAGCCCGAGGCCGCCGCCCTTGACCCCGCCGAGCACGCCCTCGATCAGGCTCTTCTTGCGCTCCTGCAGCTCGACCATCTTCTCCTCGACGGTGCCCGCCGAGACGAGCTTGTAGACGAAGACGGTCTTGTCCTGGCCGATCCGGTGCGCCCGGTCGGTGGCCTGGGCCTCGACCGCAGGGTTCCACCAGGGGTCGTAGTGGATGACGGTGTCGGCCCGGGTCAGCGTCAGGCCGGTGCCGCCGGCCTTGAGGCTGATCAGGAACACCGGCACGTCGCCCGCCTGGAACTGCTTGACGGGGGTCTCGCGGTCGCGGGTCCGGCCGGTCAGCGTGGTGTAGCCGATCTTGAGCTCCTTGAGTCCCTCCTCGATCAGCTCCAGCATCTCGACGAACTGCGAGAAGACGATGATCCGCCGGCCGGTCTCGACCATCCCCTCGAGCATGCTCATCAGCATCTCGAACTTGGCGCTGGGCGGGGCGGCGCCGTCGCGCTTCTTGAGCAGGCGCGGGTCGCAGCAGATCTGCCGCAGCTTCAGGAGGGCCTCGAGGATGGCGATGTTCGAGCGCGCGAGGCCGCGCTGCTCGATCTCCTCCCTGACCCGGGCGTGCATCGCGAGGCGCACGCTCTCGTAGAGGTCGCGCTGCTCCTCGGTGAGCTCGATCTCGCGGATGAACTCGCTCTTCGGCGGCAGCTCGGCCGCCACCTCCTCCTTGGTCCGGCGCAGCAGGAACGGGCGCACGCGCTGGCCGAGCAGCGCCTGGCGGTCGGCGTCGCCCTCCTTCTCGATGCGGTTGCGGAACACCCGGCGGAAGGTCTCGCGGTCGCCGAGGAAGCCCGGCATGAGGAAGTGGAAGACCGACCAGAGCTCGCCCAGGTGGTTCTCCATGGGCGTGCCGGAGAGGGCCACCTTGTGGTCGGCCTCGAGCTCGCAGGCGACCCTGGCGAGCTTGGTCGCCGGGTTCTTGATCGCCTGCGCCTCGTCGAGCACGATTAGCCGCCAGCGCCGGCCGGCCAGCTGGTCGCGGTCGCGCAGCATCAGCGCGTAGCTGGTCAGCACCACGTCGTTCTTGTCGATCCGCCGGAAGAGGTCGCCGCGGTTGTTGCCGTGCAGGGTGAGGAGGGCGAGCTCGGGCGCGAACTTCCGGGCCTCGCTGCGCCAGGTCGGGATCAGCGAGGTGGGCGCCACGATCAGCGCCGGCCGGTCGAGCCGGCGCTGCTCCTTCAGCGCCAGGACGTGGGCCAGGGTCTGCAGCGTCTTGCCCAGGCCCATGTCGTCGGCGAGCACGCCGGAGAGCCCCACCGAGGCCAGGAACTGCAGCCAGCTCAGGCCCTGCGCCTGGTAGGGGCGCAGCGTCGCCTTCAGGCCCCGGGGCGGCTGGACGTCGGGGATGCGATCGCCGTCGCCGAGCTGGCGGGCGAGGCCGAGGACGCGCTCGCCGCCGTGCCAGACGACCTCGTCGTCGGTCAGCGTGCGGTCGATGACGGCGAGCCGCGAGGCCTCGGCGGGGGCCAGCTTGAGGCGGCCCTTGGCGTCGATCTTGCCGGTGGCGAACTGCTCGTAGAGGGCCTCGAGCATCGCCTTGAGCCGGGCTGCCGGGATCGGCAGCAGGCGGCCGTCGGGCAGGGTGCCGTAGACCGGCTCCTCGCCATAGGCGGCGAGGGCCGTGGGCGTCATGTCCTCGGGCGAGCGCTGGAAGAGGTCGAGCAGCACCGGCAAGAGGCGGATGCGCTCGCCGTCGAGCTCGATCCCGACGTCGAGCTCGAACCAGTCGATGCCGGAGTCGTTGACCTCGATGTCCCAGGCGGGCGGCTTGTCGATCACCTGGAAAGGGTAGCTCTGGTCGAACACCACGCGCCAGCCGGCAGCCCGGAGCTTGGGCACGTCGATGTGGTTGAACTCGACCCAGCGGACGGCGACGTCGTCGTCGTCGTCCTCCTCGAAGGTGAAATCCTGCCGCAGCTGTTCCGGTGCGAAGCGGCCGAGGCCGGTGGGCCCCAGGGGCTGCAAACCCAGCTGGTTCAGCCGCTCGATCGCCTGCACCTCGGCCACGGTGTCGCGCGGCAGGACGAGGAGGCGGTTGTCCTGGACGTGGTTGATCTCGGGCCGGCCGTCCTGCCAGCCGATCTCGGCTCCGGCATAGTCGAAGGCGACCCGGGCGAGCGGGCAGTCGACCTCCTGCTCCTCGCGCCGCCAGCCGGTGCCCTTGTGCACGACCAGCGACGGGCAGTGCAGGAAGAGGACGGGCGTGGGCTTGGTCTCCAGCCGTTCGCGCTTCTTCAAGGGCTCCGGCAACGGCAGGCGCTCGGCCGAGGGCATCAGCCGCTGGCGGACCAGGGTGGCCGCCGCCGCCGGGATCGCCGGCGCGCTGACGAGGTGCCCGGCGAGCGAGGCGGCGACGCCGGTCTGCACCCGGCCGACCTCGGCGTTGGCGATGTCGATGTACCAGGGCTCGCCCAGCGCCATGATGACGATGTCGTCGTTGCCGCCGTCGAGCTCGCAGACCAGATGCTGCTGGCCCTCGCTGTCGAAGCGCCAGGCGAAGCCGCCGCGGCGCGGCTCGGCCAAGTGGCGTAGCGGCGGGCTGGCGGCGTTGCGCCAGTGGCAGCGGCCGGTCTCGAGCGCCCGGATGAGCGTCTCGCCGTCGGCCCGGGTGGCGAGCCGGCGGCCCTGGCCGTTGCCGCCGCCGAGCAGCCGCCCGATCACCTGGTCCTCGAGGCCGACATAGGAGGGGGCCGGATCGGCCAGCAGGTTGGCGATGGCGATGGCGTTCTCGCGGCCATAGGCGTTGCTGCGCATGCGCTTGGCGCGCACGGTCTGCAGCGAGACCGGCTGGGCGAGGCCGCCGTCGCGCCAGGAGCGCTGCGCCGGCTCGAGCAGGTAGAGCACCACGTCCGTGGCCTCGGCGTGGCCATTCCTGGCCGCGGCGTTGACCGCGGCGATCCAGCTCTCGAGCTCGCTGTCGACGACGACCGAGCCGTCCTCGGGGTCGATGGTGCTCGACTGGTCCAGGAGGCCGAGCAGCGTGGCCGCGGCGTGCTCGCATTCTGGATAGAAGCAGGAGCAGGTGCTCGAGAGGCGAACCCGGCCGCCCCGCCCGTTGGCGATCTTGATCCGGGTCAGGTAGGGCGTGCGGCGCTGGCCCCTGACCTGGCCGGTGATCGACTTGCCGTCGCGCTCGACATTGACGTCGACGACAGCACCCTCGCCGACGAGACCTTCGGCCTTGAGCCAGATGGAGCCGGGAAACAGGCGTTCGAGATCGGTGCGCGTGAAGGCAAGCATCGGGGGTCGGGTGCTCGTGTCGCTTATTGTTCTGATTTGCGGCGCGTGACCTGCGCCAACTACGCTTCATGGCAGAAACGGAACCGACCGCCAAGCGCAAAAATGAACAGCGCCGGCGGTCTGACGACGACGAGCGAGCGGCGATAACGAGATCTGACTATCGACAATTCTCATGCAGCGACGACGATTCGAGACGGGCGCGGCTTGGCCTGCAGCGCGGGCCACATCAGCCGCCTGGTCATTGTGTCGAGCCGATTGTGTCGAGCTGGTGGCGGCGGTTGAGGCGGCTGGCGCGGCCGGCGAGGTAGCGCCGGGCGTGCCTCTGGCTGAGGTGGTGACAGGCGACGCCGATTTCCGTCTCGATGTTGCCGAGCGTCATGGTGGCCCAGCCGCGCCAGGAGGCAGCCGCTGCTGATTGCGAAGCGAGCGAGGGCCGGAGCCGTCGCAGGGTGAACGACGGCCACCGCGCGGCCTTCTTGCCGCCGCCGGTCGCCGTCGGGAAGGGGTCGCCCCCGCCCGGCAACGGCCTGCCGGCAGGTCGGGGCGCCACCGCCGAGATTGCTGTCGGCAGCGAAGCCGGATTGGGCCAGCTTGGCGCACTCGGCTGTGCGGCAGTCCTTGACGGCCCGCGGCTTCAGGCGCCTCGACCTGGATCGGCCGCGGCTTCGTCGCCGGGCTTGCCGGCTGCCCCGGCATCGGGCCGCGCCGGCGGTCGATCGCAAGCCGGTGAAACGTCTCGTAACCTTCCCGGGTGGGCGCCGATCTCTTGAGACAACTGGCCGATTTTCTGACGAAAATCGTGGATGACCAGGCTTGGTCCTGTCATGTCGAGTAGAGATCGTGACTATTTCATGCCGCTCTTTTGCCGGCGTCGTGCCGATCATCGGTGCGGCTGGCTGGCGGCGGGCGGACGGGTCGCCGGCCGATCCTGCCGCTGTCCTCGGGGCCTTCCCTGCTTGGGGTCGTTGCCGTCAAGCTGCTCGGCTACGCTCGCGCAGGTGCGGCTTGGCCATCGTTTGCATGGAAGTCCGGGAGCGACCGGTCGTCCGGGGTGCTTCGGCATCGCGCTCGACCGTGACGACCCCTACCCGGGTCGGCGCGGCTGCCGCAGCCGCGGGGGCAGGAAATAGCTGCCGGCGAGGGTGAGCGGTGCGGCGCCGGTGCCGAGCTTGAAGCGGGCGATGCCGGGGCTGGTCACGGTGTCGACGAGGCCGAGGTCGAGCGTGGTGCAGCCCGCCTCGGCCAGCGCCGCGATGCCGGCCCAGAGCAGCCGGTGGTGGGCGCCGAGGCGGCGGCCCGCCGCCGTCGTGGCGCCGACCTGCCAAGTGGCGGTGCGGCCGTGGCGCAGGAAGAGCATGCCGGCGACGGGGTTGCCCCCGTGCTCGGCGGTCAGGCAGAGCGCATCCGGCCCGCTGGCGGCGGCGAGCGCCTTCGTGAAGGCGGGGGCGGGGCCTGCATAGCCGCGTGCCTGCCGCTGCCGCTCGGTCTCGCCCAGCAGCCAGTCCAGGGACGGGCCCTGCCGGCAGCGGCGCAAGGTGAGCGGTGCCGCTTCCGCCCGGACGAGCCGGTTGCGCCACTTGCCGTCGAGGGCCGCGCGCAGCGCGCCCGGCGGCCGGTCGAGGTCGAGCAGCACGGTCGAGGCACCGGTCCAGACGCGGCGCGCTCCGGCCCGCCGGTCCGCCGCGTCGGCGTCGTCGGGCTGCCAGAGCAGCGCCTGCCGGCCGATCCAGGGCAGCAGTTGGCACAGCAGGCGCTCCTCCTGCCGTGGGTCCGGCCGGCCGGCGAGCCAGACCGGCCCGCGCAGGACCAGGCCGAAGCCGAGCCCGCAGGCGAGAGGGCGGCGAAGCAGCTGCACCAGGGCGGTGAGCGAGCCCGCCTCCTGCCGGCCCAGCCGATGGACGCCGTGGCCCGCCGCCGCCACCGCCGCGCCGTAGGCCCAGCTCTGCTGCAGGCTCGATCGATCGGCCGCGGCGAGTAGCGCTTGCCAGGTGGCGGCGGACGTGACCTCGCGCCAACCGATCATCGGGTCTGGTCCTCCGCGAATATCGCCTCTAAGTAGAGCAATGCGCAAAGCCGCACAACGTTCCTCGCCCCGTCCCGGCGGCGCGGTCGCCGGGCGCCATCTGCCGGCGCCTCGGCCGACCGGCTGGGCTGTGCTCCATGTCCTGCTGTGGCTTGGCCTGCCGCTCCTGGCCCTGCTGCTCGCCCTCGACCTGCTCCTCCTGCTGGTCTTCAGGGGTCTTCTCGGCCGCTGCTACGGCATCCTCTGCCTGCTCGGCTGAGCCGGTTGGCAGGGTCCGGCCGGACGACTAAGCTCGCCCGCGCAGGAGCAGCCGGGGAGCGGGCGCGTGGACGAGCGGGAGATGCGCTGTGTGGAGATCGTCGGTGCCGGCGGGCCCGAGGTGCTGCGGCCGGCCCGCCGGCCGGTGCCCGCACCCGGTGCCGGCGAGCTGCTGATCGAGGTCCATGCAGCAGGGGTCAATCGCCCGGACGTGCTGCAGCGGCTGGGCGGCTACGCCCCGCCGCCGGGGGCCAGCGACCTGCCCGGGCTCGAGGTGGCGGGCGTGGTCGCCGCCACCGGCCCGGGCTGCCGGCGCTACGCGGTCGGCGAGCCGGTGTGCGCGCTGGCTGCCGGTGGCGGCTACGCCGAGTACGTGGCGGTGCCCGAGCCGCAGGTGCTGCCGGTGCCGGCCGGCTATTCGATGGTCGAGGCGGCGGGCGTGCCCGAGACCTTCTTCACCGTCTGGACCAACGTGTTCGAGCGTGGCCGGCTGGTGCCCGGCGAGTGGCTGCTGGTGCACGGCGGCACGTCGGGGATCGGCACCACCGCCATCCAGCTCGCCCGGATCTTCGCCGCCCGGGTGCTGACCACCGTGGGCTCGGCGGAGAAGCAGTCCTTCTGCGCCAAGCTCGGGGTGGAGCGGGCGATCGACTACAAGACCGAGGACTTCGTCGCCGTGGTGCAGGAGGTCACGGACGGGCGCGGCGTCGACGTCGTCCTCGACATGGTGGGCGGCGACTACGTGGCCAAGAACCTCAAGGTGCTCGCCATGGAGGGGCGCCTCGTGCAGATCGCCTGGCTCGGCGGCTCGAGGATCGAGGCCAACTTCGCGGCACTGATGCTCAAGCGGCTGACCTGGACCGGTTCGACGCTCCGGCCGCGCTCGGTCGAGGAGAAGGGGCGGATCGCCAGGGCGCTCGAGGCCAAGGTCTGGCCACTGCTCGCCAGGCGTGCGGTGCAGCCGATCATTCATGCCGTCCTGCCGCTCGAGCAGGCGGCCGAGGCGCACCGGCTCATGGAATCGAGCCGGCACATCGGCAAGATCATCCTGGAGACGGGGCGCGGCCGATGCTGACCGGGGCCGAGCTGGCCCTGTGGCAACGCCAGGGCTTCCTGCAGCTCCGGGGTTTCGTGCCGGCCGCTGCCTGCGACGAGCTGCGCGCGCGGATGGACGAGCTCCTGGCCGCGTTCGACCCGACCGGGCTCGCCACGGTCTTCTCCACCGACGACCACCGCCACGCCCAGGACCGCTACTTCCTCGACTCCGGCGACAAGATCCGCTTCTTCTTCGAGGCCGAGGCGTTCGACGGCGAGGGACGCCTCGCGGTCGACAAGGCGCTCGCCATCAACAAGGTCGGCCACGCGCTGCACGACCTCGATCCCGTCTTCGACGCCTTCTCGCGGACGGCCGGGCTCGCCGCCCTGGCCGCCGATCTCGGGCTCGTCCGGCCGCTGCTGCTGCAATCGATGTACATCTTCAAGCAGCCGCGGATCGGCGGCGAGGTCGCCTGCCACCAGGACGGCACCTTCCTGCACACCGAGCCGGAGAGCTGCATCGGCTTCTGGTTCGCGCTCGAGGATGCGACGCTCGAGAACGGCTGCCTCCTGGCCGAGCCGGGTGGCCACCGCCGCCCGTTGGCCGCCCGGTTTCGCCGGGACGGCTGGACCACCCGGCTGGAGACCCTGGCCGCCGGGCCCCTGCCGACCGAGGGCCTGGTGCCGCTTGAGGCCGGGAAGGGCGATCTGGTCGTGCTGCACGGCCGGCTGCCGCACCGCAGTGCCGCCAACCGCTCGCCGCGCTCGCGCCATGCCTACACGCTGCACCTGATCGACGGGACCAGCCGCTACGCTCCCGACAACTGGCTGCAGCGCGCGCCCGGCATGCCGCTCAGGGGATTCACGGCCACCGGCTGAGGGAGCCGTGCCGGCCTGCGGCGTCGTCGCCCGTGCCGCGGCCCCGATCGGGCGATGCGCCGGCGGCCTGGTTGAGCTAGAACGCCGGCCGCGGTCGTCCCGGCCGCTCGCCGTCCGGCAGGAGCCCACGCATGGGATCACTTCAGCTCGTCGTCCTGGCCCAGCTCGTGGGCGGCCTCGTGCTGCTCGTCGCTGGTGGCGACGGCTTCGTGCGCGGCAGCGTCGCCGTCGCCAAGCGGCTGGGCCTGTCGCCGCTGCTGATCGGCCTGACCCTGGTCGGATTCGGCACCTCCACGCCGGAGCTCCTGACCAGCGTGCAGGCCGCCCTGGCCGGCTCCCCGGCGATCGCCGTGGGCAATGTGGTGGGCTCCAACACCGCCAACATTCTCTTGATCCTGGGCTTGGCGGCGCTGATCCAGCCGCTGCGCACCTCGCCCGCGGCGTTTCGCCGGGACGGGTCGATGGTGCTGGTGGCGGCCCTCGCCTGTGTCGGCCTCGCCCTCTGGGGCGAGATCGGGCGGGTCGCGGGTCTGGCGCTGATCGCCGGGCTGCTGGCCTACGTCCTCCACACCTATCGGCAGGAGCGGCGCAGCCACGATGCCGCGGCGGTGATGCATGCGGCCGAGGCCGACGTCGCCCGCGGTCCCCGCCGCCTGTGGCTGGCGGTGCTGCTCACCGCGGCCGGGCTCGGCGCCACGCTCGCCGGGGCGCAGCTGCTGGTCGAGGGGGCAATCGCCACGGCTGCCGCCCTCGGCGTGTCGGAGGCCGTGATCGGCCTGACCGTGGTCGCCGTCGGCACCTCGCTGCCGGAGCTCGTCGTCTCGCTCACCGCCGCGATTCGCCGCGAGGCCGACGTGGCGTTCGGCAACATCGTCGGCTCCAACATCTACAACGTGCTCGGCATTCTGGGCGTGACGGCCCTGGTCCGGCCGCTGGCGGTGCCGGCCGAGATCGCCGCCTTCGACGTCTGGGTGATGCTGGCGGCGACGCTGGCCCTCCTCGCCTTCGCCGTCACCGGCTGGCGGGTGAACCGCGTCGAGGGCGGCCTGCTGGTTGCGGCCTACGCCGGCTACGTGGCCTGGCTCGTCACCGGCGGCGTCTGAGGCCACTGCAGGCAGCTGCGGCTCGCGTGCGCCGATGACGATCGGGCGCAGGTCCACGTGATGGCAACCGGTGCACCGGAGGCCCCCTGTGATGGCGACCCTGCCGGGCACCAGGCAGCCGGTCCCGGCTGGTCGGGCGCGTTCGGCGACACCGCCTCTCGGCCTTGTGGCCTTCGCCGTGATCGGCCTGGCTCGCCCCCGGCCGCCCCGATGTCGCTCGGGCGGCATCGGCGCGGTCAACGGCCGACGCCGTCCGCGGCGGCGACCCTGCGCACGACCGCTGCAGGCAACGCGCCGACGCGCGGGATCGGGGGCGTGCCCCGCGACCCACGCGGCGGCGGCCGCTGCCTCGGGCCGCGGCGCGGCTCTTGGTGCGAAGCCTGATCAGTAGATCCGCGAGTTGGTGACACTCCTGGTGTTGCCACGGGCGACGTCGAGGCCGCGCGGGCGGGACTGCGGGCCGACGGCCGAGGTGCTCAGGCCGGCGACGTTCGCGGCCTGGGCGACGCTCGGCGGCAGCCCACCTTTGGCGGCGATGTCGTCCATCACCGCCCGCTGCTCGGCCGGCGACATGGTCGCGATCTCGCGGGCGATGCTGCGGGCCATGCGCTGCGCAGCGGGGCTCTGCGGATAGGCCCGGACGAAGTCGAGCTTGGCGTTCAGATCCCGGCCGAAGGTGGCACCGGTATAGCTGAAGAATTCGCCGAAGCTGCTGTAGCTCACCGTCTGGGCCTGGGCATCGGTGACGTTCACGCCGGCGGCGATGCCGAGCGCGGTCAGCGTGAGCAGCAGCTTGTTCGGCTTCTGGGCCATGGTCTCTCTCCTGTGACTTGGGTTTCGAACCGGCTCTTGCGGCGGGAGCCTCGTCTCGGCTGGCGGCGGTTGTAGTCGTCGGGCCTTAAGAATCAGTGAACGGCAGCGAGCACCGTGGCGCGCCGCCAACCGCCTTTGCGGCGCGCCGGCATCGTTAAGCGTCTATTAACATCCGGCATCGACAGCACCTGCCGGGACCTCGAGCACATGTTTATTCCCAGCGGCTTTTGTGCCTTTTGCCGATCGACGGCATTTTGCGCGTCCTTGCTGCACCTCGTCCTGATCGGGTCGGCGCTGCCGAGCCTGGCCAGCGAGGTCGACCGCTTCGCCGGGCCCGACGGCTGGCGGGTGATGTGCGCGGCCACACCTCGGTATTGCAACACAACCCCTTCGCAACCGGCACCGCCGCTTAAGCCTGCAGAGCTGGCCGAGCTCGCGGCGGTGAACCGGGCGGTCAACGCGGCGATCCTCGGGCGCGAGGAGCCGGCGGGCCAGGACGTCTGGCGTCTCGCCCCCGCCGTCGGCGATTGCGAGGACTACGCGCTGACCAAGAAGCACCGCCTGATCCTGGCCGGCTGGCCCGGCGAGCGGCTCCGCTTCGCGACGGTCGTCACCGAGGGGGACGAGTATCACGCCGTCCTGCTGGTCGACCATGCCCGGGGCCGGCTGGTGCTCGACAACCGCTTCGATTCGCTGCGCGAGTGGGACGAGGTCGAGGCTTCCGGCTATCGCCTCGTCGCGGTCGAGGGCGCCGGCGCCGACGGTGCCTGGCAGCTCACCCCCTATGGCACGGTGCTGGCGATGCTGGCCGCGACCGCGCCGGCCGCCGCTCGCTGACGGACGGTCGCCGCCGCCCGTCGTCGGTCACGCGTCGTCGAGCAGGCCACGCAGCCGGGCCGCCACGGCGCGGCCGATCCAGCCCCAGTCGCACGCGCGGGCGGTCCGGCCGGCGGCCGAGCGCATGGCCCGGCGCTCGTCCGCGTCCAGCGCGGCGAAGGCGAGCAGGGCCCCGGCCAACGCCGCGGCGTCGTCCGGCGCGAACACCAGGCCGTTCTCACCATCGGTCACCACCTCGA
This sequence comes from uncultured Geminicoccaceae bacterium, assembly GCA_964460465.1. Taxonomy (GTDB): domain Bacteria; phylum Pseudomonadota; class Alphaproteobacteria; order Geminicoccales; family Geminicoccaceae; genus SLRI01. The sequence continues at coordinate 50,199 of CAYWSB010000007.1, read as the reverse complement.
GCAGGCTGTCGACCGCCGGCACGATGACCGGCACCTCGAGCGACAGGGCCAGCATCAGGCTGCCCGAGGTGAGGATGCGGCCGAACGGCAGGACAACGGCGTCGCAGGCGCCGAGGTGCAGCGGCAGGGCCGTCTCCTCGACCACCGCGTCGCGCACCACGACCTCGGCGCATACCGCCGGGTCGAGCGCCGAGAGATCGAGCGTCGGCTGCTGCCGGCCGGCGATCAGCAGGTGGGCGTGGCCGCGGGGCAGGCGCGCGAAGGCGTCGAGCAGCAGCGGCACGTTCTTGTAGGGGCGGACATTGCCGACGAAGCCGAAGACCAGGCCATCCGCTGGCAGGCCCAGGTCCAGGCGGGCCGCGTGCGCGTCGCGGCCGCCCTCGTAGAGCGTGTGATAGCCGCCGTGCGGCACTCGGCAGAGTCGTGCCGGCTCGACCGCGTAGCGCTCCGCAGCGAGGGCCGCCGCCGCCGCGGAATGGACGATGACGAGGTCGCTGCGCCGGGCGATTCCCGTCGCCAGGGCGCTGTAGGCGAGAGGGAACGGGTTCTCGTGCGGCTCGCTGTTGTGCAAGGTCCAGACGATCCTGCCGCCGGCGGCGGCCAGACTGTCCAGCCGGGTCAGAAAGGCCTCGACCATGGCCGTGGCGGCCTCGGGCGTGGCCGCGTCACGGTAGATCGCCTCCTCCCAGTTGACGTGGAAGAGTGTCGGTCCGTGCGCCGCGGTGGCGATCGCCAGGTCGACGTCGCCGGGCACGGCCTGGATCCGCGGCAGCGAGGCGTAGAGCAGGTGCTGGTAGGGGTTGTAGCGCCGATAGTCCTTGTAGAAGACCAGCGTCGGCTGGGCGGCGGCCGGGCGCGCCGCCGGCGGCGGGGCCGGTAGGTCGGCGTCGCCCATGTCGATCCAGCCGACCACGCCCCAGGCGACGGCGATCTGCTCCAGCCGCTGCGCGAGGAACGGCTCCGGCGCGATCGCGCCCGGGCACCGGGCGAGGGCGGCCGGCCGCGGCAGCAGCTCGACATCGTAGCCCTGGTGCCGGAAGAGCTGGAGCTGGCTCGCATCGTCGGTCAGAAAGAGCGGCACGAAGGAGCGCGTCGCGATCTGCTGCTCGATCACCTGCTCAAGGATCGCCGCCGTCTCGGCCGCCGGCTTGCCGCAGAGCGAGACGGCGATGACCGGTGCCCGCTCGTCGAGGAGACCGGCGCAGCGCCGTCCCGGTGCCGGGCGCAGCGGCTCGCGCAGCGCCGGTGCCGCCGGCCACCACGGCGCGTCGGCGCGCGGCCTGGCGGCGAGGCCGATCGCCGGCGGGCTCGGCGGCTTGCGCCGCTGCGGGCCGAGCGGCGCCGCGTGGAGGGTCGGCAGCAGCACGCCGAGCTCGGCCAGCGCCGTGCCCAGGCGGGCGCGCAGCTCGTGCAGCTCGCGCGCCTGCTCCTCGACCTGGGCATGCAGCCGGCTGGCGGCCGGGAACGAGCGGCGCTCGAGGAGGACAGGGGCGTGCCGGGTCCGTGCCATGCTCATCCGTCGTCTCCCGTCGCTGTCAGGCCGAGAGCCTGGCGATGGCCCGTGCCGCGAGGGCCGCACCGTTGGGCTTCGCCAGGGTGCGGGCGCGCTCGCCCAGATAGTCGCGGACCGCCGGCTGCAGGATCGCCTGGACGCAGTCGTAGAGCGCTTCGAGGTTGCTCTCGTCGATGTCGAAGGCGGCGCCCTCCGCCTCGGCATGGCGGGCCCGGGCGCCCTGGTCGTCCATGCATTCGGCGTCGTTGGCGATGAAGATCGTGGGCACGCCGAAGCGCAGGAGATCGTTGAACGAGTTGTAGCCCGCGGCGCTGATGGTGAAGTCGAACGCCCGGTAGTAGCGGGGGATCGGAAAGCCCGTCAGCAGGCGCACCCCGGGCCAGCGGCCGCGATACTCGTCGGCGGTGTTCAGCCACTGCGCCAGGACGATCTCCAGCCCCGGAAAGCACTGCAGCACCTCGACGACGCGGCTGAGCAGCCGGTTGAGATCGCGGGTCGTGCCCGAGCCCAGCTGGACCAGGACCGAGCCGGCCTCGGCCTGCTCGGGCAGCCCCAGCGCGGCCCGCGCTTCGGCGCGCGGCAGCAGCTCGTGCTCGTCGAGGAGGCCGATGGGCGGGACGCGCAGGACCTCGCCGGCGGCGGGGCCCGGGCGGGCGACATCCAGGGCCGCCGCGATGTCGTCCGGCTCGATGACGAGATCGAAGTACGGGGCCCGCGTCAGGAACTCGCTGTTGTCCTGGCTCGCCCGCCACATGCCGCGGCGCACCCAGACGAGCCCGAGCCCCGGCCGGCAGGCGGCGGCCTCGACCACGCCGGCATAGGGATTGGAGGCGTCGAGGACGAGCGCCCGTGGCTGGTGATAGTCGAGGATGTCGCGCATCCGCTCGCGGGTCCAGCAGTCCCAGGGCTTGGCGGCCTTGCCGTTGTAGGTGGTCAGGAGCTCGGTCGGGAAGCCCATCTGCTCGAGCACGGCGGCCGCCTGGCTCATCGTCGCGAACACCGGCTCCAGGCGGTCGGGCAGGCGGCGCGCGATCGCCGAGAGCCGGGTGATGTGACCGAGGCCGACGCCGTTGGCGGTGACGAAGAGCACGCGCCTAGTCTTCGCGCCGACGACGGCCGGCACCAGCGGACGGGTGCCCAGGCCGAGCCGGGTTGCCGGATCGGCGCCTTCGGCGACCGGCGTCGTGCGCGCTGCGCCGCGCCGGCGGCATGCGGCGGCGACGACGAACGCCGCCCAGTGCTCCGGAGCGAGGAAGATCGGGCCAGCGGGGAGCTCCGGCTCGAGCTTTGCCGGTGCCAGGACCGGCACACCGATCGCCAGGGCCTCGGCGACCGCACGTCGCGGCAGGCGGTCGAGGTCGTCGAGCGGCGGCACGACCAGGAGGTCGAGCCCGGCGACGAACCGGGCGATGTCGGTGCCGTCGAGCGAGAGGACCTGCACCGGCGGCAGCCCGGCGACGTCGAGCGTGCGTCGCGTGCCGACCAGAAGGGCGCGCAGATCGACGTTCGGCGCGCCCGCTGCCGCGCGCAGCAGGTCGATCGCCGCTGCCGCGTCGGCCGGGTCGTAGGCCTGCACGCCCACCACATGGCGCTCCCCGGACCGGCGGCGGTGTACCAGCTCCGGGGTGGCCTGCACCGGCCACGGATCGACGTGGGTCGGCACCCGTGCCGCCAGGGTCGCCTGCACGTCCGGATGGACGGCGTGCCAAGTGGGCGTGACGGCATAGAGCCGCTCGATCGTGGTATGCAGGACGGCCGGATCGTAGTCGCGAATGGCGGCGTCGACCTCGACCAGGTGCCAATAGTCGGCGCTGATCGCCGGCCGCAGCGCCTCGAGCGCCGGCACGGTCAGGCGAGGCACGACGACCTGGACGGCGCGGGCGCGAACCACCGCGGCCGGGCCGACCGCCGTGGCGCGGCCCTGGCGCAGACAGGCATCGATGCCGGGATGGACGAGCGGGCCCGGCCGTCCGTTCCACGCTTGGAGCAGGGCCACGCGGCGGCCGGCCGCCGCGTGGCGGGCGATCTGCGGCAGGAGCTGCTCGATCGCTTCCTCGCGGCGACGGAAATCGCCGATGATGACGAGGTCGGCCTCGGCTGCCGCGGCATGGGGCTCCATCCGGCGCCGGCTGGCGGCGGCGAGCCGTGGCGGGCAGGCTGGTCCGAAGATGCCGCCTCGCACCCGGTCGAGCCAGGCCTCCTCGCCGTAGCGGTGTTGCGCCCGGTCCGCCTGGGCGGCGAGGCAACGGCGCCAGAGGGCGGGGTCGGTCGCGAGCGCCGCCAGCCGGTCCGGGAGCTGCGCCCAGTCCTGGAAGACCGCGGCGTCCCTGAGCAGCGGCTTCCACGCATCGGAGAGGATCGACACGACGCCGGCCTCGAGGGCCCGCACGACGAGCCTCGGGACCGCTGGATCGAGCGCGCGTGCCGGGCCGACCAGGACGTGGAGGCGGGCCAGGGCGTCGTCGCCGGCGGCGTCGGCGGCGACGGCAACGAGCCGCACCGAGCGATCGCCCAGGCCGCGCGCGGCAAGGCCGGATCGCAGGCGCTCGATCGCCCGGTTGCCGGTTCCCGGCTCGGCGATGCCGATCGTGAACGGCGGTGCCGGCCGCCGTGACCTGGCGGCGAGCAGCCGCTCGGCGCAAAGGAAGGACGGCCAGTCCTCGGCCGTCAGCGTGCGTGCCGGGAGCCGGGCGAGGATGGCCCGCCGCTCGAGCCCGTGGCAGGGAGCGATCATGACGCGGTGCCGCAACCGCCGCTCCAGCTCCGGCTGGGCGCGCGCCGCGCGCTCGCCCATGTGGCGCAGGACGAGCTGGGTGTCCGCTGCCACGAGCCGCAGCCCGGCAAGCGCGCGTGGCTCGGCGAGCAGCACGATCGCCGCGTCGAGCTCGGCGGCACCGGCCGGCGGCGGGCCGGCGAGCACGCGCCAGCCGGCCCGCTCGGCCAGGGCGATCTCCCGATGCCAGGCGTCGCGGCCGGGCCGGTCCGCGGGCTCGCCCAGGAACGCGAGATCGAAGGCCGTCTGGAGGTGCTGTGGCTCGGCCGCCGGGCCGGCATCGGTGGCGGTCGCGTGCACGTCCAGCAGGGCAGCCATGTCATTGCTCCGATCGTGACGGCGCCGGCGATGGGGTGGCCTCCCGATTGCGCGTCGAGAGTCACTCGACCTCGTAGACAGCGTGGGCGACAAATTCAACTATTGATTGATAATTGCTGCTCGGGCAATCTCGTCCACGCTGCGAGCAGGCGCCTTCACCTCGGACGTCGAGAGGGTCGTCGCTGCGCAGCCGTTTCGATCACCCCAGGGAATGCGTCGGCCATGACGAGCAAGATCGTGCAGTATCAGGGCCGTGACGCCGCGGTGGTCGACTACGAGCTGTTCGAGCTGCCGGAGCTCGAGTACACGCTGCGCGGGCCGCGGCCGGCGAGCCTGGAGCCGCGCCAGTATGCGGCGGTCCTTGGCGCGGGCCAGAGCTTCGGTGTGCTGGTCCGCGACCCTTACGTTCATATGCTGCAGCGGGCCATCGGCTTTCCGTTCCTCAACCTGTCGGTCGGCGGCTCGGCGCCGGGCCTCTATCTGCGCAATCCGGCCTATCTCGACTATGTCAACCGGTCGCGGTTCTGCATCGTCCAGGTGCAGAGCGCCAGGGGCTCGGAGAGCAGCTATTTCGAGGCCCGGCACGGCAAGAACATGCTGCGTCCGCGTGGCTCGACCCTGCCGTTCGTGCCGGGCGACACGGCCTTCGAGAAGATGATCGAGCACGAGCCGCCGGCCCTGGTGCGCGCGGTCATCGGCGAGATCCGGGCGAACTGGATCCGCGAGATGATTCAGTTGCTGGCCAGGATCGAGGTGCCGAAGATCCTGCTCTGGTTCTCGAAGCGCACGCCCGAATACCGCGAAGGCCGGGACAGCTACAAGGCGATGGCCGGGGTCTTCCCGCAGTTCGTCAATCGCGCCATGCTGGACGAGGTCGTGGGCTTCGCCGACCAGTATGTCGAAGTGGTGACCAGTCGCGGCATGCCGCACATCCTGCTCGACAAGGCGACCGGCCAGCCGATCGAGGTTTTCCTCGGCGACGCCAAGGTGCGGCAGTCGGTCAACACCTACTATCCTTCGCCCGAGATGCACGAGGACGCCTTCGCCAGGTTGCTGCCGGCGTTGCCCTCGGTGATCGCCGACACCTCGCCGCGCCGCAAGAGCCGGCCCCCTCGCCAGCTTGCGGGGGCGCCGTCATGAAGACCCTCTTCGCGGCGTCGAGCGAGATAAACATCGTCCGCTTTCTCAACGACAACGCCAAGAAGCTGACCCTGCTGTGCGATCCGGGATTCGTCGCCGACCTCTATTACGCGCGGCGTGATGCGAAGGACGCGCCGGAACTGGCCGTGCCGGTCCAGGCGCTCTCGATCGAGACCATGGACGGCCTGCGGCACTTGGCGGCGGCCGAGACGAAGCCGCCGCTTCTGGTGGTGGCAGCGCCGACCCACGAGGCCGACCGCTTGCGCACCCTGCGGGAGACCTATCCCGCGCTCACCTTCGTCGGTCTGGCCCAACATGTCGTGCCGGCCCTGGTCGCGCACGCGGCGCACAAACTGTTCGAAACCGACGCCACGGTCGACGCGCCGTGCCCGCCACTGAAGCTCGCGGTTGTCTTCGCCACGCCGCGCTCGGGTTCGAGCCTGGTCTGCGACCTTCTCGAGGGGCTCGGGATCGGCAGGCCCAAGGAGCATCTCCGGGACACGCTGATCGAGCTCTTCGCATCGAGCTACCGGTTCGACAAGGTGGCGGCGATCCGCAACTTCCTGCGCTACTCGGCCCGCGATGGCTGGGTCGGTACCAAGCTGATCACCCATTTCGTCGAGGACTACGTCACGACCTGCGGCCTCGCCGACGTTGCCGCGGCGCTGGAGCTTCCGCTCGACGTCTATCCCATCTTCCTCGATCGGCAGGATCGCACGATGCAGGCGATCTCCGGCGAGCTGGCTGCCCGGCGCGGCGTCTGGCATGTCACCGACGCGGCCAGCCGAGACAGGATCGAAGCCGCCGAGGCGGTGCGCTACGACTTCTACAGCATACTCAAGCGTTATCTCGGCTATGCGAGCCAATCCGCGTACCTAGAGGCGTTGCGGGCCTTGTTCGAGCGCCGGCTCGACCTCGTCTACGAGCGCGACGTGGTCGACCAGGCGGCGCTGGTCGAGCGGCTGGCCGCCTTCCTCGGGGTCGACGCGGCGGGCCGCAGCTTCGCCAAGGCGGCACAGCGCGAGCGCATCGCCGACGGCGTCAACGATGCCTTCAGGACGGCCTTCACCAACGACTTCGCCGTTCGCTTCGGCTGCCGGCCGCGGCTCGCCGAGCCGGTCTGACCGCTCACTCGCGGCAGGTCCCGACCTTCGGCAGGGCCAGCGCGCCCGGCACGGGAGCGCCGTCGCGGCGGAGATCGACCAGCCGGACCGTGGCGTCGCGCAGCTCGTAGGCCAGGTGGATCTCTTTGGCTTCGGCGTAGTCGCGACCGAGCAGCGCCTCGAGGCCGCCGAGCAGGGCCGCGTCGACCTCCCGAGGGAAGAGCCGGACGGGGCGGCTGTCGAACAGGCCGCCCGCGGCGCGGTGGTGGCGGCGAAGATCCGCCTCGATCGAGCGCTCGAAGGCGGTGACGACCCCCGACGGGGCGCGGGGAAAGCGTGACCAGCGATCGAGGTCGAGCGGCCGGCTGGTGCCCGGCGGGTCCGCGGCGCGCAGCACGGTGTTGTCGCGGCGCAGGAGGGCCAGCTCCATGCCGTAGCAGCGGGCGAGCACGGCGGCGAGACGCTCCTGCTCGTCGGCCGCCGACGGCCAGGCGATGATCACGTTGGGCCCCGTGCCGCTTTCCAGGAGCTGCAGCAGCACGCGGCCGCGCCGCTGGACGGCGCCGTCGGTGCGCAGCTCGATCGCCGCACCGCCCGGGGGCATCGGTGCCGCGGCCGCCTGCGGCGTGCGCTCGGGTCGGGGTAGCGGCGGCCGGACCGTGGCGGGTCGCAGCGCGGCGGCCGGCGGCGGCGCGACGGCAAGGACGTCCGCCGCCGGCGCCTCGGGGCGGGTGGGCGCCTCGGTGCCGTCGACGGCCAGATCGATCGCAGCGGGCGCGCTGCGGTGCGGTCCATCCGGCGCGCTGGCCTCGGGGTCACCGCTGGCGGTGGCTGGCGGCGCGGCTGCAACCTCGCGACCAGGCTGCGGCGCCGGCTCGGGCTCCAGCACCGGCTCGGGCTGCGGCGCAGGCTCGGGCTCCGGTGTCGGCTCGGCGCCGGGATCGGGCGGTGGCGGGGGGCGGAGCCGGATCGGCTCCAGCGCCTCGGCCGCGTCGGCGCGCATGGCCGCGACCGCCCCGTCGGCAGCCTGCCGCTCGGCCGGCGGGGCAGGCTGGTCGTCGCGGGCCAGCCGGGCGTCCTGATGCAGCATCGCCACGACCAGCAGCAGGGCGAGGAGGGCCGCGCCCACGACCGGCGCCTCGCGGATCGCGAGGCTCGCGGCCAACGCCATGGCCGACGGGCGCATGGCTCAGCCGCCCGCCGCACCGGCGGCCAGTCGCCGGGCCAGCGCGTCGAGATCGGCGAACAGCTGGAAGAGCTCGCGCCGGGTGGTCGCCGGATCGGTCGGCAGTGCAGCAGCCCCCGGCTGCAGCTCGCCGTCGAGCAGGGCGCGAACGCGCGCGGGGTCGACGGCCGGCGTCCGGCGCGGCGGTGCGGCCGCCACGATCTGCGGCTGCGGCTGCGGCTGCGGCGCGCCGACCGACGCCGGCGGTCGCGGACGTGGCGGCGACTGCGCGAGCTGCACGGCCACCGGCTCGTCGGCCGTTGCCGTGAAGGCCAGCACCTCGGCGCGATGCCGGCGGACCGTGGGGTCGTCGGTGGGGAGGAGCCAGTTCTCGTAGGCGGACATGCTCCAGGCACTCCAGGATTCTGGCCGGGACGCCGGCGCCGGCCGCCGCGGTCAATCGGGCGTCGCCGGGGCCGCGGCGCCCAGCAGGCGTTGGCAGCGGGCGGCGAGCAGACCCACCACGGCGCGCAGCAGGGTGGCGAGCGGCAGGCCGACGATGGTGGTGAAGAAGGCCATCCCGAAATGCCGCGTGAGGTCGGCGATCACCGCCTGGATCGTCGCCGGCGCCAGCTCCGTCTCGGCCAGGGTGCCGATGCCGAGGCTGATGCCGAAGAGCGTCCAGGTCAGCGCCACCGTGGCGATGCCGCCGGCGGTGTAGAAGCCGAGGTCGCGCCAGAACAGCAGCCGGCCGGCCTCGCGCGCCGCACGCATCTGCAGGCAGGCGGCCACGGTCGTCAGGACCAGCAGCCCCAGCACGACGAGAAAGCCCGCACCCAGCGTGTCCACCGCCAGCCCGAGCAGCGCCGCCGGTGTCAGCGGGGTGGCCAGGGCCAGGATCGCGGCCAGGGTCACGAGCAGGGCGAGCAACAGGGCGGACGCCTGCCCAGCCGCCTGGCCCAGATCCCGGGCCACGACGAGGGTCGGCACCCTCACCGCCGGCCCACCCGCGCCGCGAGCAGCTGGTCGGTGCCGAGGCCGACCGTGGTCAGCCAGTGCTCGGCCAGGCTGTGGCCCGCCTCGGCGGCGGCATGGACGAGGAAGGTCAGCTCGTAATGGGCGAAGGCCTGGCGCACCGTGGGCGTGTTGCGACCGAGAAGTGTCTCGTCGCGCATGGCCATCTGCTCGAGATCGCGCAGGCGCCGCGCCATCGCCTCGAGGCGGAGCTGGCGGTCCTCCGGCGCCAGGCCCGGGTCGCGCAGCACGGCCAGCATGGCGGCGCGCTCCCGCTCGAGATTTTCGAGTGGGCCGGCCGTGGCAGCGGCGACCGGTGCCAGGCCCGTGCCGAGGCCGATGACGATCAGGAAGGCGGCGAGGTGCCGGTTGCGCATGGCAGCGTCCTCCAGGCGGCGGTTGCGGGTCAGTCGAGGAAGATCGCGACGGCGTCCTGCAGCACGCTGCTGCGGCCCCGGACATCGCTGTCGGCGAGCTCGGGATCGTCCATCGCCTCGCCGAGGGCGAGCGCGTCGAGCGAGGTCAGCCGGGCCATGTAGCCCAGCATCTCGTCCTCCATGGCGAGCAGCGCCATCGCCCCCTCGGTGGCGGCGACGAGGTGGCGGACGTAGTCGGGCTTGGCGAGCTGCTCGCCGTCGATCATCGGATCCTGGGTCATGGGGTGTTCGTCGATCTTGCGGCGCAGCGCCTCGATGGCGGCGATGTTCTCGGCGTAGCGGGCGGCATAGGGGCTCTCGCCGCCGACGGGGTTGGTCGAGAGCAGCTGGTCGGCCATCCCGATCGTCGCCTCGAGCCGCTGTCGCGCCGCCTGCTGGCGCTCGATCAGCTCGCGCCGGTCGCTGCTCAAGGCGCCATTGTCCTGGCCGAGGCGGGAGAGGATGGTCTCCAGCACCTGCCGCTTGGTGGTAAGCTGCTCGCGCTCGATCCGGTTCTTCTCGCCGGCGAGGTTGATGAAGGCCTGCTTCTCGACCAGGAGGCGATGGCGCAGCTCGAGTGCCTGGTCGCCCTGGGCGAGCTCGATCGCCGCCTGCAGCTCGGCCAGCGTGCGCGACTTGACGCGCATGTCCTGCTCCTGCTGCCGGAGCAGGCGGCCGAGGCTCGACTCCTCGAAGTCGCGATCGATTCGCCGGTCGAGCACGGCGGCCGGCAGCTTGATGAGCTGCTCGCTGACCTCGGGCCGCCAGGCGGGATCGGCGATGTCCTGCGCACCGGCCGCCGGGGCGGCGGCGAGCAGCGCCGTGCAGACGAGCAGTGCCACGGGCACGGGCGCGCGCGGCCGGCCGGCGGTCGATCGATCGAGGGGCATGTCCTTCCTCCGCTGTGCGCCTCGTCGAGACGGCGCCCGGGATGCCGGGTTCAATGGGCCTGCCAGTAGCGCTGCCGGCGGAGATCCGCCTTGAGCGTCGGGTTGACGTTGGCGGTCGAGAAGGCGCCCGCCTCGGCGTCGGTGGCGAGACCGAGGGCGAGGCGCAGCGACTCGATGAACGAGGTGCCGTCGGCGTAGTAGAGATCGAGCCCGGTGAAGCGGGTCTCGAGCTGCTCCAGGAGCTCGCCGGCGCGGCCGACGTCGCCGGCCTTGGCGTGGCTCTGGATGGCCATGGCCAGCACCGGCAGGCGTGCCTCGGCGGCGATCATGGCCGAGCGCTCAGCCTCTGCGAGGCAGCCTTCGAGGATCAGCGCGGCGCGGCGGTACTGGCCGGCATTGGCGTTGGCCCGGGCACGCGCCTCGAGCCCCATGCCCTCGTCGCGGCAGTCGGCAAAGGCCGCCTCGGCCGTCTCGAGCGCTGCCGCCGCGCGCAGCGCCGCGGCGTCCTCGCCGCGCGGCACCGCGGCTTCCTGGCGGACGATCACCTCGTCGCGGCTCGGTGGCGCCGCCACGCTGGGCGAGGGAGCCGGCGGCGACGCCGTGGCGCAGGCACCCAGCGCCAGGCCGAGCAGGGCGCCGGCCAGGCTGCGACGGCGGGCGGGCCGGCGGCCTCGGGGGGCGGATTCGATGGACCTGGGCATCTCGCCATCCTCGTCGTGGTGCTTCGTCGAGGCTTGCTATGGCCGGGGGTGAGCGAAAAATGCGCGACCAGAAGGCGGCTGCATTCCCCTATGTCACGCGCCGCCGGTGGCCGACTTTCTCCTTGACCGCCTGGGGCCCTTCTCGAAAACTGCCATGATCGCGGCATCGCTGCGAGCAGGTCGGAACGTTGCTCGACCAGGGCTCGGGCCTGCGCGATCGGGATGTGGACGTCGCTACCTGCACGGGTGACGGGGGCCCCCGGGGTGCTCGTGGCCGCTGTGCCGCGCCGCCCTTGCATGACGGCGGGCCGGGCCCGCGCCGGATCGAGGCCGTGCGGCGCATCGCTGGTCTGGCCGACCTCGCCGATCGCCGAGCCGGGGCCGGCAGGCTTCGGCCGCAACGGGAAGACCGTATGTTTCTCGCTATGCACATCAGGCACCGGCTCGCCGCGCTGGCCGGCCTCCTCGCCGCGCTGCTGGTCCCGGCCGCCTGCGCCGCCCCGCGCGAGGCACCGCGACAGGGCGCTGCGGCGCCGCCGGTCGCGACGCTGCCGCCGGCCAGCGATGCCGTCGTCGTCTATGGCGGGATCGGCTATCTCGACAGGCGCGCCCAGCCGGCGCTCGACCGGCTCGTTTACGGCCGCGCCGACGGCGGCCCCGCACCCTTCGTGCTCGCGATCCGCGACCATGTGGTCGGCCGGCCACTGGCACCGGCAGTCTCGGTCCATCCGGTGGTCGACGACCCCGAGGCGTTCGCCCGCCTCGTCGCCGACAGGGGTGCCGTCGATCCGGCGGCGATCCGCGGCCGGGCCCTGGCCGACGAGATCGGTGGCTCCCGGGTCTACGTGCTGAGCCTCGTGGCCGGGCTCGAGCTCGACTTCCAGGTGCCCTCGGCGACCACGCCGGCGAGCTTCGCCCGCCACGGCTCGCTCGTGACGATGACCGCCCTGCTCGCCCGGCCTGGCTCGGGCGAGATCGTCCTGGCGAGCCAGGCGACCACCGCGGTCGTCGTCGCCGGCGCCGCACCGCCCACCCTGGAGCAGGCCTATGTCGACGCCGCCCGCCGTGCCGTCGACGGCCTCCGGCGGGCGGCCGCCGGCTGGCGGCCGGGGGCGACCCGCACCATGGTGACCCGCGTGGTCCTGGACGGTGCGCAAGCGTCGCGGCTGTTCGAGTTCGTGCCGAGCGCCGGCCCGGCGTGAGCCGGGCCATGCGGGATCGAGCTGCGCTGCCCGAGCAGTGCGTCCGGCGAGTCCAACTGCCGCAAGCTGCAGGCGGCTTTAGCCCATCTCGCCACCGAGGCGCTGGCCGCCAAGGGCCGGACGATGCTGCCGCCGCGCGACTTCGCCGTCTGGGCGGACATCGCCGCGGAGCGCGGCGGGCAGACGGTGGGGCTGCTGCGGCTGCCGACCACCGGCGGCTGGTACGCCCGCGACCAGCTCATGACGCTGCGCATCGCCCCCGAGGAGGCGGACGAGAAGGTGGTGGTGGTGCTCGCCGACGTCCATCAGGAGGTGGTGCCGACCGGCAATGCGCACGTCGCCCGGCACAGCTTCGCCGCCGATCTCAGGCTCGATCTCTATCGCGGCCGGTCCTGCGCCGGTGCCGTGCCGGCCGGCCGGCTCGACCTGTTCCGGAACGGTGCCGCGCTCGACTGCCACTACACCGCCTCATTGCCGCCGATCGACGGCCCGATGGCCAGGCTCCTGCACATCGGTGCGATGCGCAAGGCGCTCGATCTCGGCGGTGAGCGCGAGCTCGGAGGACGCTGCACATGACCCGCTCGCCGATCCGGGCCGCGACCCGGGCCCTGGCGGCAACGCTGCCGGTGCTGGGGGCCCTCGCTCTCGCCGGCTGCCAAAGCGAGGCGGCCGGCCCGCCGGCCGCCACGACAGCCGCCACGACAGCCGGGCCGGCCGTTGTCGCGGCCGCCCCGCCGCCGCCACCGCCGCTCGCCGCCCGGACCGAGAACGTCTGCCCGCTGGTGCGCTTTCTCGTCGCCGGCGAGCCCGCCGAGAGGCGGGGCCTCGACGTCAAGGAGGCGATCACCGCCGCCCGGCAGCTCTTCCGCGAGCAGGGCCTCGAGCTGGTCACCGTCGACCAGCTCGTCGACCGCTTCCAGGCCAGGAGCGTAAACCTGCGCACCCCGCTCGCCGATGCACCGCGCACGGCTGCCGCCAGCTCGGCACAGCTGGACGAGAGCGTGCGGCGCTCGATCCGGGACGCGCTGACCGAGACGCTCCGCGACCTCGGCCAGGCCGAGCTCGCCAATTGCGAGTGGGTGATGACCGGCCAGGTCGATGTCGGCGCACCGCTCCCTGATCCGCAGGGGCCGGGGCGGACCGTCGCCGTCGCCACCTGGCTCACCGTCGTCGAGGCCTTCACCAACCGGGGCGTGGGCGACGCCTTGAACATCGGCTCGACCCGGGGGCCGGACGACACGACGGCGATCCGGCGCGGCATGGTCTACAGCCTGGAGAGCGTTGCCGCCACGGTGGGTGGACAAATCCGCGACGCCCGTACGTTCTATACCATAGCGCTGCGCAGCGCGGGCTCGGGCCGGCTGCGGACCGGGGTGCAGCGGGCGCTCGAGGGCTGCGGCTTCGTCGTGCGCAGCGTCGTGGACGGGCCGGCCGAGCGGCAGCTGGACACCCGCTTCGACGGGACCATCACCGCTGCGGTGGACGCCCTCGAGTGCGCGCTCGATGCTGCCGAGGCGAATGGTGCGCCGCGCGGCATGGACTATAGCTTGCAAGGTCGGCTGATCACGATCGACGTGCCCCGCTGACCGCCGACAACCGTCACCGCGGTCGGGCGACCGGCGCGGTGACGGCGACGACGAGGGACGGAAACGATGCGATCGCGATGGATGGGCACGATGCTCGCCGCGAGCCTGCTCGTGACGGGGTGCTCGGACGGCGCGGGGCGCGGCCCGGGCGGCAGTGCCGGCGGCCGGGCGACCGGCGACGGTGCGTGGCAGAGCCTGGGCGGCGCGCTCTCGCCGCTCGTGGGTGCAACCGGCGACTTCACCGTGCAGGGCACGCGCCGCGGCTGCGGCGACAACCCCTTCGTCGGCCGCTCGCCGGTCGAGATCCTCGCCCTGACGACGACCTACACGGCGATCGCCACCACCGGCTACACGGACGGCATCCGGCGCGCCCAGGCGGCGCTTGGGCTGCAGCAGATCGCCAACCAGGCGCTGATCAGCGATCTCGACGCGCTCAAGGGCGGGCTCGGCCTCGATGCCGCCTTCTCCAGCTTCCGGATGATCGAGGTCAACAACGCCGCCGCCGAGGCGCTGGCGCGCGACCTGCAGCGCCGGCTGGCGGCGGGCCCGCTCGCGCCGGCGGTCATGGCAGAGCTGCGCGAGGCCAACCGTGCCCTGATGATCGGCAACCATTTCCAGGTGGATGCGGCGGTCGGGGCGGTGCTGCTGGCCGCGTTCGTCGGCGATTCCCTCAACGGCGGCGGCAACCGTGACCTCGCCCGGATCATGCTGGCCGAGGTCGACCGCGGGCGCGCCGGGCCGATGGCCGAGAGCCTGGCCAGCTCGCCCGCCACCCTGATGAACCTCGTCTTCAATCTCGCCGAGGCCTACAACCTGCACCGGACGCTGAGCCAGGTCACCGACTTCAGGGAGGCGGAGCGGGCCGCGGCGATGCTCGGGCTCGAGGTCGACTTTCGCGCGCTTCGGGCCGTGGCCGCCGCCAACGCGCGCAGCCTGCGCGACCGCTATCCCGCCGAGCTCGCCTATCGGCAGACCGGGACGATCGTCCGCACACTGATGATCAACGCGCTCGAGCGCCAGGGCGTCAGCAACATCGCCACGGGGCCGGCACTGGCGCTCGTCATGGGCGCCTGTGGCGGCGTCTTCGGCGACACGACCATGGTTGCCGGGGGCGATCAGGATCGGCTGCTGCGGGGTGCCGAGATCGTCCTGGCCCAGGAGGCGCTGATCGACCTGCGCTACCTCACCGGACGGGCGGACGGCATCGCCGGCCGGGTCACCCAGGGTGCCGTGGTCAATTTCCAGCGCGACCGCGGCCTCGTTCCCGACGGTCGGCTGACCCGGGGCCTCCTGGCCGAGCTGCGCCTGGCGCAGGGCGAGCGCGCCGCGCCCGGGTCGGGTCGAGCCCCGGAGCGCGTGGCAGGCACCGGTCCCCGGCAGACGGACGTGGCGCTGGCCTGCATCGATGCCGGCGACGGCGAGCTGGTCGGCCCGCTCAGGACACTGGCCGCCGAGGTGGTGCAGCAGCTCGCCGACGTGCTCGGCGAGGACGTGCTGACCGCCTGCCGCTGAGCCGCCGCCCGGCCGGATCGCGCCCGCCCGCCGAACGTCGATTCCGCGCCTCCCCCGCCCATTGGATCGAGCCAAGGAGCCCCTTCGGCCGACGGAGACGACTGCTTGTCCGAGCCCGATCCCGACAGCGCCGCCGCCCGCGCCGGGGCTCGCGCCCCTGACGTTCGAGCCCCGGCGTGCCTCCGTGATTCCGGTGCCGACGCGGCGTCCGCCAGCGCTGTCGATTCGGGCCTGACCGAGATCGCCCTGGCGCTCGCCATGGCGTTTTTCTCGATCATGGTGCTGGCGATGATCTCGCTCTCGGTGCCGGTGCTGCGCGACCCGACGGGTGCCGCCGACGCCGGCGGGCTCGTGGTCAAGCCGGCGGCCACCGCGGCAGCCACCGATCTGCAGGGCGTGCCGGGCGCGCGGACGCTCGTCGTGCTGCATGGCGGGCGTTTCCTCGATGCCGACCTGGCTCCGCTCGCACCGGCTGCCGTCGAGGGGCCGGTGATCCTGGCGATCGCCCCGACCCTGCCGCTGCAGCAGGCGATCGCCGCCCGGCGCGAGCTGGTTGCCGCCGACGTGATCGTGTCGACGCTGGACGAGCCCTGGCTCGCCCGGCTGGCAGAGCTGACCCACCCGGAGGACGAACCATGATCAACGACCGACGCCCGGCCGCGACCGCCCTCGCCCTCGTGCTCGGCCTCGCCATCGGGCTCGCCGGCGATCCGGCGCGCGCGGCGACCGCCACGGCCCCCTGGAGCAGCCCGAGCGCCGCCCAGTTCGCTGGCGAGAGTGCTCGCGACCGGATCAAGCGCCTGGTCGTCCTCGAGGCGGAGCGTGCCGGCGTCCCGCCCGCCCTGGCCCTGGCCCTGGCCAAGGTGTCCTCCGACTTCCAGCCCCTGGCCCGCAGCACGCGCGGTGCCGTCGGCGTGCTGCAGATCATGCCCGGGACGGCCGAGCGGGATCTCGGGGTGACAGTCGAGGAGCTCAAGGAGCCGCGGCTCAACATCGAGGTCGGCCTCGATCGGCTGCGCCGCTTCCACGACCATCTGGGCGACTGGGAGCAGGCCATGGCCGCCTACCATGCCGGGCTCGATGCCGACCGCCTGCGGCCGATGCCGACGAGCCGGGTGTTCGTCGACGCGGTGCTGGATTGGGCGGAGCGCTACGAGGCGCAGGCGCGGCTCTGGACCCGGCTCGCCGCCGCAGAGCGGGAGTGGGAACCGCCGCTGGGCCCGGCCGTGCGCCCGGCGTGGCCGCATGTCCGGATCGTCAGCCGGACGCGGCCGGCAGTCGCCGCCCCGGCTGGAGACTTCGTCGACATCGAGGCCCGGCGCCGCCAGGCGCAGTGGCGGCTCGACGACTTCGGGCCGCGCACGGATGCCCGTGGCCCGGTCTCCCGTGGCCCGGCGTGGAGCGGGTGGTGAGCGTCGCCGCGAGCGTGCTGCGGCGTCGGTCCCTGGTGCTCGGCCTCGCGGCCCCGGCACTGCTCGGCGTGGCCCGGCCCGGCCGCGCCCGGGCAGCCGAGCGCAACGCCATCCGCCGGCTCGTCCTGCGCGAGTCGCTGGCCCTGGCGATCGACCCGGCGCTGGGCCTCGCCGTGGCCGAGGCCGAGAGCTCGTTCGACCCGTCGGCCTTGAGCCGGGCGGGTGCGCGCGGGGTGATGCAGATCATGCCCGCCACCTGTCGCGGCGAGTATGCGCTGCACCCCGACGCGCTCTGGGAGCCGCGCCTGAACGTCCGCATGGGCCTGCACTTCCTCGGCCGGCTGCTGCAGCGCTACCGTGGCCAGGAGGCGTTCGCGCTATCCTACTACAACGGCGGCTCGCGCGTCGGCGACCTGCCCGACGCCCGCATCATTCCGGCGACCAGGGCCTATGTCGAGCGGGTCGCCCGCCGCAAGGGTCACTATCGGCGCGAGCTCGAGCGCCATGCCGGTGCCCGCTGGGCGGTCTGAGCGGCGCGCCCG
>CAYWSB010000007.1:0-32812 GCA_964460465.1 uncultured Geminicoccaceae bacterium | reverse complement strand
GCGCGAGCTCGAGCGCCATGCCGGTGCCCGCTGGGCGGTCTGAGCGGCGCGCCCGCCACGGTAGCGCCGTCCGATCGGTCGGACCGCCCGGGCGCTGCGCCACGCTCCGGCCGTGCGGCCGCCGGCTCAGCGCCGCCGATGCAGGGCGAAGCTTTCCATGTCGGCCACCAGCGCATCGAGGGCCGCCAGCCGCTCGGCACGCGAGGCGAGCGCCGGCGTGCCGTCGGCCTGCCGTGCGCCGAAGGCCGGCGGCCCGGCTTCCGCCGCGCCGGCGTCGGGTGTCGCCGCCGGGGGCTCCGCCACGAGGGATGGCGGCGCCTCGGCGCGCTCGATCGGGCTCGCCGCCGCCGAGGGCGGACCGGCGGGCACCGCGTCGGTCGGCCGGGGCTCCGGCCTGCCGGCGAGCGGTGCGGCAAGGGGCGTGTCGCGGTCGTCGGATGCGCTGCCGGCCGGGCGCTCGATCACCTCGGCCGTGGCCGGGTCCGGCAGCGGCGACGGTCGCTCGTGCAGCACCGCCCAGGTCAGCGCAGCACCGAGTATCGCATTGGCCAGGACGAGCCGCATCGCCGCATCTCCCCGATGGGTCAGCAAAGCGCTGCCCATGCGCCGCAATGGCGGGATCAGCGCTGCCCGGGGCCGGTGGCGGGCGGTCCCTGGTGCGCGCCCGGCCGATTTGTCGCGCTCGATGATTGTAGGGCGCCCGTCTTTGCCCTTACCTGGGTGGATGGACGGGACGTCTCGCGTGCTCGCCCGGCACGACGGCCCGCGGCTGCCGCCGAGATGATCGACCCCGGCCGGCGCGATTTCGCCCCTGGACGAGGCATTGCGGCTTGCAACGACCTTCCGGCACGCTTCCGGCGCCGGCATCGATCGAGGTAACGACCATGATGTGGAAATCGGCCCGCCATCTCGTCGCCGGCATGTTCCTGATAGGCTGCAGCACCGTCGCGACGCCCGGCCCCGCCGTGGCGCAGCTGGCACCGGCGCCCAACGTCCTGGTGCTCAACGAGGACGCCGACCGGGACACGGTGCCACGCAACAGCCGGGTCAGCCGGCAGGTGCTGCAGGAGGTGCAGAACCAGTTCAACCAGGCCGGCTACCGTACTTTCGACGAAACCGCGATCGGCCTCGACTACTTCGCCGAGAATCGCACCCGCCGGCCGCGCGGCGAGCTGCTGCGCATCGCCCGGGCGGTCGACACGCCAATCGACCTCGCCGTCGTCTACGCCATCCACGCCAGCGTCCACAACCGGGACTTCATGGTCGAGGCGGCGATGCGCATCGAGGGCGAGATGATCGACGTGGGATCCGGCCAGTGGCTGGGCTCGTTCTCGGTCGAGGCGGACGAGACGTTCAAGCTGCCGATCGACTGCGCGCGCGAGTGCGTGCTCGAGGCCATGGCCGGCAGGGCGCGCCCGCTCGGCCGGGACCTCGGCCGGGCGCTGGTGCGCATGATCGACGACCGCTGGGTCGTGCCACCGCGGCTTCTCGCCAGCGTCGACCCGGCACCCGTCGCCGGCGGCCCAACCGGGCAGGGGGCCGCGCTGCCGCGCGCCTACACGCTCTGCTTCGACGACTTCACCCAGCACCAGATGATGGATGTCGAGGAGCTGCTCGCGGCCTTGCCCGACTATCTCTGGCACCGGGTGGCGGCGACCCGGTCGACCCGCACCTGCTACCAGTACGAATCGACCAGCGACCAGGCGAAGCTCCTGCGCAACCTCCGCCGCGCGGTCGACTATCTCGAGATCCGCTCGGACATCAGGAACGCCGGCAGCACGTCGATCGAGGTGGTGGCGATCCCCGACATCAACCTGCATCCGTCCCAGACCCACCCGCGGTTCGAGTGAGGCGATCCCGGGACGCTGCCCGCGGACGCGCGGGCCGCCCTGGTCCGCCACCCTGATCCATGAGTCGCCAGCGAGCGCCCGCCAGGGCGCGGAGGATGCGCCATGACCGCCCTGATCGCCGCTGCCATGCGCCCGGCACCTGCCCGTCTCCCGGCGGCCTTCCGCCGCCGTGGCGGGTCGGGCTGCGTGCTCGGGCTCGCCATGCTGACGCTCGCCGCCTGCGCCGGCTCCAACGCCGTGCCGGAGCGGCCGGTCCTCGAGCCGCCGACGCTGGGCGACCTGGTCGACCCGGTGACCGGCAGCATCGATCCGGCCTATGCCCTGACCCGGATCTCGCTCGCCGGGCTCGTCGAGGACGAGCTGGCGCGCCCGCTCGACGCCAACGACCGCCGGCTGCTCGATGCCGCCTTCGATCGGGCCCTGGCCGGGGTGCCGGCGGCGGCACCCGCGGTCTGGCGCAACCCGGCCAACGGTCACCGTGGCGAGGTCACGCTGCTGCAGTGGCTGCTCGATCCGCGCCAGGGCTCGCTCTGCGGCATCGTCGGGCACGCCAGCCGGCTGGGATCGCCGCCGCGGCTCGAAGGGAAGTTGACCATCTGCCGCGACGGCCTGCGCGGCGACTGGCGGATCGACACGGTGGCCTTCGTCCCCCGGCCGCCGGCACCGGCCACCGCCGCGGCAGCGCGCCGCGTGCCCATGGCGAGCGCTCCCGCCCGGCGCCCGCCCGCGATCCGGCCACCCGTGGCCACGGTGGCGAACCGACAGCCCGCGGCGGCGCCGGTCACCGCTCGGCCGGCAGCGACCGGCACCACGGTGCACGAGCGGGTGTCGACCCCGACCGATCCCAATCGGGTGATCACCCGGACCGGCGACCGGATCGTGCCGCCGCCGGCCGCGGGTCGGCGGGGCATGGGCGAGCTCCTGCAGGATCAGGCGCCGCACACGCCGGTACGGTAGGCCGTGGCCGGCGTTCGGCTATACTCGGCAGCGGCAGGTCCGGCGGCGCCGGGAAGACGTGGAGGTCGATGGCGATGGTGGTGATCGAGGCGCAGCACGCGTTCGGCCATTTCGTCGAGGGCGGCAAGGACGACAGCTTCGTCTCGACGATGCGGGCCCTCCGCGAGAAGCCGCACCTGGACGGCGCCACCGAGGCGTGGCGCCTCGTCCTGGCCACGCTGCCCGATGACGACGACGCGCCCGACACGGCAGTCGTCGCCGCCGCCCTCGACGAGGGATCGCCCGACGCCGGTGATCCGCCCGACCCGCTGGCGGTGCTACCGGGTGACGCCGCCGGACGGCAGGCCGACGGGCGCTGGTCCGGGGGCCTTGCCGCCCGGCGCTGGCGGCACGGGGTGCTCGACCATCTCGAGGTCATGCTGGCCACCCGCTCGCTCGAGCTGCGCGACGCCAAGCGACAGCTCACCGCCTATGTGATCGCGCTCGACGCCGCCGCGCGCGCGACCCCCGACAGCGCCGGGCGCTGGGATGTCGTCCACATGGCGATGGAGCTGGAGGGGCCGGCCCGGCCGGAGGTCTTCCAGCGGTTCTTCGCCCGGACGCTCGCCCGCGATCCGCGGATCGTGGTCACGCCCGAGGCCCTGCGGCTGGGCGACGGCTACGAGCTGCGCTTTCAGCGCCTGCCGCTGCTCGACGCCTTCCTGGAGTACCTCCTGAGCGTGCCGGCACCGGACGACGCCATGCTGCCGGAGCTCGACGATGGCGGGCCCGTCGACCTCGGTGCGGCGGTCAAGGCGCTGTTCGATGCGCTCGTGCGGGACCTCGACGGCATGGACGCGACCGCGCGGCCGGTGGCCATCCGCGATGCCACCAACCGGCTCGGCAAGCTGGTCGACCGGCATCTGGACGGCGTCGTGCACAGGCGCGACGCGCTCGAGCGTTGCCGGCGGATCACGGCCGTCGTCGAGGCACACTCGCCGCCGGGGCAGCTCGTCTTCGACGACGCCACCCTGCTGCGCTTCTGGCAGACCGCGGCCCTCGACCCGAAGAAGCACGGCGACTACCAGCTCTTCCGCACCGCCCTCGGCCATTTCGTCCAGCTCGCCCGCGAGCTGGTCGCCGCCCAGCAGACGGCTCTCTATCGCCGCGAGGCGGCCAGCCTCTATCTCGCCGTCGCCAGCGAGCTCGACATGGCCGGGCTCGTGGCAACGGCGGAGCCGTCGCTCGCCGCCTTCGCGCCGGGCGGCGCGCTGGCGCCGCTCCGGCTGTTCAACAACACCGAGCAGGCCGAGCTGGCGCTGCTGGTGACGATCGGGCGGGTGGTCGACACGTTCGCCCGCTCCCTCCTGCGCGGCGAGACGTTCGGGCCTGTGCAAAGCCGCATGGTCGAGGCCAAGCGCCAGCGCAACCATGACCTCCTCGACCGTCTGGCCGCGCTCGAGGAGCTGCCCGACGACGCCTATGACGCGGTCCGCGGCCGCCTCGCCGACCACGCGGCGCACCTGCGGAAGCTCCTTCTCGCCGCCGTGGCCGTGGCCGGGCACCACGATCCGGCCTTCCTCGATCGCGGCTTCGCCAGCCTCGGCGACGCTGCGGCATCGGCCGAGCGCGACCGGCTCGTGAAGCAGGCCAAGACGGCGTTCGCCGGCATTCGCCGCGCCGGGTTCCGCGACGCCCTGCGCGAGCCGGCGCTGGGCGAGCTCTTCGTCGAGTCGGTGCCGGTGCTGAGCGAGCTCGCCGCCCTGGTGGACACGGCACTCGCCGCCATCGACCGCGAGGCGGCCGTTGTCACGCTGCCGGCGCAGCTCGCGGAGGACCGGTCGCCCTTTTGCACCACCCTGGCCCAGTTGAAGGAGAGCTGACGTGGCAATCGTGGTACCGACGCCGGACCAGGAGACCATGGCGGCGGCCATCGATCGGCTCGCCGGCCTCGACCTGATCGAGCGTGCCGCCGCCGCGCGGCGCCGCGGCGACGGCACGCCCGTGGTGACCTACAGCGAGCTTCTGGCCTATCTCGACGGCCGCTCGCCCGGTCGCGACGCGCGCGTGCAGCAGGCGATCCGCCTGAATGCCGCCGTGCGTCGCCGCTACCACGCGATGCTGGGCGAGCGGGCCGCCACCTACCTGCCGATGCTCCGCGCCGCCGCGAGCGCCCCCGCCGAGCTGACCCGCAGCTTCGCCGTCGCCGGCAAGCGCGGCGCGATCACGGTCAAGCCGCTGACCGCCAAGCCCGGCCACGTGCTGCTGTCGATCGCCTATCCGGCCCCACCGCGGCTGTGCTCGCTCGAGGTCGTGGTGCCCGAGGACCATCCCCGCCTCGACGAGCTCGCCGGCCTGCGGCTGCGCTTCGCCGAGCCGTCGGACCGCACGGTGGAGCTGGTGCTGCCCGGCGACGATCCGATCGTCGCGGCACTGCTCGATCCGAGCGTGGAGATCGCCGTGGCCATCGCGGCCTCGTGACGGGTGCCGGAGGCCGGGCCCCTGCAGCGGACGGGCGTGCGCATCGGCACCAATCTCGGGCCGGTCGCGGTCACCCGCTTCGCCCACGAGAGCGCCTTCGATCGGTCGCGGCTCTGGCTGCGCGACGGGCACCGGGCCAGCCTGGACCGCGACGGCGCCTTCGCCGCCTTCGTCGACGACCTGGGTCCGATCCTGCTGCGGGGCATGGCCCTCGAGCCGCTGAAACCCGGGATCTACGCCGAGATTGACGAGGACATCGGGGCCGGCGAGAGCTGGCAGCTCGGTGCGCTCGTGGCGATGCTGCTGGCCAGCGCCGGGCGCTTCGCCGGCATCGACGACGAGGCTGGACGTCTCGTCTACTGCACCGGCGAGGTGGCGCACAGCAGCGGCACCATCCGGCCGGTCGAGCTGGTCGCCGAGAAGCTCGAGGCGAGCCGCCGGGCCCTGCTCGCCCGGCCCCGCGACTGCCTCTGGCTGGTGCCCGCCGGCAATGCCGCCGAGACCGGCCGCGTCACGCTGCCGGCCGGGGTCGAGCTGCGCACGGTCGGGCGGGTCGACGAGCTGCCGGCGCTGCTCGGCATCGCCGACCGGCGCCGGACGGTGCGCGCGCCGGTCGCGGCAGCACCGCCGGCCTCGCGGGCGCGGCTGATGGCGGTGCCGCTGGCGGCCGTGCTGCTGGCCGGAACGCTGCTCGCCGGGCCGACGCTCCTCGATCGCCTGACACCGGCCGCCATCGAGAGGCCGAACACGGCACCGCACACCCTGCCGGACACCCCCGCCGAGCGCACGCCGGATGGCGGCGTGGCCCTCGAGCCCCCGCCGGCCGAGACGACAGCGGCCGCGGAGCCGGCAGCGCCCCCGGCGCGCATCGCAGCGGCGCTGGTCCTCGAGCTGCACAAGCGTCGGCCGCAGCCGGGGCAGAGCTGCCTCGTCCAGAATTTCGATCACGCGCTCGTGCCGCTGCTCGAGCCGGCGCCGATCGAGGCTGGCACCGAGACGTTGCCGGCGCTCGTCGACGACCCGCGGCTCTGCGGGGTCGACATCCGGGTGGTCCCACCCGCCGGCGCGCCCCTCTTCGTGCTCGGGCATCTGCGGCTCGACCCGCCCGACGGTGCCGTCGTCGAGCGGGTCGGCCGGCTCGACGGCCTCGCCCCGCTTGCCGCGGGTGCCGGTTTCACCGTGCGGCTCAAGCCCGACCGGGCCGTGACCTACCGGCTGGACCTCGTGGCCGGCTCGGCACCGCTACCCGAGGGTGCCCTCGGTGCGCTGGACGAGCCGGCGGCGCGCCTCGCCCTCGAGACGGAGGGCTTCGTCCTGCGTCGGCTCACCCAGCGGTTCGCTTTCGCACGTGCCCGGTGACACCGGCGGCGCTCAGTGCGCCACCGCGGCGGCGGCCGCCTCGTCGATCAGCCGGCCGGTGGTGAACCGGTCGAGGGTGAAGGGCGCGTTGATCGGGTGCGGCTCGCCCGTCGCCAGGGTGTGCGCGAAGACGTGCGCCGAGCCCGGCGTCGCCTTGAAGCCGCCGGTGCCCCAGCCGCAATTGACGAAGAGGCCCTCGACCGGCGTCTTGCCGATGATCGGGCTCCGGTCCGGGGTGACGTCGACGATCCCGCCCCACTGCCGGAGCATGCTCATCCGCGAGAACATCGGGAAGAGCTCGAGGATGGCCTCCAGCGTGTGCTCGAGGATCTGGATGCCGCCGCGCTGGCTGTAGCTCACGTACTGGTCGGTGCCGGCGCCGATGACCAGCTCGCCCTTGTCCGACTGGCTGATATAGGCATGCACGGTGTTCGACATGACGACGCAGGGGAAGACCGGCTTGACGGGCTCGGAGACCAGGGCCTGCAGCGGCACCGATTCGAGCGGCAGGGTGAGCCCGGCCATGGCCATGACCACTGGCGTGTGGCCGGCGGTGACCACGCCCACCCTCTTCGCCGCGATGAAGCCCTGCTCGGTCTCCACACCGACCACCCGGCCGCCCTCGCGGCGGATGCCGGTGACCGCACAGTTCTGGATGATGTCGACCCCCATGGCGTCGGCCGCCCGGGCATAGCCCCAGGCGACGGCGTCGTGCCGGGCGACCCCGCCGCGCCGCTGCAGGGCGGCGCCGACGACGGGGTAGCGGGCGCCACGGTCGATCGAGAGCGGCGGGCAGAACGCCTTGGCCTCGGCCGGGGTCAACCACTCGTTGTCGACGCCGTTCAGCCTGTTGCTGTGGACGTGGCGCTTGAGGACCTGCACGTCGTGGGTGTTGTGCGCCAGCATCATCACGCCGCGCTGGCTGAACATGACGTTGTAGTTGAGCTCCTGGCTGAGGCCTTCCCAGAGCTTCACCGCATGGTCGTAGAGCCGCACGCTCTCGTCGTAGAGGTAGTTCGAGCGGATGATGGTGGTGTTGCGGCCGGTGTTGCCGCCGCCGAGCCAGCCCTTCTCCAGGACGGCGACGTTGGTGATCTTGTGCTCCCTGGCCAGGTAGTAGGCGGTGCCCAGCCCGTGCCCGCCCGCGCCGACGATGACGATGTCGTAGGCCGGCTTCGGGGCCGGGCTGCGCCACGCCTCGGGCCAGTTGGCGTGGCCGGCGAGGGCGTTCCTGGCGATCGAGAGGATCGAGTAGCGGTGCATCGGCATGACCCGGTTCGGTGTGCTCCCGGCAGACGGCGGGCCACCGCCACCGACCTAGCGCAAGACCCTGGCCGGGCTTTGCCGGACGCGACCGATTCCTTCGCCGCCACGCCTGGACCCGACCAACGGCTCTCCTATAGGTGCCGCCAGGAAATTGTGATAGGCGGTTGACCGAGAAGCGGATGGTGGCGGTGCATGCAGCTGACTGTCGCGGCGGCCAATGACGCTCGGCCCTCGGGCGACACCGAGGTCATGGCCTTCCTGCTCGTGCCCGATTTCTCCATGATGTCCTTCGCGAGCGCGGTCGAGCCGCTGCGCATCGCCAACCGCCTCTCCGGCCGCCCGCTCTACCGCTGGCTCCTGGTCTCCAAGGACGGTGCCCCGGTCAAGGGCAGCAATGGCATCGGCGTCCAGGTGGATCTCGGCATCGATGCGCTGCAGCCGGGGCAGGGCGGGCAGCTGCCGACCATCGTGCTGGTCTCAGGGCTGGGGGGCGAGCGCTACCAGGACCGGGAGGTGTTCGCTTGGCTGCGCCGCATGGACCGCCACGGTGCCACCATCGGAGCACTCTGCACCGGTGCGCACATCCTGGCCAGGGCCGGGCTGATCACCGACCATCGCTGCACCATCCACTGGGAGAACCTGCCGGGGTTCGTCGAGGCCTTCCCCGACATCGACGTCGCCGCCGACCTCTACGAGATCGACCGCAACCGCTTCACCTGCTCGGGCGGCACCGCGCCGCTCGACCTGATGCTCAGCCGGATCGCCCAGACGCACGGCGACGAGCTCGCCACCAAGGTCTCCGAGCAGTGCCTGCTGGACCGCATCCGCGGCCCGCACGACCGCCAGCGCATGCCGATCCGCCTGCGTCTCGGCGTGCACCACCCCAAGCTCATCATGGCGATCGAGCTCATGGAGGCCAACATCGAGGACCCGCTGCCGCAGGAGCAGCTCGCCCACTATGTCGGCCTGTCGCGCCGCCAGCTCGAGCGCCTCTTCCGCCGCCACATGGGCCGCACGCCGGCGCAGTACTACCTCGAGCTCCGCCTCGAGCGGGCGCGCCACCTGCTCTACCAGACCGACCTGCCGATCATGAACATCGCCTGCGCCTGTGGGTTCGTGAGCGCGTCGCACTTCTCCACCTGCTACCGGCAGATGTTCGGCAAGACGCCCAGGGCGGAGCGGATCGAGGCGGCTTGAGGCGCCCCCGTCGCGATCGCCGCTCGTCACCAGGCGGGCAGCTGCGGGCGGCGGACGGATGATGCCGGACGCGCCAGCTTGGCTGGACAAGTGGCGGTGCCAGGGAGCCGAGCCCGCTGCGGCGCTGGCGAGCTTCGACGGTCTGGAAGCCATCCCTGTAGACTTCATGCTCGGCCGCTGGCGGGGTGTCGGCCTCGCGACCGGCCATGCGCTCGACGGGTTGCTGGAGGGGCTCGGCTGGTGGGGCAAGGCGTTCGAGGCGCCGGATCGGGTGCATCCGCTGCTGTTTCGCACGTCCTCGGGTGGCATCGTGCCGTTCGATCCGCCCGGGCTGCTGGTGCGACTTGGACTGCGCGTGCCGGGTCTCGGGCGCGGCAGCGTCGTGCGCCGCGCCTTCCGCGCAGGGCTGCCGCTGCTGCGCACCCGCCGCCATGCGGCACGGCTGGAACTGCAGACGTTTCGCGGCAAGGCGAGCGCGGCGATGGTCTATGATCGGCTGCCGATCACCGACCACTTCCGCCGGGTCGATGCGGATCGGGTGCTCGGCCTGATGGTGCTGGGCGGGGCGGTGGAGCCCTACTTCTTCTTTCTGCTCAGCCGGGAGTAGATGCGGCAGGCCGGGTAGGGGGGCTGCCGCGAAATCGGTAGGGCCGAGGCGCATGGCTCGACCCTGGGGCATCAGCCCGCCGGGCGGTGCAGCTGCACCAGGGGCAGGGGGCGGCCTTCGTCGTCGACGTCGCGGTGGCCGACCGGGACGAAGCCGAGCCGGGCGTAGAAGGCGAGGGCGGCCGCGTTGGCGGCGTAGACGTCCACGGAGAGCTCCCCCTTGCGTCCCGCGGCGTGCTCGACGAGTGCCCGGCCGATGCCGGCACGGTGCGCCGCAGGATCGACGAAGAGTCCGCCGACGAAGGCGTCGAGCAGGCCGATGAAGCCCTGGATTCGTCCGGCACCCAGGGCGACCCACGTTTCCGCCCGCTCGAGATAGAGCATTTTCAGGGTGACCGTATACTTCGTCAGGCCGCGGACGATCGGTGCTCACGTAGGTTCACTACGCTCCGCGCCGATCGCCTTGCCTTCCTCGTCTCCGGTCACCCTGAAAATGCTCTAGACGTCGCGCACGAGAACGCGCTGCGCCTCGAGGTCGGTGTCGGACAGGAAGGGGTGGCCCGCCCGCGACGCGGTGAGCCAGATCTCGAGCACCCGATCCTGGTCGGTCGCGCGATCGTAGGGTCGAATGCGCATCCGCGTCGCTCCCGGCAAGGGCTGCCCGGCGGGCCGTCAGAGCGGTGCCGTGGCCTGCTCCAGCCAGGCGCGGCACGGGCCGTCGAGCAGCGGTCCCAGCTCCTCCCTGACCCGGGCGTGGTAGGTGTCGAGCCAGCGGCGCTCGGGCTCGGTCAGGAGGTGCGGGTCGATGAGCCGGCGGTCGATGGGCGCCAGCGTCAGGGTGCGAAAGCAGAGCAGCTTGCGGTCGCCGCCCTCGGGCATCGGGGCGGTTTCGACCAGGACGAGGTTCTCGGTGCGGATGCCGTACTCGCCGGGCTTGTAGTAGCCGGGCTCGTTGGAGAGGATCATGCCGGGCTCGAGGGCCACGTCGCCGCCGCGCTTGGCGAGGCGCTGCGGGCCCTCGTGGACGCAGAGATAGGCGCCGATGCCGTGGCCCGTGCCGTGGTCGTAGTCGAGGCCGCGGCGCCAGAGGAACTGCCGGGCCAGAAGGTCGAGCTGGCTGCCGGCCGTGCCCTCCGGGAAGACCGCCTCGGAGAGGGCGATGTGACCCTTGAGGACCAGCGTGAAGCGGGTCTGCATCTCGGCCGATGGCTGGCCCAGCGCGATGGTGCGGGTGATGTCGGTGGTGCCGTCGGGATACTGGCCGCCGGAGTCGACGAGATAGAGCGTGCCGCCGGTGAGCGGGCGGTTGGAGGCCGCGGTGACCCGGTAGTGCGGCATGGCGGCGTTGGGCCCGTGCGCCGAGATGGTCTCGAAGCTCGGGCCGCGAAAGAGCGGATCGCGGCTGCGCTCCTCGTGCAGGCTGGCGGCGGCCCCGGCCTCGTCGATCGTGCCGTCGAGCGGCTGCTGGTCGAGCCAGGCGAGAAAGCGGACCACGGCGGCGCCGTCGCGGCGCTGGGCGTCGAGCGCCCCTTCGATCTCGGTCGCGTTCTTCTTCGCCTTGGCGAGCGGTATGGGGTCCGTGCCCTCGATGACCCGGGCACCACCGCTGCCCAAAAGGTCGGCGAAGGCGACCGCGTTCTGGCTCGGGTCGACCAGCACCCGGGCGTTGTGCTGGCCGAGCTCGACGAGGGCCGCGTCGATGCCCTCGTAGGGGCGGGTCTCCACCGCGTTGTCGACGACCGGACCGCCCGCCAGCTTGGTCGGATCGACGAACCAGATGGCCCTGCCGGAGGATTCGAGCAGCAGGTGGCTGAGGCAGAGCGGGTTGTAGGGGACGTCGGCACCGCGGATGTTGAGCAGCCAGGCGATGCTGTCCGCGGCGGTGACGAGCAGCCAATCGGCGCCGCGCTTGGCGACCAGCTCGCCGATGCGCTGCCGCTTGGCGGCGCTGGCTTCGCCGGCGTGCGCCTCATCGTGCCGGGTCACCGGGCCTGCCGGGGGTGGCGGGCGGTCGGTCCAGCAGCGGTCGATCGGGTTCGCGGCCAGCGGCGCCAGCCTGACGTCGCGGCTGCGGCAGACGCGTTCCAGCGCCTGCCGCTCGGCCTTGCGGGTCAGCCGCGGATCGAAGCCGAGCGTCATGCCGGGCTGCAGGTGCTCCTCGAGCCAGCTCGAGGGCGTGCGCTCGGTGATGTGGCAGCGCTCGAAGAGGGCCGCATCGACCTCCTGCCCGAGCTGCACCGTGTAGCGACCGTCGCTGAAGGCGGCAGCGGCATCCTGGAGCACGATCGCCTGGCCCGCCGAGCCGGTGAAGCCGGTGAGCCAGGCGAGACGCTCATCGCCCGGCGGCAGGTACTCGCTGCCGTGCTGATCGGTGCGCTGCAGGACGAAGCCGTCGACGCCCTGCAGCTTCAGCTCCGCCCTGACGGCGGCGAGCCGGTCGGCGAACGGCACCTTCACGGAAACCGCGCCGTCACTTCAACGGTGCCATCACCATGATCATCTGCCGCCCCTCGAGCTTGGGGAACTGCTCGACCTTGGCGACGTCGGCCATCTCCTCCTTCACCTTCTCGAGGATGTTGATGGCCAGGTGCTGGTGCGCCATCTCGCGTCCGCGAAACCGCATGGTGACCTTGACCTTGTCACCCTCGTCGATGAACTCCCGCACCTTCTTCATCTTGATGCCGTAGTCGTTCTGGTCGATCGAGGGGCGCATCTTGATCTCCTTGACCTCGATGACCCGCTGCTTCTTCCGGGCGGCGTTGGCCTTCTTCTGCGCCTCGTACTTGAACTTGCCGTAGTCGAGGATCTTGCAGACCGGCGGCGTGGCGTTCGGCGAGATCTCGACGAGATCGAGCCCCACCTCCTCGGCGCGCATCAGGGCGTCCCTTATCGGCACCACCCCGACCATCTCACCGTCTTGGCTGACCAGCCGGACCTCGCGGGCCTCGATGCGGTCGTTGATGCGGTGTTCGTCGCCTTTTGCTTGTACTGCCATCAGCCGTGATCGACCTCCATTGTTTCAAGGGCAAGTAGTTCTACGCGAAATGGTCGAACGGCGAAACGCCGTTCGACGAAAAAGCGTCCCGGACGGTGACTTGTCAACCGCGCAGATCGGGCGCTGTCGATTCTCGCTGACACAGGGCGATCGCCGCGTCAAGCGAAAGCACTTCCTGCGCCTCGCCGCCGAGCCGCCGCAGGCTCACCTGCCGCGCCGCCGCCTCGCGGCCGCCGACCGCCATGATCAGCGGCACCTTGGCCAGCGAGTGCTCGCGGACCTTGTAGGAGATCTTGTCGCTGCGCGTGTCGAGCTCGACCCGGATGCCGGCCGCCTTCAGCGCCGCCTCGACCTCGGCCCCGTAGGCGTCGGCCTCGTTGGTGACGGTCGCCACCACCACCTGCACCGGGGCGAGCCAGAGCGGCAGCCTGCCGGCATGGTGCTCGATCAGGATGCCGAGGAACCGCTCCATCGAGCCGAGGATCGCCCGGTGCAGCATCACCGGGCGGTGCTTGGCCCCGTCCGACCCGACATAGGTGGCGTCGAGCCGCTCCGGCAGGACGAAGTCCACCTGCAGCGTGCCGCACTGCCAGTCGCGGCCGATCGCGTCCCTGAGCACGAACTCGAGCTTGGGGCCGTAGAACGCCCCTTCGCCCGGGTTGAGCGTGGTCTCGAGCCCGGCGGCCTCCGTGGCGTCGCGGAGCGCCTGCTCGGCGCGGTCCCAAGTGGCGTCCTCGCCCGCCCGGACCGCCGGCCGGTCGGAGAACTTCACGTGGATGTCGGTGAAGCCGAAATCGGCGTAGACCTGCTGCAGCAGCTCGCAGAAGCGCACGCTCTCCGCGGTGATCTGGTCCTCGGTGCAGAAGATGTGGGCGTCGTCCTGGGTGAAGGCGCGGACCCGCATGATGCCGTGCAGGGCGCCGGAGGGCTCGTTCCTGTGGCAGGAGCCGAACTCGGCCATCCTGAGCGGCAGCTCGCGGTAGCTCTTGAGCGACTGGTTGAAGATCTGCACGTGGCACGGGCAGTTCATCGGCTTCAAGGCCAGCACCCGCTCCTCCGACGCGAGCGTGAACATGTGCTCGCGGAACTTCTCCCAGTGCCCGGACTTCTCCCAGAGCACCCGGTCGACCAGCTGCGGGGTCTTGACCTCCAGGTAGCCGCCCTTCTCCAGCCGGCGGCGCATGTAGCCCTCGACCTGCTGCCAGACGCGCCATCCCTTGGGATGCCAGAAGACCGAGCCCGTGGCCTCCTCCTGGATGTGGAAGAGGCCCATCTCGCGGCCGAGCCGGCGGTGGTCGCGGCGCTCCGCCTCGGCCTGCTGGTGCAGATGGGCGTCGAGCTCGGCCTGGGTCGCGAAGGCGGTGCCGTAGATCCGCTGCAGCTGGGCATTCCTGGCGTCGCCCCGCCAGTAGGAGCCGGCGATCTTGGTGAGCTTGAAGGCGCCGATCCGGCCCGTCGAGGGCCCGTGCGGCCCGCGGCAGAGGTCGAACCACGTGCCCTGGTGGTAGAGGGTGACCGGCTCGTGCTCCGGGATGGCGTCGAGGAGCTCGTGCTTGTAGGTCTCGCCCAGCTCGGCGAAACGCCGATGCGCCTCGCCCCGGCTCACCTGCTCCCGGCGGAACGGCTGGTTCGCCTTCACGATCGCCGCCATCTCGGCCTCGATCCGCTCCAGATCCTCGGGGCGGAAGGGCTCGTTCCTGGCGAAATCGTAGTAGAAGCCGTTCTCGATCGCCGGGCCGATGGTCACCTTGGTGCCCGGGAAGACGCGCTGCACGGCCTCGGCCATGACGTGCGCGCAGTCGTGGCGGATGAGCGGCAGCGCCTCCGGGTCCCGGGCGGTGATCAGGCGGACCCGCGCGTCCGCGGTGATCGGCCAGTCGAGGTCGCGAAGCTGGCCGTCGACCTCGACGGCGAGCGCCTGCTTCGCCAGGCTCCTGGCGATGGCGGCGGCGATCTCGGCCCCGGTGGTGGTCCCGGCGAACCGCCGCTCGCTGCCGTCGGGCAGGGTGATGACGACCGGCCTGCCGTTGCCGGCGGCGGGGTCGGCGGCGCGTTCGACTGCCGTTGCCATGGGTTCGCTCGGTTCCATCGAGTGCGGGTCGACAGCAGCAGCAGCAAGGCTCCCGACCTCGGTTTGCGCCGCAACATGGGCGGTCGTGCCGGTCCTTGTCAATCGCGGCCGGCCGCGCCACCTGGCCGCCGGCGGGCGGTCGGCCGGTCTCCGGCGGGTGGCCTCAGAGCTCGGCCAGGGCCCGCGCGGCCTGCTGGTTGCCCTGCGCCGCCGCCCGTTCCAGCCAAAGCCGGGCTTCCCGCGGGTCGCCCGGCACGCCGTCGCCGCGGGCGAGGCGGCGGCCCAGCTCGAGCTGGGCCCACGGGTTGTCGGCCTCGGCCGCCCGGCGGACCCAGGCGATGCCGCGCCGCTGGTCGCGCGCCACCACCTCGCCGGCGAGCAGGGCCCGGCCGTAGTTGAGCATGGCCGCCGGGTGGCCGCGCTCGGCGGCGCGCCGGAGCCAGGTGATCTCCAGCTCCTGGTCGGGCACCGGACCGTCCGCGGCGTGGAACCGGGCGAGGTGGTTGGCGGCGAAGGCGTCGCCCTGGGTGTGCCGCGCCTCGAGCAGCTGCGGCGTCCGGCGGATCGCCTCCTCGTCGCGATAGTCGCGGGCGAGGGTGAGCAGGGCCGCGACCTCGTCCTCCGCCGCGGCGCGACGCAGCAGGCCGACGATGCGCGGGTCGCCGGGATCGCGCTGGGCGAGCAGCCGCGCCAGCTCGCCGGCGGCCCCGCGCTCGCCGCGGGCGGCCACGGTCTCCAGGAGCTCGACCGCCCGATCCGGGTCGTCCGGGGCGACCGCCCGGGCGAGCCACAGCCCGGCCTGGTCGCGGCGCTCGGAGTTGCGGGTCCAGGCCGCCTCGAAGAGCTCGCTCGCCCGCTGGCGATCGGGATCGGGCTCGGCGAGCCAGGCCCGCCCGGCGCGGATCAGCGCCTCGGGCTGGCCGGTGGCGGCCAGCCGGTCGAAGCGCTCGCGCGCCGCCGTGGTCTGGCCGGCCGCCAGGAGGCGGTCGGCGGCGTCGAGCTGGCTGCGGATGTGCTGCGGCGTGCTGCCCCAATAGGCCCCGCTGGGGGTGCAGGCGACGAGCAGCAGAAGGGCGAGCAGCGGGACGAGGCGACTTGCCAATGCGCAATCTCCATGGCGAGGTCGAGACGAGGGCGACTTCGTCGCTTTGCGCAGCGGCGCGCGCAGCAGGGCGGTCACCGGCGGCTCTGCTGGCAGAACACGAGCGTCCTGCGGGCAGGGGCACGGCAATGTTCGCCCTATACTATGTGCCCGCGCGGATCGCAACGGCGCCCGGCCGCCTCGCCGCGGCCGCCGGCCGCGGCTCGCCTGCGCACCGGGATGCGGTGAAGGATGCCGGTCGTTGCGCGGCAGGAATTCCCTTTGCCGGGAGAATCGTCTAGGGGGATCACCAACGGGCGCCTGACCGTGTCCGGCCCTTTGTCGATCAGGAGAGGTACAGCGATGATCGCAGCGATCACCCGCCGCCTGCTGGCGGCCTCCGTTCTCGCCGGCGCCGCCGTCGTGGCCCTGCATGCCGACCCCGCCGCCGCACAGCGGGCGCTCAAGTTCGCGCATGTCTACGAGGTCAGCGAGGCCTATCACGAGGCGGCTCTCTGGGCCGCCGAGGAGATCGCCGCGCGCACCGACGGCCGCTACACCATGGAGGTCTTCCCCGCCTCGTCGCTGGGCAAGGAGACCGACATCAACCAGGGCCTGACGCTGGGCACGGTGGACATCATCTACACCGGCATGAACTTCGCCGGGCGCTCGTTCGAGCCGATGACCATCGCCTCCGCACCCTACATGTTCCGCGACGCCGACCACTGGGTCGCCTACACCCAGTCCGACCTCTGGGGGGAGATGAAGAAGGGCTACGAGGACGCCACCGGCCACCACGTCGCGGCCGTGCTCTACTACGGCGAGCGGCACGTCACCTCGAAGACCCCCATCAACACCCCCGAGGACATGGCGGGCCTCAAGATCCGCGTGCCCGACGCGCCGCTCTACGTCCTCTTCCCCAACGCGGTCGGCGCCAACCCCACGCCCATCGCCTTCGCCGAGGTCTACCTCGCCCTGCAGCAGGGCACGGTCGACGCGCAGGAGAACCCGCTGCCGACCATCGAGGCGAAGAAGTTCTACGAGCCCAACCCCGTGATCAACCTCACCGGCCACATCACCGAGAGCCTGGTCACCATCGTCAGCGGCAATCTCTGGAACCAGCTCTCCGACGAGGACAAGGCGGTCTTCGAGGCGGTGTTCCAGGAGGCGGCGGTCCGCTCGAACGAGGCGATCTTCCAGGCCGAGAAGGACCTCGTGAGCGGCTTCGAGGCGATGGGCGCGACCGTCAACCACGTCGACCGCTCGCTCTTCAAGGCCGTGGTCGACCCGCATCTCGTCGGCGACAGCGTGCCCTGGTCGCGGGAGCAGTTCGACCGGCTGCAGGCGATCGACTGACCGCCGGGCGGGAACAGGCGATGGCGGAGGAGCCCCGGCAGCCGCTCGAGGGCAGCCTGCATGTCGACGAGGTGCCGGACCCGCCGTTCGACTGGCGGGAGTTCGGCCTCGAGGACTGGCCGGCCTTCCTCGTGTTCTGGGGGCTCACCGTCGTCGTCTTCCTGCAGTTCTTCACCCGCTACGTCCTCAACAGCTCGTTCGGCTGGACCGAGGAGGCGGCCCGCTACTTCCTCATCGCCACGACCTTCATCGGCGGGGCGATGGTCTGCCGCAGGCGCGCGCACATCGCCGTCGAGTACCTGCACACGCGCCTCTCGCGCCGGGGCTCGCGGTGGCTGATGATCGCCGTGGACGCGCTGACCATCGCCTTCCTCGGCTACATCGCCTGGGTCGGCTGGCGGATGATCGGCCTGATGGGCGCGCAGAAGATGGCGGTGATCGATCTCTCGATGGCCTGGCTCTACTGGGTCGTCTTCATCGGCTTTCTGCTGATGATCGGCCGCACCCTGCAGTCCATGGTCGGCCGGCTGCGGGGCAACAGCCCCTATCCCGGCGACGTTTGAAGGCCGGCCGCGTTGTTCATCGCCCTTCTGTTCATCGCCTTCTTCGGGCTGCTCGCGATCGGCGTGCCGGTGGCCTTCGCCCTCGCCGGCGCCTCGCTGATCTACGTGCTCGCCTCCGGCAACGTGCCGGACGTCGTGGTGCTGCACCGCATGGTCAACGGCATCGACAGCTTCCCGCTGCTCGCCGTGCCGTTCTTCATCCTCGCCGGCAACCTGATGAACTCGGCCGGGATCACCAACCGCATCTTCGGCTTCGCCCGGGCCCTGGTCGGCTGGATGCGGGGCGGGCTCGGCCACGTCAATGTCGGGGCGTCGGTCGTCTTCGCCGGCATGTCGGGGGCCGCCGTCGCCGATGCCGGCGGGCTCGGGACGATCGAGGTCAAGGCGATGCGGGACGCCGGCTACGACCGCGGCTTCTCCGTCGGGGTCACCGCGGCCTCCTCGACCATCGGCCCGATCATCCCGCCATCCCTGCCCATGGTCATCTACGGCGTGATGGCCAACGCCTCGATCGGCCAGCTCTTCGCCGCGGGCTTCATCCCCGGCCTCCTGATGGCGGTCTCGCTCATGGTGATGATCGGCTGGTACGCCCGGGTGCGGAACTATCCCCGCGACGCCGCCTTCGACCTCTGCGTCCTCTGGCGCGCGTTCCAGGGTGCCTTCCTCTCGCTGATGACCCCGGTGATCATCGTCGGCGGCATCCTCTCGGGCATGGTGACCCCGACCGAGGCCGCCATCGCCGCCGTCTTCTGGGCGATGATCCTCGGGCTCTTCGTCTACCGCACGCTGACCCCGGCCCGCCTCGTCCGGGTCAGCATGGAGACGATCGAGACCACGGCCTCGATCATGCTGATCGTCGCCGGCGCCTCGATCTTCGCCTGGATCCTGACCTCCAACCGGGTGACCGAGCAGTTCGCCGAGCTCGTCCTCCTGATCTCCGACAACCCGATCATCATCCTCCTGCTCTTGAACCTCATCCTCCTGGTCGCCGGCTGCTTCCTCGAGACCATCGCGGCGATCACCATCCTGGTCCCGGTCCTCCTCCCGGTGGCGATGAAGATCGGCGTCGACCCGGTGCATTTCGGCGTCATCATGGTGCTCAACCTGATGATCGGCCTGCTCACGCCGCCGATCGGCCTCGTGCTCTACGTGCTGGCCAAGGTGACCAACATTCCCTTCGACGTCTGCATGCGCGCGACCCTGCCCTTCCTCGTGCCGCTGGTCGTCGTGCTGCTCCTCGTCACCTTCATCCCCTCCCTCTCGATGTGGCTGCCGACCCTGGTCTACCGGTGAGCCGCCGCGGGCCGGGGGCCGGGGGCGCCCGAATTCTCTTGAAGTTTTCGTCCAAGCACTGAATGTTCGCCTGGAGGTTATGCGGCCCGCAGCTCGGGGCGCGGCCGCCGGCCGGTCGGAGGCAGACGAATGGGCAACGGCACCCCGGTCGCCCGGCGGGGCGTCCTTCGGCAGCTCGCTGCGCTCGGTCTCGGCATCGCCGCGCCGGGCACGGCCGCGGCCGGCGAGCGCCCGGTCGAGCCGCTGGTGCTCGGCATCTTCCCCTATCTGCCGGCGCTGCAGATCGGCCGGCAGTTCGGACCGCTGGCGACGGCGCTGGCGGAGCTCTGCGGGCGGCCGGTGAGCCTGCGGACCAAGAGCACCTTCCCGCCGTTCCGCCAGCTGCTGCTCGCCGGCCACTACGACGTGGCGCTCTTGCATCCCTTCCTCTACGCCGACGCCACGGAGGTCCAGGACTACCGGCCGCTCGGCCGGCTGCGCGAGGATCTGGCCGGCATCGTGGTGGCGCCCGCCGCCCGGCGGGTCGAGGGGTTCGCCGACCTGCGCGGCCGGACGGTGGCGGTGCCGCCGCGGCTGTCGGCGGTGGCCCAGCTGGTCCAGCACGAGCTCCAGCGCGAGGGCCTGGCCGGGCCGGACGGCGTGCGCCTGAGCTTTCATCGCACCAAGACGGCCTGCCTGCACGCCGTGGCCAGCGACGCGGCGGCGGCCTGTGCGCTGCCGGGCTTCGCCCTCAGCCAGGTGGCGCTGTTCCCCGCCCTCGAGCTGGAGCGCAAGTTCGCGACCCCGGCGATCCCCGGCATCCTCCTGGTCGCCCACGGCCGCCTGGGCGACGCGCATCTGGCCGGGCTGGGCCGGGCCGTCTGCGGCTGGGCGCACGACCCCGCGGGCCGGGCGCTGCTGCGGGCGCTGGGCTGGAGCGCCTTCGTGCCGGTGCGGCCCGGCGAGTACGACAAGACCAGGCTGGCGCTCCTGGTCGAGCACTGATGCGGCTCGACCTGTCGCTCCGCTGGCGCTTCGTGCTCGTGATCTTCACGCTGCAGCTGGTGCTGTGCGCCGCACTCCTGTTCTTCACCCTGCGCCAGCATTTGACCAGCCAGGTCGAGATGTGGCAGCGCACCGACCGGCACGTGGTCACCCTGCTCGCCGATCTCAGCCGGATGGCGCTCCTGACCGACGACTACACCGAGCTTCAGGCGTTCATCAGCGAGACCGCCACCTCGCGCAAGTTCGCCGATCTGGTGCTGGCCGATCTCGGCGACCGGATCGTCGCCGCCAAGGACCCGGCCCGGCTCGGCAGCCGGATCGAGGCGCGGCGCGAGAGCCCCCATCCGGGCCAGTGGGTCGTCGAGGTGACGGCCGGCGAGCACCGGCTGGGCACGCTCGCGGTGACGCTCAGCGACGCGGCACTGCACGCCAGCTTTCGCGATGCCTACCGGCGTGGTGCCCTGATCGCGGGCGCCGGGATCGCGCTGATGGCGCTCTCGGCCTACTGGTTCGGCCATCTCTTGACCCACCGGCTGCAGCGGCTGGCCGAGACCGCGGACCGGATCAGCGCCGGCGACGACGCCGCCCGGGCAGTGATCGACGGCACGGACGAGATCGCCCGGGTCGGCCGGGCGGTGAACGCGATGCTCGACCGGCTCACCGACAATCTCGGGGCGCTGCGCCTCGCCCGCGACCGCCTCAGCCTGCCGACCGAGGCGATGAACGACGGCTTCGCCATCTGGGACGCCGAGGGCCGGCTGGTGCTGCACAACAGCCGCTTCCGCTCGTTCTTCGCCGGCATCGACCTGGGCCAGGGCGACCGGACCTTCACGGCGTTTCTCGACCGCCATACCCGGGCGCTGCTCGACCTCGACGACGCCGCCTACGCCGCCTGGAAGGCGCAGCGCCTCGCCTGCCGGGCCGCCGGCGGCACCTGCCGCTTCCCGCTCAGGGACGGCCGGCACATCGAGCTCAGCGAATCGCGCATGCCGGACGGCGGCACGGTCGGCATCTACACCGACATCACCGCCGCGGTCCGCCGCGAGGCGGCCCTCAACCGCAGCGAGGCGCGGCTGCGCACCATCATGGCGTCGGTGGGCGAGGCGATCGTCACCTGCGACAGCGCCGGCCGGATCGACAGCATGAACCCGGCCGCCGAGCGCCTGTTCCAGACCACGGCCGCGGCGATGCGCGGCCGGGAGATGGCGGCCCTGTTCGCCCCGGACGGCCAGGCGCCGTGGGTCGGCGGCGACATCGGCCGGCATGCCGACGGGCGCAGCTTCGAGGCCACGGGCCGGCGCGCCGACGGCAGCCGCTTCCCGCTCGAGGGCACGATCAGCGAGGCGGTGCTCGACGGCCAGGGCTACTACGTGGCGGCGTTCCGCGACCTCACCCGGCAGAAGGAGGCGCAGGCGGTCATCCTCTACCAGGCGACCCACGACCCGCTCACCGGCCTGCCCAACCGCACGCTGTTCAACGACCGGCTCGCCCGGATCCTCGAGCACGCGCAGCGCTCGGGCGAGCTCGTGGCGGTGGCGTTCCTCGATCTCGACCGGTTCAAGGCGATCAACGACAGCCTCGGCCACGCCATGGGCGACGCGCTGCTGGTGCAGGTGGGCGAGCGGCTGCGGGCGGCGGTGAGGGCCGAGGACACGGTGGCACGGATGGGCGGCGACGAGTTCATCCTGATCCTGCGCGGCCTCAGGCGGCCGCACGACGCCACCATCCCGGCGCGCAAGATCATGAAGAGCCTCGAGGCGCCGATGCGGGTCGACGGGGCGGAGCTCCGCGTCACCGCCAGCCTCGGCATCAGCCTCTATCCCACCGACGCGGCCGACCGCGACGCCCTGCTCCGCCACGCCGACATGGCGCTCTACTGGGCCAAGTCGCAGGGCCGCAACACGTTCCGGCTCTACGACGCGGTGCTGCACAGCGAGACCGCCGAGCGGGTGGCGCTGGAGGGCGACCTGCGCCGGGCGGTCGACGGGGCCGAGCTGACCCTGGTCTACCAGCCGCAGCTCGACGTCCGGAGCGGCCGGGTGACCGGCTTCGAGACGCTGATGCGCTGGACCCACCCCGAGCGCGGCGCGGTGCCGCCGGACCGCTTCATCGGCCTCGCCGAGGAGTGCGGGCTGATCGGCCGGCTGGGCTCGTTCCTGCTCGAGCGGACCGCCCTCGACCTCGACCGCTGGCAGCGGCGCAACTTCGTGCCGCAGCGGCTGGCGATCAACGTCTCGCCTTTGCAGATCCGCAGCGGCGACCTCGTGGGCGAGGTCAAGCGGTTCCTGGCCCGGGGTCACCTGGCGCCCGAGCAGCTCGAGCTCGAGCTGACCGAGACGGCGCTGCTCGATGCCGACCGGGCGACCCAGCGGACCGTGCACGCGCTGCACCGCCTCGGCGTGAGCCTGGCCCTGGACGATTTCGGCACCGGCTTCTCCTCGCTCAGCAACCTGCAGCGCTTCCCCGTGCAGCGGGTCAAGATCGACCGCTCGTTCGTCCGCAACATGACCCGGCGGCCGCGCGACGCGACGCTGGCGAAGGCGATCATCGGCCTCGCCCACGGCCTCGGCATGCAGGTCGTGGCCGAGGGGGTGGAGAGCGAGGTCCAGCTGGCGATGCTGG
Organism: uncultured Geminicoccaceae bacterium; assembly: GCA_964460465.1. Classification (GTDB taxonomy): domain Bacteria; phylum Pseudomonadota; class Alphaproteobacteria; order Geminicoccales; family Geminicoccaceae; genus SLRI01. The sequence continues at coordinate 10,152 of CAYWSB010000007.1, read as the reverse complement.
GCAGCTTCGGCTGCGACGAGTGGCAGGGCTTCCTCAAGAGCCGGCCGATCGGTGCGGCCGCCGTCCCCGACCTCTGCCTCGCCGACGCCTGAACGACGATAGGTAAAGTATCCTAAACCGCTGCCGCCGTCAAGCCCGCCCCGGGTTCGCTCGGCGGATTCGGGTTCCCGGGTTCGCCCGTCCCCGGCCGGCTCGCCCGAAACTTCACCCCGACCAAAAATCGCGCCCGCCAGGCCACTGAAAAACCACGATAAACGGAAGGCGGGTGCGACATCCCGGCAGCCCGGGTTCGTTCGCGGGTTCCCGGGTTCGTTCGTCGATTCCCCGGGTTCGTTCGTCGAATCGGTGGGTTCGTTCGTCGTTTGGTGGGTTCGTTCGCGGGTTCGTTCGTCGCGAATCGGGCCAAATGCGCCGCTCGATGCACCATAAGGAACGCTTATGGCGCATATAGCGGCGAAGATTATGACAAATGGCGCGTATAGCGGCGCACGGCTCGGGTTCCTGCACCGCTATATGAACCAACCCGAGCGGAAATGCGCCGCTATACGCGCCATGATCGGGCGTTTCGTGTGCAGGCACATGACTGGTCATAAGCGTTCGTTATGACCCACAGGGGCGGGTGGTGGCGCCTTTTCGGTCTTTTTTCCGTCCGCCGGGGAATTTACTGCCGGATCGGCGGCGGATTTTCTCGACAGCCGGGGGTTTTTCGGCCGCCGCGAGGGATTTTCCGCGGACACGGCGGCCCGGCGCGAAGAAAAACCAGGCCAGGTCAGCAGGCGCCGCGCGCATGGCCGGCCTGGGGGCCTAGCGGTGGCTGGCATGGGCCTATCGCCGACTTCGGCTACATGAGGCGGCGGCCCCCATGAGGCATGAGTCCGCTGCGCGCCGATCGCTTGGCCTTCCCCGGCTGCGACGCTCCTGCGCACCTTCGCAGGCGCCGCGGCGGGGCCGGGTGGTGCGTCGGGTCGGGCGGACGGGCGTGCGGGCGAAGTGGACGGCCGGGACGGCAGGATTGGGCGATCCGGTTTTCTGGGCCCTTGCAAGGGCTTGGCCGGTGGTGGCGGGCGGGGGCGCGGAAATTGGCGCGGGGTGGCGGAGGATGCTGAGGAGCACCGGAGCCTTCGTCAGGACTGCGGTCAAGTCGTGCTCACCTACGTCAGTAGGCTCCACGCGACTTGCCTTGCCTTCCTCGGCTGCGCTGCTCCTGCGCACCTTCCTGGGGGCCGCGGCGGGGCCTGGCGGCGCGGTTTTCCGGGCGTTGCCAAGGGGTTGAGCCAGCGCCGGCGACGGCGCCCGGAAATTGGGACGGGGTGGCGGAAAAATCGGCCGATTTATCCGTGCGCGCGGCGCACCGCCGTCTGGGATCGCGGCGGCCGAGCCGACTGCCTGCCAAACGATGCTGATCGAGGCCGGCGTATCCGTCGGGGGCGCGGCCTCTTGCATTGACCCGGGCAATTCGCCATCACTATCTGGAATTGAGCCCAAGGCAGATTTAGGCATTCCAGGCTTGGCAGGCGGTCAACGTGCGCCGGCTCGTGCCTGCTTTGGGTCGAGGTCGATGCATCAGGTTTTTTCTGCCCATAGCGAGCAACTGTTGGATCGGAGCGAATGGCAGGGTCTGGCCGAGCATCTGGCGGCTGTAGCGCGGCTGGCTGTAGAGAACGCCAACTTGTTCGGCGCTGCCGAAATGGGCACTGGTGGCGGGCCTGCTGCACGATCTCGGCAAGAATTCCGACGGCTTCCAGCGGCGGCTCGAAGGCAGCGCCCGGCTCGAACATGCGACGGCTGTGCGGAGGTTGCAGTCGAGCGCTGCTATGGAAGTGGCATGGCACCGCGCTCAGAGGTGTCCAGAGTCAACGGGCTTGGCGCACGGTTCGCTACATTCGTTGAAGGATTCCGACATGAAAAGTTATGAGGTGCAGATCGAGGTTGCCGGACCACTCGCCATGTTCTCGCGCCCAGATACAGGGGGAACTCCAACAAGCTACCCCGTTCCAACCTGGTCGGCATGTAAGGGCATATTCGATGCGATCGCGATGCTCGGACGCGGAAATGCCTGGATTTGCCCGACTAAAGTAGAAGTCTGCAGAAAATCTGGAATTGGAGGTGGAACAGTTCGATTTCAGAAATACACTACGAATTATGGCGGCCCCCTTCGAAAAGCCTCAGTGGCCGGAAAGAAAGCAAACATGCAACTATTCGCAACCGTCGTTGCTGATGTTTGCTACCGGCTTTACGGGAAAGTGGAAGGCAAATTTGGCAGCCTAGGGCATAACCCTGAACACCATCTTCAGGCATTATTCGAACGAAGGCTGGTGCAAGGACAATGCTTCCGCACGCCCGTCCTCGGCTGGCGCGAGTTTACCTGCTCCTACTGGGGGCCATTCCGCGATGACTACGAGGTGGATGCAGACCTCAATCTGACCGTTCCGTCGATGCTGGAGAGCATTTGGGATCGGCCAGTCAACGGCAAGTATATGCCACGCTTCTCGCAGGGTGTGCGGGTCCGAGCTGGAGTTTTGACCTTTGCTCAGTGAGTTCTTTGTCCTAGAACGCGGCCTTACGGCGGCCGGCTTCCCAGTCACGCTCCGACACCCCGACGTGCAGTCCCCGGGGAAGAGCGATGCGCTTCATCTACGCCTCGATCGAGACGGCAGATTGGCTGAAGGCTCACTCCTCAGGAGCGACCGGGTGGCCTCATCGTGGACGCTCCGCAATGGTAAGCACAACAGCTTTCCCTACGTCCAGCTAAAGCGGCCGTTGCTTTCCGTGCCGGAGGACCCGGACTGGCACAGCGCGTTCGCCGATGAGTGGAGAAAAATCTCGCTCGGTGAGCGACGACAACGTCTAGTCACGATGTCGAACGATTATCCCGTGGAGCCGAACGATTGGAGCGCTTGGCCGTCAGTCGGACTAAAAAACAGCCTTCACGAACGGCACAAAATTTTCACAAATTCGAGTAAGGATATTTTTGTTGTTGCGGCTGTCATCACTCGATTTCTGATGGCGTGCGCAAATACTGTTGCATTTATTCAAGATCTTTGTCGTTGGCTTTTTGAATCTATTCATGATGGAGACATAGAATTAGTCGATATTGCTTGTTTGGCGCTGATCGGAAAAAAGTCTAAACAGGGGAGGCCAGACAGTCTATTAGGAGCATCCTTATACTTCGATGTCGCACGTGGTGAGTACTCGCGTGATGTTGTGAGTGCAGACCATGTCGGCCTAGTTAGTGCGGCTCTTCAAGCAGCCGGCAATCACGCCGTTGATGTCGAACGGCACTGCGCATATATTGGTACAACTACGAGTTTGCACAAAGGCAATTTCCCTCAGCCGACGTTACCTCTGCTCGGTCAGGTTTATCTTTTCGCAAAGAACGAAGAGATTAAGGCCGCACACCGATATGGGCGAGCCGCTGACCAAGCATTACCCGTTAGCGCCGAACTCATGCAGCGGCTCGCTGGCGCACTTGACGAGGCAACGGCGGAGCATCGGCGTGGACAGACCTGGTCCGGGATTCCGAGCGAGCGGCCGAAGCAGACCGATCTGCTGCTCGCATTCGTCGACAATGCGCTGGAGGCACCGCTCGCGGAAATTTTCATCGATGATGGTGAACGGGCGGACGACGGAGAGGGGATCGACGGGCGCGGTGATTTTCTGAAACGAACCGAGCGCGTTATCGACGCCGTGAAGGCGAAGGTCGGCGCCGACTTCCGCATGACGCCCGTCACATTAACGGTGCTTCGGAAGGTTGAGCCAGGGAACGCCAAGGCGATCCTCCATCGCGCGTTCAGCATCGGTGACCTTTACGAGGCCGGGAAAGGCTGGGCCGTCGCTCAGAAAAATACGCCGTCTTGGCTGCAAATGCCAATCGTGAGCAAGGGCAAGGTGGTTGCGCGGCGAGGCGCACCTGCGATTGCACCGCTACAAATCTCGAAGCTAACTCGTGCAACATTCATTCGTGAAGGCCGGGAAGCGGCCAAGAGAGAGCCTGTCGGCGTTACGGTCAGCGAAGCTCTCGAGCTGTTCCTGAACGAGAGTGGAGCCGCGCGAGTAGCGCGGAGCAGCTTGCGGTGCCTTCTCGACAGACAGGGTCGCGCAATCTCTGGTGCTGCGCACGCCGTTCGGCAGGACGCAACGCGGGAGCGGCTTCACCATGCGCTCAACTACGACCGAGACGCTGCGCTCCGCGGCTTGGCAGGCATCGGCATTCTGCTTGCCAAGCTCGGTCGCCACAAGGAGGACTACATGAGCGATGTCGCCTTCAAGCTCGGACAACTGCTTGCCGTAGCAGATGCCGTTCACGCTGGTTACTGCGCGGATGTCCGAAAAGGCGAGGTTCCCCCGTCGCTTCTCGGCAACGCCGTCCTCGCCACTGCGCAAGCCGATCCGGTCAGGGCACTTGCCGTGCTATCACGACGCTGGGCTCCCTACGCGGCTTGGGCGAAGCGTCCGACGGTGCGGGATGCAGCGTTCAGGCTAACACGCCAAGACGCCTCGAAGGACGAGAAAAAACGCGGCTGGCCGATGCGGACAGCAATATCCCAGCTCAATGATGCCGAAGCGTTGTGTCGGGACCTCCATGGGAGGCTGCCTCGACACGCGGATGACGTTTTTCGGGCCGAACTGTTGCTCGGCTTCGTGGCCGGGCCACCGAGAAAGAGCGAGCGCGAGACCGTTGCGGCCCCAGCAGAGGAGTTACGTGGATGAGCGACTTCAACCGAGGTACCGGCCTTCTCGTGATCGAGGTGCGCGGCTCGAATCCGAACGGAGACCCGGACGCGGAGGGAGAGCCGCGCACGTTGGGTGCCGACCGGCGAGGCCTCATTTCGCCCGTATCTTTCAAGCGGAAGCTACGTGACTTGATGGCAGACGAGGATGGCTCTGTTTGTCAGGAGGCAATAGAAGCTTCGCGATTGAAGGCCAGCGGTGCCGATCGAAGGTTCAAGATTCTCGAAACGCGCGGCCGAGATCGGAAAGCGGTGGGCAAAATGAGTCGAGATGCTTTTGTCCAAGAGTACTGGGATGCACGGGTTTTCGGCAACACATTTTTGGAAAGCATGAAGGAAGATCCTGATGAAACTGGAAATGAATCGAAAAAGTTGAACATTGGCGAAAAAGGGTTAGAGAAGAATCACTTTATCAGCACCGGCGTTGTCCAATTTGGACCTGGTATCAGTGTTGCTCCGATCGACATCGAATATCAGACCTGGACCAACAAGGCCGGTGTTCAGGAAGGCAAGGATCGGGGCATGGCGCCGCTTGCTTGGCGGTTCGTTCCCCATGCGGTCTATGTAATGCCTTTTTTCGTCAATCCACTGATGGCGCGGAAGAGCGGTTGCTCGTCGCAGGACATCGAGCTGATGAAATTCCTCATCCCGTTGGCCTACCGCGCCAATGCGTCGGTGGCGCGTCCGGACGTTGAAATTCTTCATGCCTGGTATGGCGAGCACAAGAGCCCGCTCGGCTCATGCCCGGACTACAGGATCATCGACGCCCTGACGCCATTCAAGAAAGTCTATCCGGATCAGCCCTCACGCTCCCTCTCCGAATACGATGTTCCAGCCGAAGACCGGTTGCCGGCGGAGATTCGCGAGCGGCTCAAAAATCTTGAAGACCTTTGCATAAAGGACTGGAGTGCGGATCGGGCGTGAACCGTTCAAAGCCACTGGCGCATTCCGCCCCGCGGGAGGACGCGGCGCCGCAAACCTACGCCGAGCATGTGGCCAACGTCAGGCGCGGCGCCCGCTTGCGTGCGGAGTCAATGCTGCGCTTCGCTACTCCGCAATCGCGCGAGCTGCTCGACGCAATCGACATGGCAGCAACCTTTCACGATCTCGGGAAACTGGACGAGGAGAATCAGTCTGCGCTGGCCAAGGGGAGAGGCGCATCGCTGGTTTGGGACCATATCGACGCGGGCGTCGCGTACGTTTCGGCTGCCGGTAACTGGATGGCTGCTTGGCTCGTGCGTGGTCACCATGCCCCTGGATTGCCTTCCCGAACCGACCATTTCGATGCGGACGGTCTGGGCAGAAGACTACGAGGCCTTCGCTGGGAGAATCGAAGTCTCGACGATCATGAGGAACTGATCAAGCGGACCAACGCAAATCTGGCCTCCTATATGGCTACCCACGTAGCCGCCGCCGGTCCTGGTCCTTCTCAGGCAACGGCGGCGAGGGGCGGATTGGCGATGCGGCTCGCGCTTTCCTGCTTAGTCGATGCCGATCATGCGGACACGGCGCGCTTCGATTCAGGAGACGAGTTGCCTTCTCCTCCTAGCCCGCGTTGGGGCGAACGCCTGCGCAAGCTTGACGAACACGTGGCAAGCTTGCGGTCTGGTGGCGATGCAGAGCGGGATCGACATCGTCGCGAGTTCTATCGGGCATGCCGCGACGCAGAGATCTCCGCTCCGATGGTGGCGTGCGAGGGACCGGTCGGGATCGGCAAAACGCTTGCTGTCACGGCCCACCTCATTCGTCGAGCCAACTCCGAGGGACTTCGTCGTCTCTTTATCATTGCGCCCTACACGAATATTATCAATCAGACCGTCGATCGTCTTCGCCAGGCGATCGTACTTCCAGGTGAGGTGGCGGACGAGATTGTTGTCGAACATCATCATCGAGCGGATTTCGAAACTCGAGGCTTGCGTGATCTTGCAGTGCTTTGGCGCGCTCCAGTTGTTGTTACTACCGCGGTGCAATTCTTCGAGACGTTAGCATCCAATCTGCCTGGACAACTGCGAAAGCTTCATGCGCTGCCCGGATCAGCGGTATTCGTTGATGAGGCGCACGCAGCACTGCCTGCTCATCTTTGGAGGCAGAATTGGCGTTGGCTACAAGAGCTGACAACACAATGGCACTGTCGCTTTGTTCTCGCTAGCGGCTCTCTAGCGCGATTTTGGGAGAATGCCGATATAGTGTGCCAGCCTCAGCAACTCCCCGAAATGCTTTCGCCTCAGCTGAAAAAACTTCTGTTGGCGGCAGAGACCCATCGACTTCGCTATCGAACATGCGGTTTGTTTGAGAATGTTGAGCAGCTTATTTCCAAAATCTGCGATCGCAAAGGTCCAAGACTCGTTATCTTGAACACGGTGCAGAGTGCCGCGGTGGTGGCGCGCCGCATGCGCGATTTGGGATACGATACAGAACACGTCTCCACTGCGCTAATGCCACGAGATCGCGGCACCATGATAACAAGAATTCAAGAGCGGCTGGGTGCCAGCCAAGCCGACTGGACTCTCGTAGCGACAAGTTGCGTCGAGGCCGGGGTTGACTTTTCCTTTCGCGTAGCTTTTCGAGAGCGTTTTTCGACCGCCAGTCTCATCCAAGTGGGAGGACGCGTGAACCGACATGGTGAGAAGGGCACTGGAGAAGTGTTCGACTTCTATATGGATGAAGGTGGTGGCATTACGCGCAATCCCGGCGCGCGGTATTCGGCCGCTGTCCTCAAGAGACTGCTCTCGGCCGAGTTGGGGCTCCTGGCGGATGTCGAACACGATCCCGCCGTCTTGATAACTCGGGCGTTGGCCGAGGAGATCAAGGAACGCGGTGGCCTCGGTCATGATGGCTTGGCGGAAGCCGAGCGACTCCGAGACTATCCCGCGGTGAGGGAACGCGGGAAGGTGATCGATGCCGACACGCGTTTGGTTGTCGTGGATCGGGCGCTTGCCTCCCGATTGCGCTCGGGTCACCGTGTTGGCTTTCGGACACTGCTCGAAAATAGCGTTCAGCTTTGGGCGCACAAGATCGACGAGCTGCGTCTCGAAGCGCTGCCCGGGGAGCGAGAGTTGTTTGTTTGGCCGTACGAGTACGAGCCCGATTTTCTCGGATACATGGCTGGAGCACTCAAGTTGCGCGATTTTTTCGAGCGTGGCGGCGCTATCGTCTGATGGAGCCGCCCGACCCGATCCCGCTCTCGGCGTTGCAGCACTGGCTCTTCTGCCCGCGCCAGTGTGCGCTCATTCATCTGGAGCGGGTCTGGGCCGAGAACGTGGCGACGGTGGAGGGGCGGCTGTTGCACGAGCGGTCGGACCAGCCGGGGACGGCGAGCCGCAAGGGTGGCAGGGTCAGCCGGTCCCTGCCGCTCGCCGCACCGGCACTCGGCATTGCCGGGGTGGCGGATGTGGTCGAGTGGTATCGGGAGGGCTCTGGTCCCTGGCGGCCCTATCCGGTCGAGTACAAGCGTGGGCGGCCCAAGGCGCATCGGGCGGACGAGGTGCAGCTCGCAGCGCAGGCGCTGTGCCTCGAGGCGATGACCGGGCAGGCGGTGCCGGAGGGGGCGCTGTTCTACGGCAAGACCCGGCGGCGGCTGGTGGTGTCGATCGACGACGAGCTGCGGCGGCTGACACTGGACGTGATCGACGGGATCAAGGGCATGCTGGCCTCGCGCGAGACGCCGCACGCGATCTACGAGGCCAAGCGCTGTGACTCGTGCTCGCTGATCGAGCTCTGCCGGCCGAAGCGGCTGGAGAAGCCGCCTTCGGTGGCGCGCTGGCTGCACCGGCGGATCGACGACGGCGAAGCGGAGGGGGTGCCATGCGCCGGCACCTGAACACGCTCTACGTCAGCAGCCAGGGCAGCTACCTGTCGAAGGATGGCGCCAATGTCGTTGTCTCGGTCGAGCGGGAGGAGAAGGCGCGGGTGCCCATCCACACGATCGGCGGGATCGTCGGGATGGGGCAGGTGGCGATGAGCCCGCAGCTCATGGCCTTCTGCGCCGAGAGCGGGGTCACGGTGGCCTGGCTCACCGAGAACGGGCGGTTCCTGGCGCGGGTCGAGGGGCCGGTGGCGGGCAACGTGCTCCTCCGGCGCGAGCAGTACCGGCGGAGCGACGACGAGGCGGGGTGTGCCGCCCTCGTGCGCAGCGTCGTCATCGGCAAGGCCCTGAACCAGCGGGCAGTGCTGCGGCGAGCCTTGCGCGACCATCGCGAGCGGATCGGCGGGGATGCCGCCGGCGCCCTCGATGCCACGATCGTGCGGCTGACGGACATTGCTCGAAGGGCGGAGCGGACCAACGGCACGGACGGCTTGCGCGGGCTCGAGGGCGAGGCGGCGGCGGCGTATTTCCGGGTGCTCGATCACCTGATCCTGGTGGACGAGCCGGCGCTGCGCTTTCGCGGGCGGTCGCGGCGGCCGCCGCTCGATCCGTTCAATGCGCTCCTGTCCTTCGTCTACACGCTGCTGGTGCACGACTGCCGGTCGGCGGCGGAGACGGTGGGGCTCGATCCGGCGGTGGGTTTCCTGCACCGCGACCGGCCGGGGCGGCCGAGCCTGGCGCTCGATCTCTGCGAGGAGCTCCGGCCCTGGCTCGCGGACCGGCTGGTCTTGTCGCTGGTCAACCGGCGGCAGTTGGGCGTGAAGGATTTCCGCACGGCGGAGAATGGCGCCGTGACGATGAGCGACGAGGCGCGCAAGGCGGTGCTGATCGCCTACCAGGAGCGCAAGAAGGAGGAGCTGCGGCACGAGTTCCTGGGCGAGCCCGTGACCATCGGACTCATGGCGCATGTCCAGGCGCAGCTTCTGGCCCGGCATCTCAGGGGCGATCTCGACGGCTATCCACCCTTCGTCTGGAAGTAGAGGATGCTGGTGCTGGTTTCCTATGACGTGCAGACGACGACCCCGGCCGGTCGCCGACGCCTGCGGCGCGTCGCCAAGGCGTGCCAGGACTGGGGCCAGCGGGTACAGTACTCGGTGTTCGAATGCGAGGTCGACCCGGCGCAATGGGCGGTGCTCAAGGGGCGGCTGCTGAAGGAGATCGATCCGGACAGCGACAGCCTGCGGTTCTACTATCTGGGTGCGAATGCGCGGCGCAGAGTGGAGCATGTCGGGGCCAAGCCGGCGGTCGATCTCGACGGGCCGTTGATCGTTTGATGCCAGCGTGCGAATGGGAAGCGGGCACGCCCATGCCGGGAGGTTCGCACGGGATCTTCACCTCGGCTTTTCAACGGGGTAGCGTTGGATGGCAGTCCTCGTGCGCGCCGCGGCGTGCAACGTTCGGCACGTTCGCAGACGGCGTCGACCTTGTCGTTCTTTCTCAATCGTTTATCGATTGGACGGTCGCCCCCCCCGCGGGGGCGTGGATTGAAACGTTGGCCAGGCGCGGTCGATCGTGGCGCAGCAGGTCGCCCCCCCCGCGGGGGCGTGGATTGAAACC
>CAYWSB010000006.1:0-70762 GCA_964460465.1 uncultured Geminicoccaceae bacterium | reverse complement strand
GCTCGCAGGGGCGCGCCGGGCCGGGCGTCGCGGGCACGGATGAGCGGGGCCCGTCGCTTCGCCCTCAAGCTCGTCTTCGGGCTTGCGGTGCTGGGCATGATCGCCTGGCTGGTCGATCTCGGCGAGACGTTCCGGACCCTGCGCGGCGTCGACCTCGGCTGGCTGGTGCTCGCCATCCTGTGCTATCTCGCGACGCGCGTGCTGATGGGCGTCAAATGGTGGGTGCTGCTCGGCGGCCGCCGGGCGGTGGTCTCCTACGCCACGGTGCAGCGGGCGCTGCTGCTCTCGGACTATCACGGGCTCCTGTTTCCCAACACGCTGGCCGTCGACGCGCTGCGCGCCGTGCTCCTGCGGCATCACCCGCGCGGCCTCGCCTTCACCGCGGCCTCGATCCTGGCCGACCGGGTGATCAACCTCGCCGTGGCGGCCGGCATCGCGCTCTCGGCCCTGGCCGCGACCTGGCTTTTGCACCAGGCGGCCTTCGGCCCCCGGGTCGCGCTTCCGGTGGCGGCCGTCGCCGGCACCGTCCTCGCGGCCACGCTCGCCTTGACCTCGCGGCGGCTGTTCGCCGCCGCGATGCGGGTGCTGCACGGCATCGCCGCCCGCGGCTCGGCGGCGGCCGTGGCCGAGCGCGCGCTGCAACGGATCGGCGCGATGCACGCGGCGATGCGGACGATGCTGACCGATCCGCGGATCATGCGCCGGGCGGTGCTGCTGGCGATCGTCCTGATGCTCGTGCGGGGTCTCTGGGCCTGGCTCCTGTTCCAGGCGGTTGGCGTCACCGTGAGCCCGCTCTGGATCATCACGCTGCTGCCCGTCATCACGATGATCGCGCTCCTGCCCGTCACCGTGCTCGGGCTCGGGCTCAAGGACGGCGCCTATGTCTTCTTCTTCGGCGGCATCGGCGTCGCCGCCAGCGCGGCGCTCGCCGTCTCGCTGGCGAGCTATGCCGTGGTCATCGCCAGCAACCTGGTGCTGGGCCTCCTGGCCACCGTGCTCGGGCCACCCCTGCCGCAGGCGACCAGGCCGGGCTCCTGACCGCCGCCGGCTCCCGCGTTCCGGGTCAGCGCAGCGCGCGCAGCAGCATCGCGTTGATCTTCCCCGAATCGCTGCCGATCGAATCGCCCGTCGCATCGGCGCGGCGGGCGCGCCACGTCTCGCCCAGCTTGTAGGGGACGTAGCCCAGCGCGTCGCGCAGCGCCTCGACGACAATGCGCAGGCCGCCGACCGTCGCCTGCGGTGCATAGCCGGTGCGTTTCAGGTAGGCGCCGGCGACGCGCTCGAGCAGCCCGACCTGGCCGGCGGTGAGACGCTCGCGCCAGGCCCCGACCGAGCGGTCGTTGACCGGCTGGGCGACGCCCTCCTTCCAGGGCTCGTCCTTGACGACCTGGTCGGCCCGGCGATGGCCGGCCAGCATCGCCTCGGCGAAGTCGACGCCGATGAAGCGGCAGATGCGGGTGAGCACCAGCCGGGGCTCGGTCACGAGGTCCTCGTAGCGGACCTCCATGTAGCGGTCCGCCACCGCCGCCCGGTCGGCGGCGAAGTCGAGGGCGTAGATCATCTCGATCTTCCACAGGAGCGTGTTGAAGATGACCGAGGAGGAGGTGAACGGGTAGCGGATGCGCGACGAGATCGAATCGCGCGGGTCGCGGAGGATGTGGACGATCTTGGCGTCGGGGAAGTAGCTGGCCAGCTCCTGCAGGTATCGGACGTTCGACGGCGTCTTCTCGCCCACGCGGCTGGCGCCGCCGAGCTGGCCGTGGGCGGCGAGCAGCTGCGCGAAGAGGTCCCTGTAGGTCGGGGCGGGCATCGCCGCGAGCCGCTCGAGCGCCCGGTCGAGGACGGGCTCGAAGTCGGGTACGAACTGGATCGCGTGGCACTTGAGGATGCCCTGCCGCAGCGGTGCCATGGCGGCGGCGGCGAACGGCTCGGGGAGCGTCTCCTTCAGCCGCATGATCTGGTCGAAGAAGTGCAGCTCGCCCAGGAGAGCGATGTCGGGATGGGCCCCGATCATCGACTGCAGCAGCGTGGTGCCCGAGCGCGCCGCGCCGACGACGAAGATCGGTGCGGCGACGGCAGGCGGCGTTTGGAGCTCGCTCAACGCGCAAGGCCTTCCTGCTCGGTTCTTGGTCCTGGGCCTACCCGGCGCGCACCCGCGGCGCGCGTGCCCGGCGACAGCAGAAGAACAGCCGAAGGTGCCGCTCCTATCCCACGCATTCCGACCCACGGCTTGCGCCGGCGGCGCGCGAGCGCTCCGTTGTGCCGCTCCGGGCGGGTGCCGGCCGCGGAGCGACCGGCGCCGGCGGCTGCCACCGACATCGCCTTTGGCCATTGCCGGCCCTGGTGCGCTAGAACGGCGCGGCGGGTGAACCTCGCCCTTCCTGCGCTGAAGAGGTCCGATGTTGAACGCCTTGTCGACGACCCTCGCCGGCCTGCGCGACGAGTGGCAGGCGCTGCGCGGCGGCTATCCCGACTTCGTGGTCCGCGACATCGGGTCGCTGCCGGCCGGCGACGTGCCCGTCTTCACCTTCCACACCATCGAGCCCGAGCCGTTCGAGGCGCAGCTCCGCCATCTCGAGCGCAACGGCTACCGGACGATCGACGCCGACACCCTCCTGCGCCACCTGAGCGGCGAGGAGCCGGCCCCGGCCCGGGCGGTGATGCTGACCATCGACGACGGCCGCAAGAGCGTCTGGACCTACGGCCTGCCGCTCTTGCGCCGCTACGGTTTCAGGGCGACGGTCTTCCTGATCCCAGGCTACGTCCCGGAAGGCCGCGCGGCCGACCCCAATCTCGACGACGTCTGGGCCGGGCGGGTCGCTGCCGGGGCGCTCGGCGTGCGCGATCCCGAGCTCATGAACTGGCACGAGATCCGCGCCCTGCACGCCTCGGGCGTCATCGACCTGCAGTCGCACACGCGCTTTCACCACCGGGTGCCCGTGGCCTCGGCGGTCGAGGGCTTCCTCTCGCCGCGGCATCGGGCGGCACCGTTCGACCTGCCGGTGCCGTCCGGCTGCGAGGGACGGCTGGCGGCCGCGGGGCCGGCCGGGAGCTACGGCCTGCCGCTGTTCGGCGCCGCCAGCCTGATGCGCGTGCAGCCCCGCTATCGGCCCGAGCCCGCAGTCCTTGAGGCCTGCGTCGACCGGGTCCGGGCCGAGGGTGGCGCCGCCTTCTTCAGGTCGCGCGGTGCCGGCAAGGAGCTGCGCCGGACCTACGCGGCGGCGGTGGCGGCGCACGGCGCCGGGCGTTTCGAGGCGCCGGCCGAGATCGCCGCGGCCGTGCGCGACGATCTCGAGCGGTCGCGGGCACTGATCGACGCGGCCCTGGGCGGCGCCATCTGCCGGCATCTCTGCTATCCCTACACCGAGGGCTCGCCGGCCGCCGTGGCGCTGTCGCGCGAAGCCGGCTTCGCCACCAATTTCTGGGGCATCGTCCCCGGCCGCTGCGGCAACCGCCGCGGCGACGATCCCTTCCACATCCCGCGGCTCAAGGGTGACTACGTCCACCGCCTGCCGGGTGACGGTCGCCAGTCGCTGCTGGCGATCATGACCGCCAAGATCCGCCGGCGGCTGGCGGGCGGGCCGGTCCACTGAGCCGGCGTGGCGGCTGCGCGCCGCGGCCTCAGACCAGCGGCCTGACGAGCCGCCAATAGCCGGCGTAGAAGCTGTCGAGCGCGGTCTTGAGCCGCTGCTGCCAGCTGCCCGGCGCCAGGAGCTCCTCGCGCACGGCGATCGGGCCCACGGACAGGAACGCGCGGTCCGGGACGCGGCGGAAGGTGGCGACGCGGCGCCGCTTGGCCAGGATGCGGGGCAGGCTTTCGAGCACCGCGAGGTTGGCCCGGAGATAGCGGCCGGCAGCGCCCTGCTTGAGCATGAAGAGGGCGATGACGACCTCGTGCAGCAGGAGGGCCGGGGCGATGAGCAGGAGGGTGCGCAGACGATAGAGGGCCAGCATCACCAGCCAGCGATTGCGGATCTGGTAGAAGCTGGCGGCCATGCCGCGCGGCTCGACGGCGTGACGCACCACGGCCCGCGGCACGATGTAGGAGCGGTAGCCGGCGATCCCGAGGCGCTGCGAGAACTCGCCGTCCTCGCGGCCGAAGAACAGCTCCTCGTCGAAGCCACCCACGGCGCGCCAGGGCCTGCCCCTGATCAACTGGCAACCGCCGCCGAGCGCACCCACGGCCCGCGTCGCGTCGTCGACCTCGGCGATCAGCCGGTGGCTGTTGCGCTGCACCGCATCACCGATGAAGTGCACGAAGGTGCCGTCGAACTGGATGCGGTCCGGCTCCTGGTCGTAGACCACCCGGGCCCCGAAGCTCGCTCCCTCCGGATGCGCCATGGCGGCGGCGACGAGCTGGTGCAGCATGTTCTGCGTCGGCACGCAATCGTCGTCGAGGATCAGGGCGAGGCCGTCGCCGGCGGCCACGACGATGCGATTGCGGGCCGGGTTCGGGCCGCGGTTCTCCTCGAAGACGACGAGCTCGACATCGGGATAGCGGGCGCGCACCAGCGCTGCCGTGCCGTCGGTGGAGGCGTTGTCGCAGACCATCACGGACAGGGGTGCGTAGCGCTGCGCCAGCACCGCATCGAGGGTGCGGGCGATCACCCGCTCGCTGTTGTGGGTGATGACGCCCACGACCACCGCCGGCCACGTCTTGGCGATGGTGCTCGCCTTGTTGGCGGCCGTCGGCTGATCGAGGTCCGTTTGCATCCGCGGGCATTCCTCGGTGGCTCGCAATCATGACAAACAGCTCGATCACCGAGCCGGTTGCACACAAACCAACGCTTTATGGCCGAGGTTGCGTGCGGCTGGCAAGGTCCCGCTGTCGCGTGGATCGCATCACCAAAAAGTGGTTGAGGACGCCGAGTTGCAAGCCCAAGGCGATCGAGAGCGCTACTTGTCGAAATCAAGGTCAGCTCAAATCATTGTCTGTCGATGGCGCGTCGAATTGATGGCCATCTGCTGCAAGCGACAGATGGTCGACAAGTGGGATGGCATCGACGTCAGTCCCGGGAGGGGCATTGCGTTCCGCCGCAATTCGTGCGCCGCGCGATGCTGGCCAGTGCTGGTCAAGCGCGGCGCTGCAGCTATCTTTTCGGGTGCTGCGTTGGTCGGCGGGTCGCTTCGCGGGCCGGAGCGGCGCAGGCAATGGGCGCCGGCGTCCGGCGGCTGCCCGAGAATGCGGCAGATTAGCACTTTCTGCCGGTCCCGCGCGTCGTCGATGCGGCCTTTCGGCGGCCTTTGCCTGTCTGTCGGATGTGATCGTCGTGCCGGCATGAGCAATACCCACGTGCGCGATGCGACGCGACGGTGGTCGGCTTGTTGTCGTGTCGTCGCGGTGATAACAGGCGCCAGCAGGAACAGGAACCTCAGAGCAAACGATGACGATGGTGGCCAGGGCTGGTGTGTCCTCGACCCGATGGACCGGCGCTTTTCTCGTCGACGCCCATGTGCATTGCCATCCGGGGGTTCCGTTCGCGACCTTTCTCGACCACGCCGCCCGCAATTTCGCGGCCGGTGGCGCCGGGTGTGGCACCGTGCCCGCGGTCGCCTGGCTGCTGTTCACCGAGTCGGCCGCCGACCATGCCTTCGCCGCGCTGGCGGCGGAGACGAGAGTCGGCGCCTGGCGGCTCCGGCCGACCGACGAGCCGGCCGCGCTCATCGCCGAGGGCGGCGCGGCGTTCCCCGTCGTGATCGTCGCCGGCCGGCAGATCGTCACCCGCGAGGGGCTCGAGGTGCTTGCGCTCGGTGCCGCCGGGCCGTTCGCCGACGGGCTGGACATCGACGCCGCGATCGCCGCCGCGCGGCGGGCCGACGGCCTGGTCGTCGTGCCCTGGGGCTTCGGCAAGTGGTGGGGGGCGCGCGGCCGGATCATCGACCGCCTCGTCGCAGCGGCCGAGCCGGGCACGCTTTTTCTCGGTGACAATGGCGGCCGCCTCGGCGTCGGCTCGCCGCCGGCCTTCGCCGCGGCGCGGGCGCGGCAGATCGTCGTCCTGCCCGGCTCCGACCCGTTGCCGCTGGCCGCCGAGGCCGCCGTCGCCGCCGGCCGCTACGGCTTCGTGCTCGAGGGCAGCATCGATCCGGACCGGCCGTTCGCCGACCTCAAGCGGCAGCTCCTCAGCCTGCGCGAGCAGCCCGCGAGCTTCGGCCGGCTGCAGCCGGTGCTGCCCTTCGTGCAGCGCCAGATCGCGATGCAGCTGCGCAAGCGGGGAGTGGGCCGGTGAGCGGGCGCGTGCTGGTCGTGGCCCCGCAGCCCTTCTTCACCCCGCGCGGCACGCCGTTCAGCGTCTACTACCGCACCCTGGTGACGGCCGAGCAGGGTCTGTCGATCGACGTCCTGACCTACGGCCAGGGCGAGGACGTCGACATTCCCGGCGTGCGGATCATCCGCATCCCGGACTTCCCGTGGCTCGGTCCGATCAAGATCGGCCCGTCGCTGCTCAAGCTCTGGCTCGACGCCGTCCTCGTCCTCTGGACCCTGGGCTGTCTGCTGCGCCGTCGCTACGCCATCGCGCACGCGCACGAGGAGGCGGTTTTCTTCCTTCGCTTCCTCAAGCCGATCTTCGGCTTCAAGCTGATCTACGACATGCACTCGAGCCTGCCGGAGCAGCTCAGCAACTACCGCTTCACCACCTCGCGCCTGTTGATCGGGCTGTTCGAGAAGCTGGAGGCGAGCTGCCTCAAGGCGGCCGACGCGGTGATCACCATCTGCCCCGAGCTCGCCCGCTACGCCGTGCCGCTGATGCCCGATCCGTCGCGGCACTTCCTGATCGAGAACAGCATCTTCGAGCCGGTCCGGCTGACGGGCGAGGCGCCGGGCGAGGCGGCGGCCCCCGCTCCCGACCTGCCGCCCGGGCGGCGGGTCGTGCTCTATGCCGGGACCTTCGAGGTGTACCAGGGCCTGGATACCCTGGTCGAGGCCTTCGCCCGGGCGCATCCGGCCTGCCCCGAGGCGTTCCTGGTGCTGATCGGCGGGATGCCGGCCCAGGTCGAGGGTCTGGCCGCCCGGGCGCGCGACCTCGGCGTCGCGGCGCATGTCAGGGTGCTGGGGCGGATGCCCAAGGCCGAGGCCACGCGCTGGATCGAGGCGGCATCGGTGCTGGTCTCGCCGCGCAGCCACGGCAGCAACACGCCGCTCAAGATCTACGAGCAGCTGGCGAGCGGGGTGCCGCTGGTGGCGACGCGCATCCTCTCGCACACCCAGGTGCTGGACGACTCGGTGGCGTTCATGGTCGATCCGGACCCTAAGTCCATGGCCGAGGGCCTGGTTCGCGCCCTGACCGACCGGGCGGACCGGGAGGCGATCGTGGCCAAGGCCCGGCGGCTCTACGAGACCGCCTACTCGCGGCCGGTCTACGAGGCCAAGATGCGTGCGGTGCTCGATCGGGTCGGCGCCGGCGGCGAGCCGGTCCGGCAGCCGAACGTCGCCAGCCACGGCGAGACCTGAGCCGATGGCAGCCGCCGTCCGAGACCACGTACCCCCAGCCGCGGCACCGTCGCTCGACCCGGCGATGACGGCGGTGCGCGACTACTGGAACGCGCACGTCACCGACTGGCCGATCGCCAGCAGCGAGCCGGGCAGCCGGGCCTTCTTCGCCGAGACCGAGGCCTATCGCTTCGAGAAGCTCGACTACCTCGAGCGGCTGATCGACTACGGCGGCCATGCCGGCAAGGCCGTGCTCGACGTGGGCTGCGGCCTCGGCAACGACACCGCCCGTTTCGCCCTGGGCGGCGCCCGGGTCACCGGCATCGACATCGCACCCACGGCGATCGAGCTCGCCCGGGCCAATTTCGCGCAGCGCGGGCTCGATGGCCGTTTTCTGGTCATGAACGGCGAGGCCATGAGCTTCGCCGATGCCAGCTTCGACCTCGTCTACTGCCACACCGTCCTGCACTTCACGCCGCACCCCGAGCGCGTCGTCCGGGAGATCCACCGCGTGCTGTCACCCGGTGGCACGGCGATCCTGATGGCCGTCAACCGCCGCTCGTGGCTGCGGCTGATGCACCGCCTGGCCAAGGTCGAGATCGACCATCTGGCCGCGCCGGTGTTCCACTGGCTGGGGGCCGCCGAGCTCCAGGCCATGGCCGCCCCCTTCGCCGAGCGGCGGCTGGTGGTCGAGCGCTTCCCGGTCCGCACCAGAGTGCACAAGGGTCTCAAGGCCCGGCTGTTCAACACCCTCTTCGTCGATCTCTTCAACGCCCTGCCGCGCGGCTGGGTGGCCGGCACCGGCCACCATCTGCTGCTCTTCGCCAGCAAGGACGGGCGGTCCGCCGGCCCGAAGCCCGACGCGTGAAGCGCGATCTGGGGGCGTTGGAGGCGGGGGACTTCGACCTCGTCGTCGTCGGCGCCGGCATCTACGGCGCCTGCATCGCCCGGGACGCCGCCAAGCGTGGCCTGCGCACCGCCCTCGTCAGTCGCGGCGACTTCGGCGGGGCGACGTCGCACAACTCCTTCAAGCTGGTGCATGGCGGGCTGCGCTACCTGCAGCAGCTCGACATCGAGCGGCTGCGGCAGTCCGCCCTCGAGCAGCGCCGCTGGCTCAACATGGCGCCGCATCTTCTGGAGCCGCTGCCGTTCGTGATGCCGACCAAGGGTGTCGGCGCGCGCAGCCCGCTGGCCATGCGGATCGGCCTCGGCGTCTACGATCTGCTGACGCGGGGCGGCGAGCCGTCGCTGCCGCGCGTGCCGGCGGGGCGGGTCGTCTGCCGGGACACCTGTCGGGCGCTGATGCAGGGCTTCGAGCCGGCCAGCGTCAACGGCGGTGCCGTGTGGCACGACGTGCAGATGCGCCATGCCGACCGGCTGCTGCTCGAGATCGTGCGCGACGCCGCCGCCGCGGGCGCGGTCGTGGCCAACTACGTCGCGGCCGAGGCTCTGCACGCCGCGGATGGCGAGGTGCGGGGTGTGCGGGCCCTGGACCGGCTCGGTGGCGGTCGGCTCGCCATCACCGGCCGGCTCACCGTCAACGCCGCCGGCCCCTATGCCGGCACGCTGCTCGAAACCCTGCCGGGGCGCCGGAGCCAGCCGTTCGGCGGGCTGTCGCGCGGCATGAACCTCGTCGTCCGCCGGCCGCTCACGGGCGACCACGCGATCGCGGTCAGCAGCCGCCGCCGTCCGGACACGGTCGTGCCGGGCGCCGACGGCCGGCTGTTCTTCATCCAGCCCTGGCAGGGGCTGTCGCTGATCGGCACGAGCCATCTGGTCTACGCCGACGATCCCGACGCCTTCGCCGTGGACGACGGCTGGCTCGACGCCTTCATCGCCGAGATCAACGATGCCTTCCCGCCGGCGGCATTGCGCCATGACGACATCGTCTACTGCTATGGCGGCCTGACCCCGGCCGCCAGGGAGCCGCGCGGCAGCGAGGTGCAGCGCAGCCGTCGCGGCGTCGTCGTCGACCACGCCGCGACCGACGGCATCCGCGGTCTCTTGAGCGTGCAGGGGGTCAAGTACACGACCGCGCGGTTGGTCGCCGAGCATCTGGTCGATCTCGCCATCGCCAGGCTGGGCGTGACCGCCGCGCCCTGCCGCACCTGGCAGGATGCGCTGCCCGGTGCCCGGGGCTTCGATGCCGATCGCTGCCGCGCCGAAGCGGCGGCTGCCGCGCCCGGTGGCGGAGTCGAGCTGGATCGCCTGGTCGCCGAGCACGGCGGCGGGTGGCGTGAGGTGCTGGCGGCGGCACCGTCGTCCGACCGCTCGCCGGAGGCGATCTTCGCGGCGCGGGTGCGCCATGCGGTGCGTCAGGAGATGGCGCTCCGGCTCGACGACGTGCTGGTTCGGCGCCTCGACGAGGTTGCGACCGGCCGGCTCGACGTGATGCGGCTGCGGGTCGCCGCCGACGTGCTGGCGGCCGAGTTGGGCTGGACCGCCGCCGAGCTGGCCCGGGCGCTGGCGGCCTTCGGCGCCGACCTCGCCCGCAACCGGGCGCGGATCGGCGGCGCCGTCCCACTGGCGGTAGCGGTGCCGGGGCTGGTCGACCTGGCGCTGCGCTGACCGGTCGGGGCGCCCCGGTCGTGGCCGCCCGTTGCCGGCATCGCCTTGGCCGTTGTCGCGCCAGCACTTTGGCTCTACCTACCGGCTGGCGTCCGGGCACGGGGGCCGGCGGCTGCGGGCGGGCCGGCCGGCCTCGCCGTTTTCCGGAACCGACCCACGTGCCGTCCTGTCGATGCAGCCGAGCCGCCTCGCCCCGGCGGCGGCAGGGCGGGCAATGGCCACCAGCAGGAAGCGAGCGATCATGTCAGCCGCAGAGACACCCGTTCTGGTCACCGGTGCGACCGGCTTCTGCGGCGGGCACCTGGCCCTTCGCCTGCGCCGTGACGGCCATCCGGTGCGCGCCCTGGTCCGCCCCACGGCCAAGACCGACCACCTGACGGCGGCCGGGGTCGAGCTGGTGACCGGCGACCTGCGCGAGCGCGCCGATGTCGAGCGCGCCGCCGCGGGGGTGGCCAGGATCTACCACATCGCCGCCGTCTACCGGACCGCGAAGCACCCCGACAGCTACTATGCCGACATCAATGTCGGCGGCACGGTCAACGTACTCGAGGCGGCGCGCAAGCACGGGGTGGCGCGGACCATCCACTGCTCGACCATCGGCGTGCACGGCGACGTGCAGGAGTTCCCCTGCACCGAGACCAGCCCCTTCAACCCCGGCGACATCTACCAGCGCACCAAGCTCGAGGGCGAGCAGGCGGCGCAGGCGGCGTTCAAGGCCGGGCTGCCGGGTGTCGTCTTCCGCCCGGCCGGCATGTACGGCCCGGGCGACCTGCGCTTTCTCAAGCTCTTCAAGTCGGTCAACGACGGCCGCTTCGTGATGTTCGGCTCGGGCGAGACCTTCTACCATCTCGTCTACATCGACGACCTGGTCGACGGCATCCTGCTGTGCGGCGAGCATCCGGCGGCGCTCGGCGGCACCTTCATCATCGCCGGCGACCGCTGGGTCTCGCTCAACGAGTGGGTGGCCGAGATCGCCAAGGCCCTGGGCGTGCCCAAGCCCTGGCTGCGGCTGCCCTACTGGCCGCTGGAAGCCGCCGCCGTCGCCTGCGAGGGGATCTGCAAGCCGCTCGGCATCGAGCCGCCCCTGCACCCGCGCCGGGCGCATTTCTTCAAGAAGCACCGGGCGTTCTCGATCGAGCATGCGCGGCAGGTGCTGGGCTATGCGCCCCGGGTGAGCCTCGCCGAGGGGGTGCGCCGCACCGCCGAATGGTATCTCGCGGAGGGTCACATCCGGCGGCGCAAGGTCGCCGCCTGACGTGGCCCGGCTCGGGGCGTGCGCGACTGGTCTTGCCATCGCGCCGTCCTAATTTCATCATCGTTTTGTCGATTCCGCGGTGTGCACCGCCGGCGGATAAATGGCCGGTGAGGGACTTCCGATACATGAGCATCCTCGAGGCTGCGCAGTTGCCGCTGGCGCGCGAGCCCTGGCGCAGCGTCGTCGCCGACGCCGGCTTCGTGGCGGCGGTCATGGCCGTGGCCATCGGACTCGCGGCGGTGGCCGACCTGCCGCTCGGGGCCGCGGGCGTGGTGGTGGCGCTGGTCACTGCCGGTATCCTCTGGCGCTTCCACAGCCGGGGTGATGCGGGGCGGTTCGGCCTCGCCAACTGGGTGACGCTCTTGCGCCTCGTTCTGGTCACCCTGCTGCTGCTCGCGGTCTGGCCGGGGGCCCCTTCGGTGTTGCCGTCCTGGGAGATTTTCGGCGTCGCCGTCGTCGCCCTGGCGCTGGACGGCGTCGACGGCTGGCTCGCCCGCCGCCGGCAGGAAACGAGCGCCTTCGGCGAGCGCTTCGACATGGGTGCCGACACCACCTTCACGATCACGCTCGCCCTCTGCCTCGCCGCCTTCGCGCTGGTCGGGCTGTGGGTGCTGGTGATCGGCCTGTTGCGCCCGGCCTTCGCCCTGGCGGGCCGCGTCTGGCCGGTGCTCAGATCGCCGCTGCGCGAGAGCCGCGGCCGCAAGGTCGTCTGCGCGGCGTCGCTCGGCTGTCTGGTCGCCGGTCTCGCCCCGCCGCTGGCTGCCTTCGCCCCGGCTCTCGCGCTGGCGGCTCTGGCCCTGCTGCTGTGGTCGTTCGGCCGCGACCTGCGCGATCTGCTGCGCCGTGCCGAAGCCGTCTGAGACGGCCGCCCCGACCATCATCCGCAGCGGCAGCTGGGTCAGCCTGCTGGCTCTCAGCCTGGCCCTGGTGGTCGCCTTCAACCAGCCGCGGAGCGTGGCCGAGCTCGCCAGTCTCGCCACCTGGCGGCTGCCGCTCGAGCCGGTCGTGGCCCTCGTGGTGGCGGCGTTGCTGCCCGGCCGCCTCTGGGCCTGGCTCGCCGCCGGGCTCCTTGGCGTCATGCTCTGGCTCAGGCTCGGCGACCAGCTGGTGTGGCAGTGGATGGGCCGCCCGTTCACCGCACTTTTCGACATCCCGCTCGGCCTGTCGCTGGTCGAGATCGGCTTCGCCGCCCTCGGGTGGCCGCTGACCCTGGGCCTGGCCGCGGCGGCGCTGGTCGTCCTGCCGCTGGCCGCGGCGCTGGCCTGGGCCTGGCAGCGGCGCGCCGCCGAGGCACCGCGCCCGCTCGTTCTCGGCGTCGCGGTCCTGGCGGCGGCGCTGTTCGGCCTCGGCCGGCTCGAGGCCATGCCGATCGTCACGACCGCGCACGGCTTCGACCAGCTCCGGCTGCAGCTCGAGCGCAGCCGGGCGGGCCTCGAGGCGCGCGACCGCTGGCGCGCTGCCTACGCGGACGATCCGGTCAGGGGGATCCCGGCCGAGCACCTGCTGACCGGGCTCCAGGACAAGGACGTGCTGCTGCTCTGGATCGAATCGGTCGGCCGCAGCGCCTCGACCCGCGAGCCGTTCAAGGACCGCATGCTGGCGAGGCTCGCGGATTTCGAGGCGGATCTCGACGCGCAGGGCCTGCAGGCCGTCTCCGGCTGGCTGGTCTCGCCGACCATCGGCGGCCAGTCCTGGCTGGCGCACGCGACCCTGGCCTCGGGGGTGTGGACCGCGGATCAGTTGTCGCACCGGCAATACCTGCAGGACGCCGCGGCCGACCTCGCCCATCTCTTCCGCCGCGCCGGCCATCGCACCGTCCTGGGCAAGCCGGCGATCGTCAATCCCTGGCCCGAGGTCCGCAACCTGGGCTTCGACAAATGGTACTTCGCCGACGATTTCGGCTATCGCGGCCCGCCCTTGCAGTGGGTGACGATGCCCGACCAGTACACGCTCTGGGTGCTCGAGAACGCCGAGCGCAACCGGCCGCTGGCCGAGCGGCCACCGGTCTTCCTGCAGGCGGCGCTGATCTCGAGCCACGCCCCCTTCACCCCCGACATCCCGGTGGTCGAGCCGTGGGAGCTTTTGGGCGACGGCTCGATCGTCCACGACCTGCCCAAGGACGGCGGCCTGCCGCGCGACGTGTGGCGCGACCACGAGACGCTGCTCGCCGCCTACAGCCGGTCGGTCGACTATGTCTACGCGACGCTGCAGTCGCATGCCCGACGCTACGGCAATGCCGACACGCTCCTGATCCTGCTCGGCGACCACGAGCCGGCGGCACGGATCAGCGGCACGAGCGAGGAGCGGGCGGTGCCGGTGCACGTCATCAGCGGCGACCCGGCGCTGCTCGAGCCCTTTTTGGCCTGGGGCTTCACCCCGGGCATGACGCCGACCGCGGCCTCGGCCGAATACCCGATGACCGCGTTCCGGCCGTTCTTCGTCCAGGCCTTCAGCGGCCCGCCGCCCGGCACGCAGTGAGCGTCAGCGGTCGCTCGTCGGCGCGAGCTCGTCGAGGAAGGCGCGCGGGCCGAGTATGCGGATTGTCCCGTAGCGACCCAGCGAGAGCAGATGGCGGCGGTCGCCGGTGACCAGCACGTCGGCGCGGGTGGCGACGGCGGTCGCGATCACCATGTCGTCCTTCGGGTCGAGCGGCACGGCGCCGGCGAGGTCGGGCAGGTCGGTGACGAGGACGGCGAGACCGGCGAGGCTCGAGCAGAGGTCGTCGACGGCAGATGTGCCGTAGCCGTAGCGGCGCTGAAGCTTGGGCTCGCGCAAGAGAACGCGGCGCAACTCCTGGAGAATGGCCGGCGACAGACAGAGGATGAAACGGCCGTCCTCGGCCGCCTGGAGCAGTTGGCCGGAAATGCCGTTCGGCGTGAGAAAGGTGCTGACCAGGACGGACGTGTCGAGGACCGCCCTAGCCGTCACGTGCGCGGAAGTCCCTTACGATCTCGTGGATCCAGGTCTCTTCCGCGTCCGGATCCGGCCGTGGCACCGGCCCCTTGTAGCGGACGGTCCGTTGCGCCTCGTGCAACTTGCGCCACAGCGCCGCCCGATCCACCAGCGAGACGGGCTTGAGGCGCAGCGTCCCCTCGACCACCTCGGCCTCGAGGTAGTCGCCTTCCTTGAGCGCCAGGGCCTTGCGCGCCTCGGCCGGCAGGGTCACCTGGCCCGCGCGCAGCACCTTGACCAGCGTCATCGCGTCCCGCTCCTGCACAAGCTTCACCAGACCGTCAGCATAGCGGCCGATAGGTTATCCTACAACTCTACCGAATCTGTAGATTTGAAGATCAACGCACGGGCCTTGCCCTCGCCCGGTCAGCCCGCGCGAGGACGGTCCGCCTCAGGCGGCGTCGAGCGTGGGCTCCGGCTCGCCCAGCACCACGGCCTGGATGGTGTAGGCGAGGATCGCGGCCCCGATGGCACCGAGGACGAAGATCAGGGCCACCAGCATCAGGTCGACCGGGCCGCCGATGTCGCGGAAACCCGAGTTGGTGATCCACTGCATGAACAGGATGCCGGCCACACCGCCCAGGAGGCCCACCGCCTGGGCGCGCACCAGTCGCCGGCTGTCGAGGCCGCGATCGCGCACGAGCACCCAGACGAAGGCGGCGGTGACGGCGACGGCTGCCACCACCAGCAGCCAGAACAGCACCGGCCCCAGCATCTCGATGAACACCGAGACGAACACGCCGATCTCGAGCTCCTTCATGGCACGGTCTCCTCAGGCCTGGCCGCGCAGCATGGCGACGTAGGTGGGTTTCAGGGCGGTCTCCTTCATGACCCAGCTCACCCAGAGCTCCTCGAGCGGGGCGATGACGCCGGGGAAGGAGGGGACCAGGTTGTCGTTGTAGTCGAACTCGACCAGCATGGCGCGGCCGATCCGGGTGATCAGCGGGCAGGAGGTGTAGCCGGTGAAGACCGCGTCGCTGGTCCCACCGGCGATCTCCGCCACGAGGTGGTCGACCGCGACCGGCACCTGCCACTTGACGCTGGCCGCGGTCTTGCCCTTGGGCACACCGGCGACGTCGCCGACGGCGAAGACGTTGGGATAGCGCTTGTGGCGGAGATTGCCGCGGTCGACCTCGATCCAGCCGTCGGCGGCCCAGTTGCCCTCCTGCCAGGGCAGCGGGCTGTTGCGCACCGCCTCGGGGGCGCGCATCGGCGGGACGACGTTGACGAAGTCGTAGCCGATCTCGGTCGAGCCCGCCTCGGTCTCGAAGGTCGCGACCTTGCGGCCGGGATCGATCGCCTTGAGCGTGTGCTTGAGGCGGGTCTGGATGCCGCGCTCGGCGTAGAGCATGCGCACCTTCTCGGCCACGATCGGCACCGAGAAGAGGGCCCCCTGCGGGCAGGCGTAGATCAGCTCGGCCTTGGACCGGTTGCCGCGGCGGCCGAGCGTGTCCTCGGTGATGAAGGTGTACTTCAAGGGGGCGCCGGCGCACTTCATCTCGGTCTCGGGGCGGAGGAACAGGCCGACCCCGCCGGTATCGGCGAAGCGCGACATCTCGGCATAGGTGGCGGCCGCGGCCTCGGGGCTCGCATAGACGCTGCCGATGCCGTTCTTGCCGACGAGGTCGACCGACATGCCGTCGATCGCGGCGTAGTCGAGCACGAGGCCGGTCGCCACGATCAGGTAGTCGTAGTCGACGCGCCGGCCGCCGGCGGTGGTCACCGAGTGGCTGTCCGGGTCGAACTCGGCCACCGCCTCCTCGATCCACTCGACCCGGCGCGGGATGAACTGGCCCGTGGTCGAGGTCGCGTAGCCGGGCTGCTTGAGGCCGGCGGCGATCAGGGTGAAGCCCGGCTGGTAGTAGTGCGCCTTGCGGCCGTCGATGATGGTGATCGAGGCGCCGTCGAGGCGGGCGCTCAGCCGCGCCGCCATGGCGAGACCGGCGGCGCCGGCCCCGGCGATGACGATGCGGGCCGAGGTCTGGACCGCGCCGGCGCTGCCGCGCCCCGGGCCGAAGAACCAGGCGCCGCCGAGCCCGCCGGCGGCGAGCTGCAGAAAGCGCCGGCGGTCGGCGGCGCTCGAGACGATGTCGACAAGGCCGCCGGCGACCCGGCGCGAGACACTGGTCATGCTCGACCTCCCCTGAAGCCCCAAAACCCTGCCGCGGCAGGCTGCGGAGCCATCACTTACACAGTTTCATAAATTGTCGAATTGATATGGATCAAGGCCCCGCGGCTTGCGTCGGTCTGCCGCAACGGGGCGATTTCCGACGCGCCGCGATGTTTTGCCGCTGCGCCGGCCCCTTGGCGTCGGCGGGGCCTCGACGGAGTCGCCTTGGTGTCCGTGCAACCGGCTGTAATGGCGGGTGTTTTTGCTGATGCGGGGTGGCCGCCGCGGGACCGGCTCCGCGCCGCACCGGCCCGCCGCGTGGACGGGGTCCTTCCACCATGCGCGCTTTAGACCAATGTCACGGCGGTAGTGGCCCGGTAAAACCCGCGCCACTCGGTCGTGCGCTGGTCTGTCGCTCGATCGCTGTCTCAGCCCGAACTCTCTGGGGAGGACCTATGCGGCAGGAGAAAACCGAGGCGGCCGCCTACTGGGCAGCCAACCTCAAGCTCATTCGCAACGTCTTGATCGTCTGGGCCATCGTTTCGTTCGGGGCCGGCATTCTCTTGCGGCCCCTGCTGTCCGGCATCAGCGTCGGCGGCACCGATCTGGGATTCTGGTTCGCCCAACAGGGCTCGATCGTCATCTTCATCATCCTGATCTTCTACTACGCCTTCAGGATGAACCAGCTCGACCGCAAGCACGGCGCCGACGAATAGTCCGGGCCTGACAGGGAACGCAGACCATGGATCAACAAACCCTCATCTATCTCGTCGTCGGTGCGACCTTCCTGCTCTACATCGGCATCGCGATCTGGGCGAAGGCCGGCACGACGGGCGAGTTCTACGCCGCCGGCCGCGGCGTGCACCCGGTGACCAACGGCATGGCCACGGCCGCCGACTGGATGTCGGCCGCCTCCTTCATCTCGATGGCCGGCCTGATCGCCTTCGTCGGCTACGACAACTCGAGCTTCCTGATGGGCTGGACCGGCGGCTACGTGCTGCTCGCCTGCCTCCTGGCGCCGTACCTGCGCAAGTTCGGCAAGTACACGGTGCCCGAGTTCATCGGCGACCGGTTCTACTCGCAGAGCGCGCGCATCATCGCCGTCATCTGCCTGATCGTGGCCTCGGTCACCTACGTCATCGGCCAGATGACCGGCGTCGGCGTCACCTTCGCCCGCTTCCTGCAGGTCGATGCGTCGACCGGCCTGTTCATCGGTGCGGCGATCGTCTTCGTCTACGCCGTTCTCGGCGGGATGAAGGGCATCACCTACACCCAGGTGGCGCAGTACATCGTGCTGATCGTCGCCTACACGGTGCCTGCGATCTTCATCTCTCTCAATCTCACCGGCAATGCGATCCCGCCGCTCGGCCTCTTCTCCAACACGGTGAACGAGGGCGTGCCGCTGCTCGTGCGGCTCGACCAGGTGATCACCGACCTCGGCTTCAACTCCTATACCGGCCACCACACCAACACGCTCAACATGGTGCTCTTCACCATGTCGCTGATGATCGGCACGGCAGGATTGCCGCACGTCATCATCCGCTTCTTCACCGTGCCCAAGGTGGCGGATGCCCGGTGGTCGGCCGGCTGGGCGCTGGTGTTCATCGCCCTGCTCTACCTCACGGCGCCCGCCGTCGGCGCCATGGCCCGGCTCAACATCATGGAGACGGTGCAGCCCGGCCCGGTCGGTGCCGAGGACGGCAGCCTGGCCTACGAGGAGCGGCCCGACTGGTTCCGCACCTGGGAGCAGACCGGCCTGATCCGCTTCGAGGACAAGAACGCCGACGGTCGCATCCAGTTCTACAACGACGGCAACGCCGCCTTTGCGGAGCGTGCGGCGGAGTGGGGCTGGCAGGGCAACGAGCTGACCATCAACCAGGACATCCTGGTGCTGGCCAACCCGGAGATCGCGCAACTGCCCAACTGGGTCGTGGCCCTGGTCGCCGCCGGCGGTCTCGCCGCCGCCCTGTCGACCGCGGCCGGCCTCCTGCTCGCCATCGCGTCTGCGATCAGCCACGACCTGATCAAGGGGCTGATCAATCCGAGAATCTCGGATGCGGGCGAGCTCTGGGCGGCGCGTGTCTCGATGGCGGGTGCGATCGCGCTGGCGACCTATCTGGGCCTCAACCCGCCCGGGTTCGCGGCCCAGACCGTGGCCCTCGCCTTCGGCATCGCCGCCGCCTCGATCTTCCCGGCCTTGATGATGGGCATCTTCTCCAAGCGCATCAACAACTGGGGGGCGAGCCTGGGCATGCTGGCCGGCCTGCTCTTCACCGTGATCTACATCTTCGTCTACAAGGGCTGGTTCTTCCTCCCCGGCACCAACCAGCTCCCGGACACGGCGGCGTACTGGGTGTTCGGCATCTCGCCCCTGTCGATCGGCGCGGTGGGTGCCATCGTCAACTTCGCCGTCGCCTACGCCGTCTCGGCGGTGACCAAGGAGCCGCCGGTGGAGATCCAGGAGCTGGTCGAAAGTGTCCGCGTGCCGCGTGGTGCGGGTGCTGCAGTCGATCACTGATGGCGATCGGGGCGGGTTGCCACCATCCGGCCTCCTGCCCCGAAACGCTTGACGCGACCCATGGACCCCGCTCCGATGATCGGGGTCCTTTTTTTTCTCGGCAGCGGTCGGACGGACCTGCCGAGGCAGCGCCAGAACACGGATGCAATGCCCGGCATGACCAAAGCGACCACCGAACTGACAGGTTTTCTCGCCCAGCATCACCCCTTCGACCTCCTGGCCGAGAACGCGCTGGTCGACCTGATCGAGGCGAGCGACATCCGCCGGCTCGACGCGGGCGCGGTCCTCTATGACAAGGGGGCGCCGGTCACCCACTACTCGATCGTCCTCGAGGGCGAGATCGACGTCGTCACCTCCGACGGCGACACCATCACCCGCTTCTCGCCGGGCGAGGGCATCGGCGCGCGCGGCATCCTTCGCGACGGCCTGGGCCCGAACCGGGCGGTGGCCGGCGCCGCCACGCGGCTGCTCGAGCTGCCGAAGGACGTCTTTCTCGACTACCTCGAGACCTATTCGGAGTTCGCCCGCTTTTTCGAGCGGCTGCGCAGCGGCGCCGACCGGAAGCCGATCTTCTCGGCCGACGGTGGCGACGCGCTGATCACCAACCGCCTCGCCGACATCATGACCGTACGGCCGATCAGCATCTCGCCCGATGCCACGGTCCAGGAGGCGGCGGCCGTGATGCACGAGAAGACGATCTCCTGCCTGCCGGTCGCCGACGGCGACGGCCTCGTCGGCATCCTCACGACCGGTGATCTCGCCGGCCGCGTGGTCGCCAAGGGCCGCGGGCCGGATACCCCGATCCGCGAGGTGATGACCAGGGATCCGCTGACCCTGCCGCCCGACGCGCTGGTCTTCGACGCCCTGCTCGCCATGGGCGAGCGGCAGATCGGCCACCTGCCGATCGCCGAGCAGGGCCGGCTCGTCGGGATCGTCACGCGCACCAATCTCATCCGCCGGCAGTCGATCTCGGTCACCTTCCTGATCGGCGACATCAACAAGGCGGTGCGGGTCGAGGACATGGCGGCGGTCGTCGCCCAGGTGCCGCAGCTCCTGGCCCAGCTCGTGGGTGCGGGGGTCGAGGCGTTCAAGGTGGGCCAGCTCGTGACCTCGGTCACCGACGCGGTCACCAAGCGGCTCCTGGCGCTTGCCGAGCAGGAGCTGGGCCCGGCCCCGGTCCCGTATCTCTGGCTCGCCTGCGGCAGCCAGGGCCGGCGCGAGCAGACCGGCGTCTCCGACCAGGACAACTGCCTGATCCTCGACGAGGGCTACGACGAGGCGGCGCACGGCGCCTATTTCGCCGAGCTCGCGAGGCGGGTCTCGGACGGTCTCGACGCCTGCGGCTACGTCTACTGCCCGGGCGAGATGATGGCGACCAACCCCAAGTGGCGGGTCAAGGGCAGCATCTGGCGGCGCTATTTCAAGGGGTGGATCGACGAGCCCGATCCCATGGCGCAGATGCTCTCGTCCGTCATGTTCGACCTCAGGCCGATCGCCGGCGAGACCAGCCTCTTTTCCGGCCTGCAGCGTCGGACGCTCGAGGCCGCGCGCAAGAACAGCATCTTCCGCGCCCACATGATCGCCAACTCCCTGAAGCACGTGCCGCCCCTGAGCCTGTTTCAGGGCTTCGCGCTGATCCGCTCGGGTGAGCACCGCAACACCCTCGATCTCAAGCTCAACGGCGTGGTGCCGATTGTCGATCTCGCCCGGGTCTATGCGCTGGACGGGGCGCTCGAGGAGGTCAATACCCGCGACCGGCTGCTGGCCGCCCGCCGCGACGGGGTGATCCCCGAGGGCTCGGCCGCGGACCTGGTCGACGCCTACGACCTGATCTCCCGCATCCGCCTCGAGCACCAGGCGCGCCAGGTGCGGGAGGGCCTGAAGCCCGACAATTTTCTCGCCCCGAGCACGCTCTCGGCCATGGAGCGCAAGCATCTCAAGGACGCCTTCGGCGTGGTCAAGTCGACCCAGGCGGCACTCCGGTCGCGGAGTGCCTGAGGCATGATCTGGACCCTGATCGGCACGCTGATGGTGGGTGTGGGTGCGGCCTCCGTGGTCTTCGTGCTGTGCAAGGCGGTGCGCCGCCCGGTGCCCGGCTGGCTGCTGCCGGCCGCCGCCGGTGCCGCCATGCTCACCTTCCACATCTGGTCCGACTACAGCTGGGCCGACCGCACCACGGCCGAGCTGCCCGACCACGTCGTGGTCGCGGGGCGGCATACCTCGCGCTCGATCCTGCAGCCCTGGACCCTGCTCGTGCCCAAGGTCGACCGCTTCAGCGCCGTCGACGTCAACGAGATCCGCCGCCATCCCGAGGTCGACGGCATGGTGATGGCGGTGGTCTACCTCGTCACCCGCTGGTACCCGACCGCCGGGACGCTGCAGCTCTACGACTGCACGATTCCCCGCCGCGCCGATGTGGGCGAGAGCCTCGCGGCCGATGCGGCGGGCCGGCCGATCGACCCCGCCTGGGTGGCGCTGGAGCCCGACGACCCGGTCCGCCGCATCATCTGTGCGGCGGAGCGACGAACGCCGGGTGGTGCCGGCTGAAGAACGAGAAAAGTGCCATGATCAGGGAGCAGAAACCGTGGCGGAAGCGAGCATTCTCGTCGTCGACGACGAGCCGGGCATCCGGCTCTATCTCAAGCGTCTCCTGGGCAATGCGGGCTTCACCGTGCGCACCGCCGCCGACGGCGACGCGGCGGTGGCCTCGATCGAGGCCGAGCCGCCCGACCTCGTGATCCTGGACGTCATGGTCGGCGGCCGCGACGGCTACGAGATCTGCGAGATCATCAAGAAGAACCCGACCAGGGCCGGCATCAAGGTGGTGATGCTCTCGGCCAAGAGCCGGGCGATCGAGATCGAGAAGGGCATGGCGCTGGGTGCGGATGCCTATCTGACCAAGCCCTTCTCCATGGACGAGCTGCGCGACACGGTGCGCGGCCTGTTGTCCGGCGACCCCTTCGCCGGCGGAGCCTGAGCCCGTGCTCGACCGGCTCGGCCTGCGGCTGCGCGTCTTTCTCTTCTTCGCGCTGATCGCGCTCGGCGGCAGCGGCGCAGTGGTCGTGGCGATGCTCTATCTCGGCCAGCGCGGCGAGGCCCTCAGGCCGGACGATCTCGTGCTCATGGGCGGCGCGATCTCCGTCGTCGTCGTCGCGCTCTCGACCTGGGCCTGGCTCAAGTTCGACGAGCACGTCGCCCGGCCGATCCTGGCGATCTGCAACCATCTCAGGGCCGCGGCGCATGCCAAGGCCGAGCGGGACATCCCGGCCGGCACCGCCCGCTATCTGGGCTTTCTCGAGCCTGCCGTGCGCGAGATCACCCAGGCCCTGGTCGAGACCCGCCGGGAGGTCGACCGCACGATCGCCGCCGCCACGGCGGAGAGCGAGGAGCAGAAGCAGTACCTCGCCACCATCCTCCGCGACCTGCAGCAGGGGGTGGTGATCTGCAACCGCAGCCACCAGGTGCTGCTCTACAACCAGCGGGCGCTCGAGATCCTCCACGTCGCCGGCGACATCGGCCTCGGCCGGTCGTTCTTCGGGGTCGTCACCGAGCAGCCGTTCCGCCATGCCCTGACCCGGCTCGAGAACCGGTTCCGGACGGGCCGCCACACCGACCACCCGGACGGCCTCGCGGTCCTCGTCATCGCCGCCACCCGGATCGGCAACTACACGCTCAAGGGCCGCGTCTCGCTGACCCTGGGCCGGGAAGTGCCGGACCAGCCGGAAGGACCGATCGGCTACGTCGTCATCTTCGAGGACGTTACCGACGAGCTCGCCGCCGGCATCTGGCGCGACCGCATGCTGCACGACGTGACCAGCGAGATGCGGCAAAGGATCGCCAACCTCGCGATGATCGGCGACCTCTTGACGATGGACGGCGAGATCGATGCCGAGGAGAAGGTGGCGGCGCGTGCCACCTTCCAGGAGGACGGCCGGACCCTGGCCGAGCGGCTCGACCGGCTCGACGAGATCGCCTCGGACCTGCTCTCCTCGGCCTGGCCGATGACCCAGGTCCATGCCCGGACCCTGCTCGAGCTGGTCGTCGAGCGCCGCTCGGAGGGCCGCGACATCGAGGTGGCGATCGACGGTGCGGATGTCTGGCTGCACTGCGACAGCGCCGCCATGGTCGACCTGGTCGACCGGCTGATGAACCGGATCTCGGTCTACGCCGGGGTCGAGCGCCTGGCGCTCGCTGTCGGCGCGCGCGAGCGTCGCGCCGATCTCG
Organism: uncultured Geminicoccaceae bacterium; assembly: GCA_964460465.1. Taxonomy (GTDB): domain Bacteria; phylum Pseudomonadota; class Alphaproteobacteria; order Geminicoccales; family Geminicoccaceae; genus SLRI01. Next base: position 47,706 of record CAYWSB010000006.1, on the reverse strand, counting down.
ACATCTCCTGGACGGGTGACCCGGTGCCGGTCCGGGCGCTCGAGGCCTGGCTCGACGAGCGCCTGGACGAGGGCCTGGGGGCGATGACCGGCACCGACGTGCTGAGCCGGCACAAGACCGAGCTCTGGTGCGAGCCCGCGGGCCCGGGCCACAGCCGGCTGCGGCTGCCGCTGACCACGGTCGAGATCGACACCAGCAAGGCGCGCGGCCTGGTTCGGCTGGAGGCCCGGCCCGAGTTCTACGATTTCGATCTCTTCGCCCGCACCCTGCGGCCGGCGGTGGCCGAGACCCGGCTGCGCGACCTCAGCTACGTCGTCTTCGACACCGAGACCACCGGCCTCGAGCCGTCGCAGGGTGACCAGATGGTGCAGATCGCCGGGGTGCGGATCGTCAACGGCCGGATGCTGAGGGGCGAGGTCTTCAACTCGCTGATCCACCCGGGCCGCGCCATCCCCCGGGTCGCGGCCGAGGTGCACGGCATCACCGATGCCATGGTGGCCAATGCCGATCCGGTCACCATGGTGCTGCCGCGCTTCCACCGCTTCGTCGGCGACGCGGTGCTGGTCGCCCACAACGCCGCCTTCGACATGAAGTTCCTGACCCTGAAGCAGGCGGAGGCCGGGGTCGCCTTCACCAATCCGGTCCTCGACACCGTGCTCCTGGCGGCGGCCATCTTCGGCGCCGACGAGAGCCTCACCCTCGACACGCTGGCCGAGCGGTTCGCCATCAAGATCGCGGCCGAGGAGCGCCACACGGCCCTGGGCGACAGCCTCGCCACCGGCCACACCTTCCTCAAGCTCGTCGACCTGCTCGAGGCCGGCGGCGTCACCACGCTCAGGGAGGCCATCGACATCTCGGAAAAGCAGGCGGCGATCAGGCGGGCGCAGGGGAAGTACTGAGCGGGCGGCACGCGCGGGAACCTGCGCCTGCCCCGTCGGTTCCAGTCCATTGCCGGCCGCATCGGCGGAGACGCGAGCCCTGGGCGAGCTGCAACCCATGCGAGGGACGGCGCTCGATCGTGCGCTCGAGCGCGAGAGAAAGCTCGCCTCTTGGCGCGACGACCGCTTTCGCATCCCCTTCACCCGGTGGCGGATCGGGTTCGACGGCATCATCGGGCTCGTGCCGGGGATCGGCGACGCGGCGACCACGCTGCTGGCGCTCCATATCGTCAACGAGGCGCGTCGGCACGGTGTCCCGGCCTCCGGGCTCGCCCGCATGGGGCCGAATGTCGGGATCGACGCGCTGGTCGGCCTGATCCCGCTCTTGGGCGATGGCGCCGATGTCGGCTGGAAGGCCAGCCGCCGCAACGTCAAGCTCTTGATCGCGCATCTCGAGCGGCGGCAGGCCGACTTGGCGGATGCCGCCGGGAAACAGGGGGCCTGAAGGCAAGAAGCCCATGGCGAGAAGGAAGACGACGCCCGACGTCGCCACGAGGCGGCCGGTCGGCACCACGACGCTGTTCTTCAAGCCCGAGGCGGCGCTGGCCCATGTCGACGATCCGCTGCATCTCGACATCTCGGCCGTCGCCGTTGCCGGCCGGACCGTCTTTGCCGCCTGCGACGAGACGGCGACGGTGGAGCGCCTGGTTCTCGACCACGACGGCGACTTCCAGCACGAGGAGAACATCGCCCTCGGCGACTATTTCGACCTCCCCGACGGGCCGACCGGCGAGATGGACATCGAGGGGCTGGCGGTGGACGGCGACGACCTCTGGATCACCGGCTCGCACAGCCTGAAGCGCGACAAGCCGGACCTGCCGGCGGCCGATCACGAGGCCGCCATGGCCACGCTGGCCCAGATCGAGCGGGACCCCAATCGCTGCTTTCTCGGGCGGCTCAAGCTCACCGACGCCGGGGAGGGGCGCTTCGTCGTCGATGCGGCGGCGATCGCCAAAGGCGACGAGGCGGCGCCGAGCGCCATCAAGATGGGGTCGAAGGGGCGCGGAGCAAGCTCAAGAAGCTGCTCGAGCGGGACGCGCACCTGGCCGCCGCCGTGGGCATGCCGTGCAAGGAGAACGGCTTCGACATCGAGGGCATCGCGGTCAAGCGCGATCGGGTGTTCCTCGGGCTCAGGGGACCGGTGCTGCGCGGCTGGTCGGTGATCCTCGAGCTGAACCTCGCGCGGCCCAAGCCCGGCCGCCTCGAGCTCGGCAGCTGCGACGACGCCGGCGACCGCTACCTCAAGCACTTCCTGCCGCTGCTGGCCGGGCTCGGCATCCGCGACCTCCGCTTCGACGGCGACGACCTCCTGATCCTCGCCGGGCCGACCATGGACCACGACGGCACCGGTGCCCTCTTCCGCTGGCGCCGGCCGCTCGGTGCCGACGGCCATCGCCTGCATCCCGAGGGCGACCTCGAGCGCCTCATGGACCTGCCCTACGATCGGGGCCGCGACCAGGCCGAGGGCATCGCCTTCGTCGAGATGGCCGGCAAGCGCCGCCTGCTCGTCGTCCACGACAGCCCGAGCCCGGCCCGGCTCGACCGGGAGCGCCAGGGGCTGCTCGCCGACCTCTACGACCTGGGCGGCTGAGGACGGCGAGCACGCCGGGCGAATCCCGAACGATCGCGTCCGGCCGCCTGCAGCCGCAGCGGGCGGCCATCTCGCCCGTTCCCTCTCCCGAACTTGGGCCCGGCGGCCGCCATCGCGACAAGCCGTGCCGCGGCCCCGTTCGCCAGCGGGGCAAGGCGCCGCAGCGCCGGTGACGGCCAGGGCTCGCGGGCCAGCTTTCCGGGCGGAGCATGGTGCTGCGGCGTGCGGCCGAGGCGGCGTCGAGCGCGTCGGCGACGAGGCCCTGGATGGGTGGGTCGATGATCCTGCGGCTCGGCCGGCAGAAGAGTTGAGCGGGGCAGGCCAGACTCCAGTCCGCCAGCCGTCCAGGGTCGTCGATGCCGATCAAGGTCCGGAGGTGCGGCTCCCTTGCGGCCGGAGCTTGAGGAGCTGGCCGACGAGGAGCGGCACGAGGCTGCCGATGGCGATCAGGAGCCAGCCGTCGGGGCCCGGATCGACCGTCTCCAGGACCTCGGCGAGGAGCGGCACGTAGAGGGCGGCGAGGACCAGGAGGATGCCCACCAGGATCGCCCCCCAGACCCAGATGTTGGTCGTCACCGTGTTGCGCAGCGGGTGGGAGCCGGGATCGCGCATGTTGAAGACATGCCAGAGGCGGGCGAGCGAGAAGGTGACGAAGGAGATGGTGACGGCGCGTTCCTGGCTCATCTCGAGCGCGAGCAGGCAGTAGGCGAAGACGGCGAGCACCGAGCCGCCGATCAGGATGCCGTAGCCGCCGATGATGGCCCAGTGGTGGCGGGTGAGGATCGGCTCCCCGGGGTCGCGGGCCGGCTGGTCCAGCGTGTTCTCGCCGCGCCCGACGCCCAGGGCCAGGGCCGGGAACACGTCGGTGATGATGTTGATGTAGAGGATCTGCAGCGGCAGGAGCGGCAGGGGTGCGGCGAGGAGGGCCACGACGCCGACCGCGAAGATCTCGCCGGTGTTCCCTGAGAGCATGTAGATGATGAAGCGGCGGATGTTGTTGAAGATGACGCGGCCCTGGGCCACCGCCATGACGATCGTGGCGAAGCTGTCGTCGCGCAGCACCATGTGCGCGGCCTCGCGCGCCACCTGGGTGCCGCGCTTGCCCATGGCGATGCCGATATCGGCCTTCTTCAGCGCCGGCGCGTCGTTGATGCCGTCGCCGGTCATCGCGACGCGCGAGCCGTTGTCCTGGTGGATCTGGATGAGGTCGAGCTTCTGCGCGGGGTCGACGCGGGCGAAGATCCTGGCACGGAGCACGCGCTGGCGCTCGTCCTCGCTCATCTCGGCGGCATGCTTGAGCTCGGAGCCCTGGATCACCTCGACCGCGTCGTCCTGGTCCACCAGGCCGACGGCGTGGGCGATCGCCAATGCGGTCGCGGGCTGGTCGCCGGTGATCATCACGACGGTGATGCCGGCGTCGCGGCAGGCGCGGATCGCGTGCTCCACATCGCCGCGCGGCGGGTCGTAGAGCCCGACGAGGCCGATCAGGGTGAGGTCCTCGTACGGCTCGGCACCATCGTCCTTCACGGTCTTCTGCGCCAGGGCGAGGGCGCGGAAGCCCTCTCGCGCGAGCGCCTCGTTGCGCTCGTGCCATGCCTCGCGGCCGGCGTCGTCGAGCGGCTCCGCGCCGTCCTCGGTCATGACCGTGACCGCCACCCCGAGGACCGCCTCGGGCGCGCCCTTGACCGCGACCCGAATGCCGTCCTCGGCCTCGTGGAACGTGGCCATCATCATTCGGTCGGGATCGAAGTCCTCGCGCCGGAGCTCCCGCTGCCGCTCGAGCAGCGCGTCCTTGTGGATGTCGGCGGCGGCGGCACCGGCGAGGAGCGCTATCTCCGTCGGATCACCCTGGCCACCGCGGCCGCCGTCGGACCCGTCGTCGGCCTCGAGCGACGCCGCGTTGCAGAGGGCGCCGACCTCGAGGGCGGCCCGCAGGCCGGCATGCCCGTCGACCTCGACGGTCGCGTCGCCGCGGCGGAAGGCCGACTTGCCGCCGCTGTCGAGCGCCACCTCGCCATCGGCCAGCACGATCCGGCTCAGGGTCATCCGGTTTTCGGTGAGCGTCCCGGTCTTGTCGGAGCAGATCACGTTGGTGCCGCCCAGCGTCTCCACGGCCGAGAGCTTCTCGATCAGGGCGTTGCGCCGGGCGAGGCGCCACATGCCGCGGGCAAGCGCGATGCTGGCGACGATCGGCAGGCCCTCGGGCACGGCGGCGACGACCAGGGCGATGCCGGTCTCGACCATGAGGAAGAGCTCGCGGCCGGCGAAAATGCCGATGCCGGCGATCACGGCCGAGACGACGAGGATCACGAGGAGCAGCCGGCGGGCGAGCTGGTCCAGGCGCTTCTCGAGCGGCGTGGTCGCCGCCTCCGCCTCCTGGGCGAGGTTCGCGATCCGGCCGAGCTCTGTCCTGCTGCCGGTGGTGACCACCACGCCCAGGCCGCTGCCCTGGGTGGCGAAGCAGCCCTTGAAGGCCATGTTGCGCCGCTCGGCGAGCGGCGCGTCGCCTTCGAGGGCGTCGCCGGTCTTGTCGACGGGCACCGACTCGCCGGTGAGTTGCGATTCGTCCATCCGCAGCTTCTCGGCCTCGACGAGGCGGAGATCCGCCGGCACGACGTCGCCGGCCTGCAGGGGCACGATGTCGCCGGGCACGAGTTCGTCGGCCGGGACGGTGCGGGTTTCGCCGTCGCGCAGGACGCGGGCCTGGAGCTGCTCGAGACGGCGCAGCGCCTCCATCGAGCGCACCGCCCGCCATTCGGTGAGGAAGCCGATCGCCGCGTTGACCAGGATGGCGACGACGATCGCCGCCCCCTGCACCGCCTCGCCGAGCACGAACGAGGCGCCGGCGGCCAGCGCCAGGAGGAGGAAGATCAAGCTCTTGAACTGGTCGAGAAGAATGACGACGGTGCTTTTCGTGCCGCGCTCCTCGAGCCGGTTCGGCCCATGCTCGGCGCGCCGCCGGGCGACCTCGTCCTGGTCGAGGCCGCGCCCGGGCTCGACGCCGAGATCACGCAGCACGTCGGCGGCGGGGCGGGCATAGGGTTCGGCCATCGTCGTCGAGCTCCTGCAACTGTCGAAGGCGGACGCACGGCTCGTCGACCGAGCGGCTCGGCCGCCGACCAGCGCCCGCGTCGGGCGAGCATAGCCGACAACGGAAGATTCTTTCGAGGCGCAGATCGCAGCGGCGGTCGGCCGACCCGCTCGCGGAGCTCTCAGTCGCGGAACAGGAACTCGCGGCCGACCTTGACCCGGTGCTGCCCGTCATAGGCGATGACGTCGGCCGTGGCGTAGGTCTCGCTCCAGCTCTCGGGCAGGTAGGAGCCGGTGCCGATGACGTCGATGGGCGCCTTGACGCTGGCCATCAGCTTGCACTTCGACGGGCTGAAGCCCGAGCTCGCGATGAGCTTCACCTGGTCGAAGCCGGCCTCGTCCAGCTTCTCGCGCATGTGGTAGATGGCGGCTGCGGTGACGCCCGTCCCGGTCAGCCAGCGCAGCTCGTCGTGGGTGCGGTAGGTCCTGATCGCCTCGGGCACGTGGCGGTCGAGGACGGCGTAGGACCTGGCCGTGTCGAGCCCCTCGACGAAGCGGCCGCCATGGGTGTCGAGGCGCACGCCGAGCCGGCCCGTGGCGGCGAGCTCGGGGAAGGCCTCGCAGACGGCGAGCGCGTCGGTCACCTCGCGGCCGAAATAGTCGACCAGCACGTAGAGCGGGTCGTCCGGGAAGGTGGCGTGGTACATCCTGGCCGCCTCGACCGTCGAGTTGGCGTAGCCGATGAGCGCGTGCGGCATGGTGCCGAAACCGTGCGCCTGGCCGAAATAGTGGGCCGTGGCATCGGTGGCGTTGCCGATGAAGCCCTTGGCGGCACTCTCGCGCCGGGCCCGGGCCGAGCCCACCGAGGCGGCATACGCCATCATCTCCGCCATCTCGGCCCCGGCGCAGTGCCGGGCGTCCATGGCGAGGAAGGCGACATAGGGCAGGTCGGTGCACATGGTGTAGGCGTTGAAGGCGGCCACGCAGGCGGGGCCGAGCTTCTGCAGGAACATCGTCTCGAGGTCGACCAGGTGGCGGAACGAGCCCTCGAGGTAGAGTATGGGCTCGCCGGCCCCCACCCAGCCGCCCTCGGGGAAGCGCTGGTCGATGCGGATCTGGGCGCCGCGCTCGGCCGCCACCTCCTCGAGCCAGCCGACCGCGAGGCGGGGCGTGCAGAGCACCGGCCGGCGCATGAACACGGCGTAGGTCACCCGGCAGTCGCCGAACCGTTCGACGATCGCCCGGGTCTTGTCGAAATACTTGTCGGTGAACCGGGCGACCTCGCTGTTCGAGGGCGTCATCTCAGGAGGCTTTGCTGAGCGCCCGGCGCTCCTCCTTCAACGCCTCGGCCATCAGGAAGGCGAGCTCGAGGCTTTGCTGGGCGTTCAGCCGGGGGTCGCAGTAGGTGTGGTAGCGGTCCTTCAGCGCCGCATCGGTGATCGCCTGCGCCCCGCCGGTGCACTCGGTGACATCCTGGCCGGTCATCTCAAGATGGATGCCGCCGGCATGGGTGCCCTCGGCCCGGTGCACGGCGAAGAAGCTCTTGACCTCGGCCAGGATGCGGTCGAACGGCCGGGTCTTGTAGCCGGTCGAGGACTTGATGGTGTTGCCGTGCATCGGGTCGCAGGACCAGACCACGTTCCGGCCGTCGCGCTTGAGCGCCCGGACCAGCGGCGGCAGGTGCCGCTCCACCTGGTCGTGGCCCATGCGGGCGATCACGGTGAGCCGCCCCGGCTTGTTGTCGGGGTTGAGCACGTCGCAGAGGCGCAAGAGGTCGTCCACCGGCATGGTCGGGCCGGCCTTGACGCCGAGCGGGTTGGCGATGCCGCGGCAGAACTCGACATGCGCCCCGTCGAGCTGGCGGGTGCGGTCGCCGATCCAGAGCAGGTGGGCGGAGGTGTCGTACGACCGCCCGGAGGTCGAATCGACCCGGGTCATCGCCTCCTCGAAGCCGAGCAGGAGCGCCTCGTGGCTGGTGTAGAGGCTGGTGCGGGTGATCTCCGGCGTGCTGAGGTCGCTGACGCCGCAGGCGCGCATGAAGGTGAGCGCCTCGCTGATCCGGTCGGCGAAGTCGCGGTAGCGGTCGGCCTGGGGCGACTTGTCGAGGAAGCCCAGCGTCCACTCGTGCACCCGGGTCAAGGCCGCGTAGCCGCCCTGGGTGAAGGCGCGCAGGAGGTTCAGGGTCGCCGCCGCCTGGCTGTAGGCCTGGAGCTGGCGGGCCGGGTCGGGCACCCGCTCGTCGGCCGCGAACTCCGGGCCGTTGACGATGTCGCCCCGGTAGGAGGGCAGCTCGAGCTCGCCCACCTTCTCCATGGGTGCGGAGCGCGGCTTGGCGAACTGGCCGGCCATGCGGCCGACCTTGACCACCGGCATGCCGCCGCCGAAGGTGAGCACGACAGCCATCTGCAGCAGCACGCGCAGGGTGTCGCGGATCTTGTCGGCGTTGAAATCGGCGAAGGCCTCAGCACAGTCGCCGCCTTGGAGCAGGAACGCCTCGCCACGGGCGACCTTGCCCAGCTCCTCCTCGAGCTTGCGGGCCTCGCCGGCGAAGACCAGCGGCGGGTAGCCGGCGAGCGTCTTCTCCACGGCGGCGAGGCGCTCGGCGTCGGGGTAGTCCGGCATCTGGTGGCGCGCCATCTGCCGCCAGGAATGCTTCGTCCAGCTCTGGGTCATGGCCCCTCGTCCCTCGTCGAGCGTCGCCCGTTCAGCGTTCGGCCGGCTGATACAGGGTGACGAATTCCTCCGCGGCCGACGGATGCACGCCGACCGTTGCATCGAATTGCGCCTTGGTGGCCCCTGCCGTCAAGGCGATGGCGAGGCCCTGGATGATCTCCGCCGCATCGTCGCCGACCATCGCGCACCCGAGGACCCGATCGGTCCGGGCGTCGACGACCAGCTTCATGTAGGTGCGGTTCTCGTCGCCGGTGAGCGTATAGAGCATCGGGCGGAAGCGCGTCTCGAAGATTTGCACCTCGTGGCCGCGGGCGCGGGCGGCCGCTTCCGAGAGCCCGACCGAGGCCGCCTGCGGCAGGCCGAAGATGGCCGTCGGGATGCTGGCGTAGGCGACCTCGTGCGGGTTGTCGTTGAACAGCGTCTCGGCGATCACCCGACCCTCGGCGATGGCGACGGGGGTGAGGTCGTGCTGGCCCGAATCGAGGCCGGCCCCGGCATGGTCGCTGCAGTCGCCGACCGCGTAGAGCCCTTCGACGTTGGTGCGGTAGGCCTGGTCCACGTGCACGGCCCCGCTCGGGTCCATGGCCACGCCGAGCTCGGCGAGGCCGAGCCAGCTGGTGTTGGGCAGCGGCGGCCGGCCGGTGGCGTAGACCACCCGGTCGGCCTCGATCGGTCCGCCCGAGGTGTCGAGGCGGAGGCCGCCGGCCGTCTTCGCGATGCCGCTCACCGTGGTGTTGCGGACGAGCCCCAGGCCGTGCCGCTCGAGCTCGGCCGTCATGTGGCGGCGGAGGTCCTCGTCGAAGCCCCGGAGCGGCATGTCGGCGCGCAGGATGATCCGGGTATCGACGCCGAGCGCGTTCATGATGCTCGCCAGCTCGACGCCGATATAGCCGGCGCCGACGACGGCGAGCCGCTTCGGCATGGGATAGACGTCCTCGAGAACCTCGTCCGAGGTCTGGGTGTGCTCGATGCCGAGGATCGCCGGCCGCGCCGGCCGGGCGCCGACCGCGACGAGCACCCTGTCGGCGGTCACCGTCTGCCCCGCCACCTCGATCTGAAAACGCTTGGCCTCGTGGCCCTTGATCAGCGCCCGGCCGGCATGGATGGCGACGCCGGCCTTCTCCAGCATTCCGGCATAGATGCCGTTCAGCCGCTGGATCTCCTTGTTCCTGGCTTCCAGGAGCGCCTGGAAGTCGAGCTTGGGGGCGCTGTCGAGCCGCCAGCCATAGCCCTTCGCATGGCGGAAGGCCTCGGCGAAATGGGCGCCGTAGTGCATCAGCTTCTTCGGCACGCAGCCGCGGATGACGCAGGTGCCGCCGAGCCGGCTGGCCTCGGCGAGGCCCACCCGGGCGCCGTAGCCGGCCGACCGGCGCGCACAGGCGACACCACCCGAGCCGCCGCCGATGACGAAAAGGTCGTAATGCGCCATGGGGTTCCGTCTTCGCTGACCAGGGACGCTGCGACCTAGCGCGTTCGGCGCGCGCTGTCACGCCGGGGGGGGCAGCTGCCGGGATGGGGCCAGAGCTGGCGGCCGTGGAGCACGCGGAAGATCACGACGCGGTCGGGCAGGATGCGATAGATCATGAGGTAGGGGGTGCCCGTCACGACGATCTGCCGCGTGCCGGGGAGGGCACCGGGCGGGCCGGAGCGGGGCGTCGCGAGCAGCCGTGTGGCCGTCCGGCGGATACGGTCGCCGACCGGTCTGGCCGCGTTCGGGTCGTGTTGGGCGATACAGGCCCGGATGCCGCGGAGATCCTGACGGGCAGCCGGCGTCCAGACCAGTTGCATCCGTGGCTAGCGGCGGATGGTCGGGTCGAGCTCGTTGTCGGTGCCCCAGCTCGCCAGCCAGCGCATCATGTCCTCGTGCGCGATCAGCGGGCCGCCGGCCTCGACCTCGGCCAGGGCCTCGGCGATCGCCTGCCGCTTCCAGGTCTCGTGGTTCAGGAACTGGTCGAGGACCTGGCGGGCGAGGTCGGCCGTGGTCTGCTCGGTCGTCCGGGCGATCTCGTCCAGCCGCTCGGCGGTCGCCTCCGACACCTCGATCGCGATCGTCCTGGTCTCGCCCATTCCCGCCCGCCTTCGGCTGTCCCATCGCCCCGAGCATGCGGCCGGCGGCCGCAAAGGGCAATCAGAGCTGGGCGGCGATGGCGGCCCGGTCGATGATCGACCAGACGGTCGCGATCCGGCCCTCGGCGATCTCGTAGAAGACGTGCTCGGCGAACCGGACCCGCCGGCCGTCGACCGGGAGGCCGAAGAGCATGCCGGTGGGCGTGCAGTCGAAGCCCAGCCGGGCGGCGATGCGGGGCGGCTCGACCACCAAGAGCCGGACCTCGAAGCGCAGGTCCGGGATCGCCCAAAAATCCTCCTCGAGCATCCGCCGGTAACCCCCGAGCCCGACCCGCTCGCCATTGCGCCGCACATCCGCATCCACGAAGTCGCCGAGCCGCCCCCAGTCCTGCGCGTTCAGGCACGCGATGTAGCCACGATAGAGATCGACGAGCCCGGCTCTGGTCATGGTCTTCCCGGCGGTGGCGATGACGAGCCAGAAAAGCGGCCTCGCGGCCGCTGGGCAAGGACGCAGGGAGGCCGGCCTCCCTGCACCCTTCGTTTGTTCGCTTGCTGATTCCTCAAGGTAGCAGTGGCCAGAGAAAAAAGGTGTTCGATCGGATTCTGAGGGGTCTAATCAAAAATCGCCAACAGTGCGTCTGACACATCACGTCGGCAGATGGCGATGGTTTTTCGTGATTTCATATCAACGGGATACCATACAATTGCGCCTGTGTTACTGCAGATGCTAGACGGAACTATGTACGAACCATCAGGTTGATAGGGTGTCGAAACGGCATCGCCCACTCTCACCAAAATCGGGGGGTTTTGCTTGTTGGCTGCAATGTCCATTCCCTGAATTTGTCCTTTCGCAATCGGCATGCGCGCTATGGCTAGCCGGCGCTCCAGCGCGATGAGTTTGGGATTGGCTTCGCCGAGCCGTTTCAGTTGTTCTTTGCCGGCTCTGGCAATTTCATAAGTGCGAAGCAGCCAGCTTGTTGATAATGAAAACTGTAACTCTAGAGTAAAGTCGACCTCGGAAAGTGGGCCGCGTCTCATCTTTTCCAATTTCTCATTCTCAACTTGACGTAGCAGCAAGTCGAGTCGGCCAACTTGTTGTGTCGCAGCTAGGTGCGCGTTCCCGGCGATGCTGGCGAGCTTGAAGGAGGTCGCAATCCATTTTTCATGGGTTTGGACCTGTTTTGTAATCCCTAACGTATAAGCAGATTGCAGGAGGTAAGTCGCACTTGTCATATTCATTCATTGGCCTCCGAAAGTTGCTCCAAGGATTTACTGGTTCCATTACACACACGGAATATGGGAAATTTTAGTTCTCTACAACCTCGAAACAACTGGTGGGCCGCGGGGAGGCGGTGCCTCCCCGCATTTCCTCCTCATTTATCCGTCCATCACCGCCGTCTCGACCGCGCGGATCGCTGGCAAATGCTGGGCCACGGCGTGCCACGTGTCGCCCTCGTCGGGGCTCGCGAAGATCGTGCCGCCGGTGGTGCCGAAGTAGAGGCCGGCTGGGGCGAGGGGGTCGGTGGCCATGGCCTGGCGGAGCACGCAGAGGTAGGCGCCGGATTGGGGGAGGCCCTGGCGGAGGTCCTGCCAGGATCGGCCGCCGTCGCGGGTGCGCCAGACGGCGAGCTTGCCGTCGGGGACGTAGCGTTTCTCGGCCCCGACCAGGGGGAGGAGCCAGGCGGTCTCGGGGTCCCGGGGGTGGGTGGCGGTGGCGAAGCCGAAGTCGGAGGGCAGGCCGTTCTCGATGCTCTGCCAGCTCCGGCCGCCGTCGGTGCTCTTGTACATGCCGCAGTGGTTCTGCTGGTAGAGGAGCTCGCCGTCGCCCGGCGCCATGGCGAGACTGTGCACGCACTGGCCGTATTCGGGGTAGGTCGCACCGTCGCCCATGAAGTCGCAGCGGGTGCCCTGGTTCCTGGGCGTCCAGGTTCGGCCGCCGTCGGCGGTGTGGAAGACGCCGGCGGTCGAGATGGCGACCCAGAGCTGGGCCGGGTCGGTGGGGTGGGCGACGATGTGGTGGAGGATGAGGCCGCCGCCGCCGGGCACCCAGTCGGGGCGCGACGGGTGGTCGGTGAGGCCCTGGACGTGGGACCAGGTCTCGCCGTCGTCGTCGCTCGCGAAGAGGCCGGCGGCCTCGACGCCGGCATAGAGCCGGCCGTGCGCCCGGGCGAGCGACCAGACGGATTTGAGCTTGTCTTGCCCGTCCGGGTAGGCGAGGCCTTCGTCGAAGCGGGTCCAGCTTGCGCCGTGGTCGGTCGAGCGCCAGACGGCGGGGCCGACCCAGCCGTCGCCGCCGCCGGCCCAGAGCGTGCCGGTGGCGGGGTCGGCGACGACGTGGTTCACGGATTGGGCGTCGCAGAACGGCCCCTCGAGCGCGAAGTCGCGACGGCTCGTGTCGCCTTTCAGGATGAACGCCCCCTTGCCCGTGGCGATGAGGACGAGCAGGTCGGATGGCATCGCTGCACCTCGCTTTCTGGCGTCACGCCGGCCGGGCGGCGTAGCGGTCGTGGTGACGGACCCAGTCCATGACCCCCTGCTCGTTGCGGCCCTTGGGCGTCATGTCCAGGATGTTGTGGGCGCCGATCAGGAGGTCGACGCCGCGGCCCTGGGTCGAATAGGTGTGGAAGATGTCGCCATCCTCGTCCCTGGCGAAGACGCTGAGCCCGTGCTGCTCCTGGTCCCTCTCGTCAGTGGCGCCGAAGTCGTAGTTGAAGTCGGAGCCCGCCGACGACACCCAGGCGAAGCGCCAGCCCATCCGTCGCTTGAACGGCAGGAGCTCGGCCAAGGGTGCCCGCGAGACCGCGACCAGGCTGACGTCGTGGTGGCGGAGGTGCAGGTCGGCACCGTCGAAATGATCGGCGACGAAGGAGCAGCCGTCGCAGCCTTCCCGCCAGCCCGGGCCGAACATGAAGTGGTAGACGACGAGCTGGCTGTTTTGGCCGAAGAGGTCGCCGAGCCCGAGCGCACCGTGCTCGCCGGTGAACGCGTAGTCCTTCTCGATCCGGACCCAGGGCAGCGAGCGGCGGCGGGCGGCGAGGGCGTCGAGGGCCCGGGTCGCGGCCTTCTCCTCGGCGAGCAGGGCCCGGCGCTGGGCCGCCCAGACGTCGCGGGAAGCGATGACGGGTGCGGGGGCTGCGAATGCGGACATGGCTCATTCCTTTCGCGTGGGGTTGCCGGAGCAGAGCGGAGCCGCCATGAGCTCGGCCACCAGGTCGCTCGTTGGCCTGGGCCCGAGCACCACCGCCGGGCGCCGGGTGATGCCCCCGGCGGCGGCGCCGGCGATGCCCGCGAGCGTGCAGCAGAGCATGGCTGGCGCGCCCCGGCGCTCAGCCGCCGCCGCAGCAGGTGGCGGCGGCCGCATCGTCCGGGACGAAGCGGCCCGTGGGTGCCACGTGGCCGCCCGTGCCGTAGCGGTCGTGGTGGCGGGCCCAGTCGGTCAGATCGCGGTTCGGGCCGGTCTCGTTGCGGCCCCTGGGCGTGAGGTCGAGGAGGACGTAGGTGCCGAGCAGCTCCTCCGCGCCCCGGCCATAGGTCGAATAGGTGTGGTAGACGCGGCCCTGGTCGTCCCGGGCGAAGACGCTCAGGCCCGAGAGCTCGTCGATGGGCACGGATCCCTTGCGGTAGTTGTAGCAGGCGCTGCCGTCGGCCAGCGCCTCGGGCGTGAAGGAGACGTTGTAGTCGTCGTTGAAGTCGGAGCCGAAGGAGGAGACCCAGCGGAAGCGCCAGCCCATGCGCCGCTTGAACGCCTGGATCTCGGCCAAGGGTGCCCGGGCCACGGCGACGAAGCCGACATCGTGGTTCTCGAGGTGGATGAGCGCACCCTCGACATGGTCGGACTCGAACGAGCAGCCGACGCAGCCCTCCTGCCAGCCGGGGCCGAGCATGAAATGCTTGACGACCAGCTGGCTCCTGCCGGCGAAGAGGTCGGCGAGCGTCACCCGGCCCTCCGGTGCGTTGAAGCGATAGTCCTTCTCGACCGGGACCCAGGGCAGCCGGCGGCGCTCGGCGGCGAGCTGGTCGCGCAGCCGGGTGAGCGCCTTCTCGCGCGTGAGCAGGTCCAGGCGTCGGGCCAGCCACTCGTCGCGGCCGGCGATGCGGGGTGCGAGCATGGTCGGTCTCCTGGCAAGGGTCAGGCGGCGCGGGCCGCGAGGTGCTCGGCCAGCCGGTCGAAGCTGCCGCTCCAGCCCTCGTTGTGGGAGTCGCGGCTCTCCACCGAGGCGAACGGTGCCTGGTGGAAGTGCATGACGGTGCGCTCGCCGACCTCCTCGAGGCGGATGGTCACGAGGGTCTCGAAGCCGGTGGAATCCCAGGCGAAGGTCAGCGCCAGCCGGTCGGGCGGGCGGATCTCGCGGTACTCGCCGCCCATCCAGATGTCCTCGCCCGCGGGCGAGCGCAGGCAGGCGCGCCAGCGGCCGCCCTCGCGGAAGTCGACCTCGACCTCGCGCGCCGGGTGGCTCTTCGGGCCGAGCCAGCGGACCAGATGCTCGGCCTGGGTCCAGGCCTTGAACACGAGGGCCGCCGGGGCGTTGAAGCTGCGGGTGATGGCGAGCTCGGGTGCTGTGTGCGAAGCGTCGCGGGTAGCGGTCGCTGCCTGGGCCATGGGATCGTTCTCCCCTCTTCCTGCCATGGGTGGGGCGCCCGGCGATCGAGCGCCTGACTGACGGACAGCCAGCGGTCGTAATCGATCCGCAGCCCCGCCGCGTTCGCTAGCCACCGGCGTCGTCCCGGGGCCGGGTCAGCTCGGTCTCGATGATGATCTCGACCGCGTCGCCGACGCCGATGGTCGAGCCCTCGGCCGGCAGGCCCATGCTGATGCCGAAGGTCGAGCGCGACAGGCTGCCGGTGGCGGAGAAGCCGATTCGCGCGTTCGCGTCGAAGACGTGGCCGGCATAGCCGCCGTTGAAGGTGGTCGCGAGGGTGAGGGGCCGCGTCACGCCCTTGAGGGTGAGCTCGCCCGCGACCTCGGCGGTCCGCTCGCCGGTGCGGTTGATGTTCGTCGAGCGGAAGGTGATCTCGGGGAACGCGTCGGCGTCGAGCCATTCGGGCCCGGCGAGGTAGGCGTCGAAGTCGAGGTCGTCGAAGGGGTAGTGCGTGGTGATCGACCGCGGGTCGACGGCGACGGTAAGGCTGGCCGTGGCGGGGTTCCCGGGATCGAGCTCGAGCGTGGCGTCGACCGTGGCGAACCGGACCGTGTAGAACGAGAAGCCCAGATGGCTCACCCGCGCCAGGACGCTGGTGTGCGACGGATCGAGCGTCCAGGTCCCGGCGGGCAGCGGCCCGGGGAGCGTACCGTCGGCGAGTGGCTCGGCCAGCGCCGCCGTGGCGAGGCACGCCAGAGCCAGAGTGCTCGCGAGGGTGCGTCTAGTTCCGCTCATCGCTCGGCGCCTTCTGCAGCTCCGCCAGGTAGTCATCGAGCCGGTCGAAGCTCTCGCCCCAGAACCGCCGATAGGCCTCGAGCCAGTCGTCGACGGCCTTGAGCGTGTGCGGCTCGAGCCGGCAGGGCCGCCACTGCGCCTCGCGGCCGCGGCTGATCAATCCGGCGCGCTCGAGCACCTTGAGGTGTCGCGAGACCGCCGGCAGCGACATGGCGAAGGGCTCGGCCAGCTCGGTCACGGTCGCCTCGCCCACGGCCAGCCGCGCCAGGATGGCACGGCGGGTGGGGTCGGCGAGGGCGGCGAAGGTTTCGCTCAAGCTATCGGCCATCGGTGGTCCGTCAGGCGCTCGCCGGGGTGATCCAGCCGATGCCGGCGCCGCCGGGCTCCTTGAGGATGGCGATCCGCCCGACGCCCGGGATGTCGAAGGCGGGCCGCATCACTGTCCCGCCGGCGGCCACCGCCCTCTCGAGCCGGGCATCGATGTCGTCGACCGCGAGATAGGCCATCCAGCCTTCCGGCACGCCCGCGTGGTGCGGCTGGCTGAGCTGGAACATGCCGCCCACGGTGGTGTCGCCGGCCTTGATGATCCAGTAGGTGCCGTCCGGCACCTGCATCGGCTCGTAGCTCCAGCCGATCGCCTCGCCATAGAAGCGCTTGGCCCGCTCGACGTCCCAGGCCATGAGCTCGTTCCAGTAGAACACGCCGTGCGTCCAGGGCATCGCATCCTCCCGCAGCTTCATTTAACGTGTTTGTTAAATACGAGCTGTCGACTGCTGTCAAGAGCCCACGCCGTTCGGCGGCTCAGGGCGGTCGCGTCGTGCCGATGCCGGCGGCGTCGACGAGCTTCCTGTCGGAGGTGACGAAGGCGGCGCCGTGGACGGCGCGTGTCAGTTGCCGCGCATCGGCGCCGTCCATGCCTGCCGCCCTGACGTCGAGGGCTCGGGCGACGATTGCCGGGCTCTCCGCCGACACCGTGTCCGGCGGGCAATGGCGGAGTGCCCTGGTGACCTGCAGGCGGGAAGAGCCGCAGGCGCTGCGCCGCACCCGCGCGGTCTCGAGCATGACGGTATCGCCGACAGGCACGTCGTTGCCGTCCACCGGTGCTCGGGCCCGGGCCGACTGCTCGGCGCGGTCGCCGGTCCGGTGGCGGACGAGGATGTTCGCATCAATCGCCAGCATGGTGGCGCCGCGCCTCGGCGAGCATTCCTGCCGCCATCGCCTCCGGCGTCCTCGCCGGGCCGTGGTGCGGCAGCGGGGCGGAGACCTCCTCCGGCATCGCTCGCAGGAAGGGTGCGGCCGGGCGGAGCAGCACGCCGTCGCTGGTCTTCTCGATCACGAGTCGCGTGCCTGGCCTCCACCCCATGGCCGGCGAGTGCCGGCGGCCCCGATCGTCTGGCCCCTGCTCGATACCGCCGTCGTCACGCGCAGCGGCGGCGCGCCCGCGGCGAGACAACGCAGGGACGACTCGGCCAGCCTGCCGGTTCAATCGCGAAACAGAGCGGCGGCCGTCGCGCGCGCCACTTAGCGCCGAACGGCGTTCCGGGCCTTGTCTTCCTCGACGGCGCCGGGATGGGGCCGGCCCAGCAGCCCCATGAGCCAGGAGGTGAAGATCGACTCTTCCTTCTCGCCGGGCTTGGGCGCCGGCAAGGCCCTGCCCCAGGCGCCGTGCACGACGGTTTTGGGCGGGCCCAGCGACGGCTTGACCCGGCCGGAGCTCGGCCGGGAGCGACCGTTCATCGTGTCGGCGTCGTGCGCCATCGCGACGACTCCCGTGCTGCCGAGGCGGTGTTCGCCCGGGCGGCCGCAGCCAAGGTTTCGCTCAAGTATATCGTGCCGACCAGAACGAATGCCAGAGCCAAGGCGGCGACCAGCCCGTTGAACGCCTTGCTGCGCGCGCGCTGACGCTGCATGTTCTGCTCCCTGTTGTTGGTCGCGGCCACGGCGAGCTGATCAATCATCTGCTGCCGCAGATCGCGCAAGGCCATGGTCTCGGCCGCCTCGGCGCCGACGTTCTCGTTCTGGTAGAAGTCGAGCAGCTCCCCTGCCACGGCACGGATACCGGTGGCGTCGTCGGGGTGCTCGTAGCGGCGTGGCCGGATGGCGACGAACAGAAAGACCAGGACGTAGAGGAAACCGGCGCCGATCGCGACGATCAGGCCGTGCACCAGGAACGCCAGCGGCGACCAGTCGAAGCGTGGCACGCCATCGCCGAACTCGCGCAGCACCAGGAGCGTGACGCTGGCGATGGCGGCGATGATCGGCAGCGAGCGGACGACGTTCTCCTCCTGCTCGACCTCCTGCCGGTAGGCTTCGGCGAACAGCTTCTCGAGGTACTCGTCCATCGAGACGCCGTTCGCCGCCACCCCTATCTCAGCTGATGCCGCCGAGGCTCACGTACTTGATCTCGAGGTACTCATCCACGCCGTACTTGGAGCCCTCGCGGCCGAGGCCGCTTTCCTTGACGCCGCCGAAGGGGGCGACCTCGTTGGCGATGACGCCGTCGTTGACGCCGAGCAGGCCCACTTCCAACGCCTCGGCGACGCGGAAGACGCGGCCGAGGTCGCGGGCGTAGAAGTAGCCGGCGAGACCGACGTCGCTGTCGTTGGCGAGCTTGATGACCTCCTCCTCGGTCTCGAACTTGAAGATCGGGGCCACGGGGCCGAAGGTCTCCTCGCGCGCGATCTTCATCTCGGCGTTGCAGTTGGCGAGCACCGTGGGCTCGAAGAACAGACCACCCAATGCGTGCGGCTTGCCGCCGAGGGTGAGGGTCGCCCCCTTGGCCACGGCGTCGTCGACATGCTCCTGCGCCTTCCTGACCGCCGCCGCCTCGATCAGCGGGCCGACCTCGATGCCGGTCTCGGTGCCTCGGCCGACCTTGAGCGCCGCCGTCGCCGCCTTGAACTTCTCGACGAACGCGTCGTAGACGCCGGCCTGGACGTAGATCCGGTTGGTGCAGACGCAGGTCTGGCCGCAGTTCCGGAACTTGCAGAGGATCGCCCCCTTGACCGCCGATTCGAGGTCGGCGTCGTCGAAGACGATGAACGGGGCGTGCCCGCCGAGCTCCATCGAGACGCGCTTGACCGTGTCGGCGCACTGCTTGAGGAGCAGCTTGCCGACGTCGGTGGAGCCCGTGAACGACACCTTGCGCACCACCTTGTTCGAGGTGAGCTCGCCGCCGATCCTCGACGCACTGCCGGTGACGATGTTGAAGACACCCTTGGGCATGCCGGCCCGCTCGGCGAGCTCGGCCAGGGCCAGGGCCGAGTAGGGGGTCATCGAGGCGGGCTTGACGACGAAGGTGCAGCCCACGGCGAGACCCGGGGCGCACTTGCGCGTGATCATCGCGTTCGGGAAGTTCCAGGGCGTGATCGCCGCACAGACGCCGACCGGCTGCTTGATCGCCAGGATGCGGCGGCTGGGGACCACGGTCGGGATGACGTCGCCGTAGACGCGCTTGGCCTCCTCGGCGAACCATTCGACGAAGGACGCCCCGTAGACCACCTCGCCGGTGGCCTCGGCCAGCGGCTTGCCCTGCTCGCGGGTCATCAGGTAGCCGAGATCGTCCTTGGCCGCGACGATCAGGTCGAACCACTTCCTGAGGATGGCGGCCCGCTCCTTGCCGGTCTTGGCCCGCCAGGCGGGAAGAGCCGCCTCGGCCGCGGCGATGGCGCGCCTGGTCTCGGCCACGTCCATGCTGGGCACGGTTCCCAGCACCTCGCCGGTGGCCGGGTCGGTGACCTCGAGGGTCTTCTTGCTGTCGGCCTCGACCCAGGCACCGTCGATGTAGCAGGCCTCCTTCAGCAGCGACGGGTCCTTCAGCGCGTTGCGGATGTCCTTCAGTGCGACCGCCATGGTCGTTCTCCCCTTGGGTTTCTTGATGTCTCGGCGTCAGGCCGCGAGCAGGCTTTTCGCCAGATAGCGGCTCATCCGCCTGGAGAAGGCGCCCGGGTCCGGGACCGGCTCGCCCTCGATGATACGCGCCTGGTCGAGGAGCAGAAGCGCCAATTCGTCGAGCTCGGCGGCACTGCCCTCCGTCTCGGCCATGGCCTCGAGCCGAACGATCAGCTCGTGCTCGGGATTGACCTCGAGGATCGGCTTCGACTGGCCGCCCAGGCTCTCGTGCTGCTTGAGGAGCCGCTCGAGCCGGAGATCCATGCCCTGGTCGGGGGCGACGAGGCAGACGGCACTCTCCTTCAGGCGCTTCGACGCGCGGACGTCCTGCACCTGGCCCTCCAGCGTCAGCTTGAGCCGGGCGATCAGCTTGTCGAGCCGGGCCTGCGCCTCGGGCGCCTTCTCGGCCGCGGGCTCGTCCGCCGCATCACCCTTGATCTTCGAGAGGTCGACGTCGCTCTTGGTCAGGGACTTGAAGCTCTTGCCCTGGTGCGGCCCCATCTCGGGCAGCCAGAACTCGTCGACCGGGTCCTCGAACAGCAGGACCTCGACCCCCTTGGCCCGGGCCACCTCGAGCTGCGGGCTGGTGCGGAGTGCCGCCACGCTCTCGCCGGTGATGTAGTAGATCTCCTCCTGGCCCTCCTTCATGCGGCCGAGATAGGCCTCGAGCGTGGTCCAGCCGGTGTCGTGCGTGGTGCGGAAGCGGGCGAGCTCGAGCAGCTTCTCGCGGTTCTCGTGATCCTCGTAGAGTCCCTCCTTGAGCACCGGGCCGAAATCGGCCCAGAACTTGTCGTAGCCCTCCTCCTTGGCCTTCCTGGCCAGCTCGTCGATGACGCGCTTGACCAGCACCTTCTTCATCTTGGCGACGATGGCGCCGTGCTGCAGGGTCTCGCGACTGACGTTGAGCTGCAGGTCCTCGGAATCGACCACGCCCGCCACGAACCGCAGGTAGCGCGGCATCAGCGCCTCGACGTCGTCGGTGATGAACACCCGCTTGACGTAGAGCTTCACCCCGTGCCGGCGCTTGGGATCGTAGAGATCGAAGGGGCGCATCGAGGGGACGAAGAGGAGGGCCGTGTAGCTGAGCTGGCCCTCGGCGGTGAAATGCACGCGCGCGAACGGCTCGTCGAAGGCGTGCGCGACGTGGTGATAGAATTCCTTGTACTGCTCGTCGGTGATCTCGCTCTTCGAGCGGGTCCAGAGGGCACCACCCTCGTTGACCTTCTCCGGTGCCTTGGCCTCGGTCCTGGTGTCGCCGGCCTTGGGCTTGACGTCCAAGAGGATCGGAAAGGCGATGTGGTCGCTGTAGCGGCGGATGATCTCCTTCAGCCGCCATTCGGAGAGGAACTCCCCGGCGTCCTCCTTGAGATGCAGGCTGATCGCCGTGCCGCGCGGGCCGGGCTCGGGCGCCTCGCTGACGGTGAAGCCCTGCCGGCCGTCCGAGGCCCAGAGCCAGGTCGTGTCCTCGCCGGCCTTGCGGCTCTGCACCACCACCCGGTCGGCGACCATGAAGGCGGCATAGAAGCCGACGCCGAACTGGCCGATCAGCCGGATGTCGCCGTTCTTCTGCTGATCCCGCTGCTGGCCGAGCGCCTCGATGAAGCGGGCGGTGCCGGAGCGCGCGATGGTGCCGAGATTGGCCTTGAGCTCGTCCCTGTCCATGCCGATGCCGTTGTCGCGCACGGTCAGGAGGCGGGCGTCGGGGTCGGCGAAGATCTCGACCCTGAGCTCGGTGTCGGTGCCGAGCAGCTCGGGCTGCGAGAGCGAGGCGTAGCGGAGCTTGTCGCAGGCGTCCGACGCGTTCGAGACGAGCTCGCGGAGGAAAATCTCACGCTCCTTGTAGAGCGAGTTGACGACCAGGTCGAGCACCCGGCCGACCTCCGCCTCGAAGGGCTGAACGGTATCGCTCATGGGGAATCCGGACCACGCTGGTGGGGAAATGAGACGCGTCACGTGGGCAGATGGGGCGGGCAGTTCAAGATGCCGGGCCGGTTGCGGGGGATGGTGTCGGGCTTCGATCTAGGGTATAAAGCCTAGTGGTGGGGAGGATCGACGATGGTCGGCTGGCTCTTCGGATTCGTCGGGGCGTGGGCGATCGTCGTCGTGGTGCTGGTCGCCTACCGCACCCATCGCTGGCTGCTGCGCTCGGTCGCCCCTGCCGCCGCCGTGCTGGTCCTGGGCGGGCTCGTCCTCTTCGTCGCCGAGCAGGGCCAGGACCTGGGCTCGGCGCTGCTCGAGGGCGGGATCGGCCGGCGCCTCTGGTTCGCGGCGGCCCTGCTCTACTGGGCGCTCGCCACCTGGCACAGCGCCCGCTTTCCGCTCGATCGGGCGCACGCCCAGTGGCTGGCGAGCCCGCCGGCCAAGCCCGCCGGCGCCGGTGAGCGGCGCCGGTCCTGGACCCCGCGGCTGCTCGGCGGCGTCGTGTTCGCATTCGCCCTCGGCCATCTGGCCCTGGCCGTCCACCGGGGCGGCGGGCTCGCCATGGAGGACCAGCTCTGGGATGCCGGCCTGCTGGCCCTGCTGATCCTGGCGATGGCCGCGCTCTACGGGCTCTTCGTCGTCTACCGCCGGACGGCGGGGCGCGCGGTCGGCCGGGGGCTCGCCGCCCGCTCGCCGACCCTGGCCGGGCGGCTGGACGGGCTCTTCACGCCCGACCCGCCGGCCGGCGCCGACGAACGGCTGACGACCACCACGGCACCTTCGACCTGGATCGCCTTCCTGTTCTTCCTCGCGGTCGGAGTGGTGCTGGCCGCCATGGCCTGGACCGATCCGCAGCGCGTCGGCGAGCGGTTCGGCAGCATGGCCCTGGGCTTCGTCGCCTTCGGCGGCTTTCTCGCCGGGCTGGTGGCGCTCTGGATAGTCAGCGAGCGCATCCGCTGGCCGCTGCCGGTGACCGTGGCGGCCCTGCTCGTCGTCTCGCTCGTCGTCTCGTTCACCCGCCACTACCACCCGGTGCGCGACTGTGCCGGCCTCGACGGCTGTCTCGAGCGCACCGCGCTCGAGGCCCGGCCGAGCGTCGCGGCGGCGGCCATCGAGTGGTACGAGCAGGCACGGCAGCTCGTGCCCGATGGTGCTGCGGTGCCGATGCTCGTGGTCGCCACCGCTGGCGGCGGGCTGCGCGCCGCCTACTGGACGGCGGTGGTGCTCGGCAGCCTGCCGGGGGAGGCGGGCATCGGCCTCGACCTGTTCGAGCGGCACACCTTCGCCGTGAGCGGCGTGTCGGGCGGCAGTGTCGGCGCCGCCTTCCGCACCGCCCTGGCCCCCGAGCACGCAGACGCCGTGGCGCTCGATGCGGCGGTGCGCACCGCGCTGGCGCACGACTTCCTGGCCCCGACGCTGGCCGCCCTCGCCTTCGTCGACCTGCCGTCCTGGATTCTGCCGGAGGTGGGCCAGACCACCCGTGGCGTGGCGCTGGAGCAGGCCTTCGAGCGGGCGGCCGGGGGCCGGCTCGCGGCACCGTTCATGGCCGCCCGGGCGGCCGACGCGCACTGGCGCCCGCTGCTCTTCCTCAACGCCACCCACCAGGAGACCGGCCGGCGGGTGATCGCCGGGCACGCGCGCATCGACCGCGACCCGTTCCTCGACAGCTTCGACCTGCACGCGCTCTTGGGCATCGACGTCCGGCTCAGCACCGCGGCCCACAACAGCGCCCGCTTCAGCTATGTCAGCCCGGCCGGCCGGCTCGCCGAGCACGGGACCGACGCGGATCGCGGCTGGATCATCGACGGCGGCTATTTCGAGAACTTCGGGGCGCTCACCGCGCTCGACGTGGCCCGGGCCGCGCTCGACGCCATCGCCGCCCAAACCGGCCGGCCCGATTCGGTGCTGCCGGTCATCGTCCAGATCAGCAGCGATCCGGGCCTTGCCGCCAGGGCGGCGGGCGACGGCGAGCGGCGCGACCGCGCCCGGCTGGATGAGCTCCTGGCCTGCGCGGCGCCGGTGCAGCCACGGCCCGACGGCTCGCTGCCGCCCTATGCCTTGCCCTACGACGCGACCCTGGACCGCGAGGCCCGCCTCGCCGGCAACCAGATTCTTGCGCCGCTGCGTGGCATCATGGGCAGCCGGGAGGCGCACGGGATCACCGCCTCGAAGGAGCTCGCCCGCTTCGCCTGCGCCCGCCGGGCCAGTGGGCTGCCGGTGGAGTACGCGCATTTCGCGATGTGCGAAACGGCCCGTCCGCCGCTGGGTTGGGTGCTCTCCGGCGGCGCCCGGGCGGCGATCGAGGCCTATCTGGGGGCCTGCGACAACCCCGAGCAGATGGACGCCGTCCGCGCCGCCTTCGGCCGCTGATCGAACCGCCGACTAGATGTTGTGGCACCTGCCGCGGTATCGTCACGATCGTGATGTACGTGCGGGGCATGGGCGATGGTTTCCCCTTGCCAAACGGTCCCCGCGCACGACATGGTCTGGGTATGACGCGCCTGTCCGTTTCCTCGTCGCGCGTGGCCGCGGTGTTGGGTCCGACCAATACCGGCAAGACGCACTTCGCCGTCGAGCGAATGCTGGCCCACAGCTCGGGGGTGATGGGCTTCCCGCTCCGCCTTTTGGCCCGGGAGATCTACGACCGGGTGGTGAGCCTGGTCGGTGCCGACGCCGTCGCCCTCTCGACCGGCGAGGAGCACGTGGGCTCGGAGTCGGCTCGCTACGTGCTCGCCACCGTCGAGGCGATGCCGGTGCAGCGGGCATTCGCGTTTCTCGCCGTCGACGAGATCCAGCTCTGCGCCGATCGCGAGCGCGGCCACGTCTTCACCGACCGCCTGCTGCACGCGCGGGGTGCGGAGGAGACGCTCTTCCTCGGTTCCGACACCATTCGTCCGCTCCTCAAGCAACTGGTGCCCGAGGCCGAGATCATCACTCGGCCGCGCTTCTCGATCCTCCGCCACAGCGGCTCGACCAAGCTCAACCGCCTGCCGCGCCGGAGTGCCGTCGTCGCCTTCACGGCTGCGGATGTCTATACGCTGGCCGAGGTGATGCGCCGGCAGAAGGGCGGGGCGGCCGTGGTGCTGGGCGCCCTGAGCCCCCGGACCCGCAACGCCCAGGTCGCCATGTACCAGTCGGGCGAGGTCGACCATCTGGTCGCCACGGACGCCATCGGCATGGGCCTGAACATGGATCTGGGCCACGTCGCCTTCGCCCAGCTCCACAAGTTCGACGGCCAGGACACCCGCCGGCTGACGGCACCCGAGATCGGCCAGATCGCCGGCCGGGCCGGGCGGCACATGGCCGACGGCACGTTCGGCACGACCAACGGCAGCGAGGCGCTCGACGAGCGGATCGTCGAGGCGGTCGAGAGCCACCACTTCCTGCCGCTCAAGCGGCTCATGTGGCGCAACAGCGACCTCGACTTCGCCAGCCTCGAGGACCTCGCCGCCAGTCTCGACGCCGACCCGCCCAAGCCCGGCCTGGTCAAGGTCCGCGACGCGCTCGACGACCGCAGCCTCGCCATCCTCGCCCGCCGCGAGGACATCCGGGCGCGGGCCAGGGGCCCGGCAGGGGTCCGGCTGCTCTGGCAGGTCTGCCAGATCCCGGACTTCCGGAAGACCCTGACCGACGCGCATCTCCACATGCTGGCCACGGTCTACAAGCACCTGACCGACGCCGCCGCCGTCCTGCCGCCGGCCTGGGTCGGCTCGATGATCGCCCGGCTCGACCGCACCGACGGCGACATCGACACGCTGGTGACCCGGATCGCGCATGTCCGCACCTGGACCTATCTCTCGCACCGCCACCAGTGGTTCGACGATCCGCTGCACTGGCAGGGGCTGGCGCGGGCCGTCGAGGACCGGCTCTCCGACGCGCTGCACGAGCGGCTGACGCAGAAATTCGTCGACCGCCGCACGGCCGCCCTCTTGAAGTCGCTGCGCGAGCGGGGCGAGCTGGCGGCCGAGATCGAGCCCGGCGGCGAGGTGGTGGTCGACGGCCATCCGGTGGGCACGCTCGAGGGCTTCACCTTCACGCTCGGTGCCTCGGGCCTCGCCGCCGAGCACCGCCTGTTCGCCGGGGCCGCGCGGCGGGCGGTGACGCAGAAGCTCAACCGGCTCGCCGCCGAGCTCGTGCGCGAGCCCGACGCCGCCCTGGCGATCGTCGATCGCGAGATCCGCTGGCGCGGCGCGGTGATCGGGATGCTGCAGCCGGGCCCGAGCCTGCTCCGCCCGGGGGTCACCGTCACCGCCACCGACGAGCTGGCGCTCAAGGCCCGGCTCGCCATCGAGCGCCGCCTCGCCGAGCGGCTCCGGCGCTGGCTCGACGAGCGCCTGGAGTCGCTGATCGCCCTCGAGGCCGCGTCGCGCTCGGGCGCGCTCTCCGCGGCGGCGCGCGGCATCGCCTACCGGCTGGTCGAGGGGCTGGGCTCGCTCACCGCCGCCGATGCCGAGGCCCTGACCCGCCAGCTCGCGGCCGGCGACCGCCGCGACCTCGCCCGGCTCGGGGTTCGCCTCGGCGTGCATCACCTCTATTTGCCGGCGCTGCTCAAGCCGGCCGCCCAGGAGGCGCTGGCACTGCTCGTCGCCCTGGCCAAGGGCACGGCGGCCTGGCAGCCGGCGGCCGGTCGGGTGGCGCTTCGCCCCGCCGAATGGCCGGCCGAGCCCGCGGCCCTGACCGCGCTCGGCTTCCGCCGGATGGCCGGCGACACGGCCCTGCGCGTCGACATGGTCGAGCGGGTCGCGGCCCGGCTGCGCGAGCTGGCGCGCAGCGAGACCAGCTTCGCCCTGCCCGACGACCTCGTCTCGACCGCCGGGCTCGGCCGCGACGAGTTCCTCGCGCTCTTGCCCAGCCTCGGCTTTCGCGTCGATCGCGTGCCGGTGGCGAACGGTGCGGTCGGCTGCGAGCTGCCGGCGGCTGCCGCCGCGGTTCGCGTCCGCCGGGCCAAGCCGCGCCGCCAGCGGCCCACGCCCGAGCATCGCAAGGTCCAGGCGCGACAAGGGCCCAGCCACTCGCCGTTCGCCGTCCTGGCCCAGCTCAAGGCGGTGGGTGTGTGACGCCCCGGCCGGCGATCGCATGACCCGGGCCGGCGTCCGATGAGCGAGCCGGGCCTGCGCCTCGACAAGTGGCTCTGGCACGCGCGCTTCATCAAGCAACGGCAGCTGGCGATCGATCTCGTCCGCCGCCGGCGCATCCGCCTCAACGACCAGCTCGTCGAGAAGGTGCACAAGGCGGTGCGCCCGGGCGATGTCATCACGCTCGTGATACCGGCCGGCGTGCAGGTCCTCGAGGTGCTGGCCCTCGGCGAGCGGCGAGGGCCCGCCCCGGAGGCGCAGGCCCTCTACCGAATTATCGCCTAGGTCAGAGCTTTACTGCTTCGACTTCATGTAGGCGATGACATCCGCGATCTGCTCTGGGTTGCGCAGCCCGGCGAACGCCATGCGGTTGCCCGAGATGTAGCCGCGCGGGTCGGCGAGATAGGCGGCGATGGTCTCCTCGTCCCAGACGATGCCGGAATTGGCCATCGCCGGCGAGTAGTTGAAGCCGGCGACGGCACCTGCCGGCCGGCCGAAGATGCCGACCAGGTGCGGCCCGACCCGGTTCTGCTCGGCGTCGATCACGTGGCAGGCCTGGCATTGCCGGAACACCCGCTCGCCGGCGGCCGGATCGCCCTCGGCCACGGCGGCGCCGGCGAGGAGGCCGGTCGTGATGATCGCGGCGGCGGCCGTGCTGTGCTTGAACATCGAGATCTCCCGTTTTTCTTGGCGTCGTTCGCTACGGGCGCTGCCATAGCAAATCCCCCACGGGAGAACTATCCTCGGCGGCCGGCGCGCCAACTGCGACCCTTGCGCCGGCTCATCCCGGCCGGGCGGTGCGGGCGCCGAAGATGGCGCTGCCGACGCGGACATGGGTGGCACCGAAGCGGATCGCGTCGGCGTAGTCGTCGCTCATGCCGATGCTGATCCGCTCGAGCCCGTTGCGCCGCGCGATCTTCGCCAGGAAGGCGGTGTGCAGGGCGATGTCCTCGTCCACCGGCGGGATCGCCATCAGCCCCTCGATGGCGAGGCCGTGCGTCTCGCGGCAGTCGGCGATGAACGCGTCGGCCTCGCCCGGCAGCACCCCGGCCTTCTGCGGTTCCTCGCCGGTGTTGACCTGAACGAAGCAGCGCAGGGTCTTGTGCTGCCTTGCCATCTCCTTCGCCAACGCGGCCGCGAGCCGCGGCCGGTCGAGGGTCTGCACGACGTCGAAGAGGGCCACCGCCTCCTTCGCCTTGTTGGTCTGCAGGGCGCCGATCAGGTGCAGCTCGACACCGGGATGGCGCGCCCGCAGGCCGGGCCAGCGGCCGGCCGCCTCCTGCACGTAGTTCTCGCCGAACACCCGCTCGCCGGCCTCCAGGGCGGCCTCGATCCGCTCCTGTGGCTGCGCCTTCGAGACGGCGATCAGCGTGACCGCGGCCGGATCCCGGCCCGCCTCCAGCGCCGCCGCCCGGATCGTCGCCCTGACCCTGGCCAGATTGGCCGCCACGTCCACCTTGTCGCTCGTCACCCGGCTCCCCCCTTGGTCGACAATGCCGCTGGCTGCTACACGTGCCGCGCCCGCCGGCGCCGTCAAGGGTGCGCGGCCCGGGTGCGGCTGGCGGTGCAGCGACGAGGAGAGACCGGCATGGGCATGACCTTCGACGACTTGGTGGCGCCGCTGGGGGCCGAGACCTTCCGCCGCGACTATCTCGGCAAGCGGCCGGTGCACATCGAGGGCGGAGCGGAGAAGTTCGCCGCGATCATGAACTGGTCGATCCTCGAGCGGCTGCTCGCCGTCAACACGCTCTGGGACACGACGCGGCTCGACCTCGTCCTCGACCGGGAGCCGGTGGCCAAGGCCGCCTATGCCGGGACCCAGCCCGCCGTCACCGGAGCACCGATCGCCGATCCGGCCAAGGTCAAGCGCTTCGTCCAGCAGGGGGCCACCATGGTCCTCAACGACATCGACCAGCTGACGCCCGAGCTCACGGCGTTCGCCAAGACGATGGAGGACGCCCTCGGCGGCAAGGTCCAGGGCAACCTCTACCAGTCCTCGAGGCGCCGCCAGGGCTTCAAGGTGCACTACGACACCCACGACGTCTTCGCCGTGCACTGCGAGGGCGAGAAGGTCTGGCCGGTGTTCGAGGGCCGGGCCGAGGATCCCATTGCCCACAACCTGTTCAAGGGCGTGCCGCAGGAGGTGCACGAGGAGGCCAAGGGCAAGCTGTGGAAGGAGGTGCGGCTCAAGCCCGGCGACCTGCTCTATCTGCCGCGCGGCCAATACCACTACGCGCTCGCCGACGACGGCGGCTGCATCCACATCGCCTTCGGCGTCACCTACCCGATCGGCATCGACCTCGTCGGCTACCTCTACGAGCGGCTGATCGCCGACCCGCTCTGCCGCAATAACCTGCCGCAGGGCGACCCGGGGGCGCTCGACGGGCATCTGGCGGCGCTCGGTCAGCGGATAGCCTCGATCCTGACCGAGCCCGCGACCAGGACGGACATCGAGGCCTTCATCCGGGGCTACCGCTACGTCCGCGAGACCTGGGAGATGGCGGCGCTGCTCGAGCCCACGAGCGTCACCTACGCGGTCAAGGCGGATGGTATCCGGCTGATCGAGCAGGACGGCCGGCACGGGCTCGTCAAGGCCGGCAGCCGCCAGGCCGTCGCGGTGCCGGGCGAGGTCGCCCCGATGGTCGCCTGGGTGCTGCAGCGCCAGGCGTTCGCCCGCGGCGAGCTCGACGAGGCCTTTCCCGCCGCCGGGACGCCGGCTCTCGACCGCTTCGTCCTGGACATGGAGCGCATGGCGCTGATCGCGGTCCGCGCGTGAGCGTCCCGGCGCCGCCGACCACGGGCCCGATCGACGTCCTCTTCTGGGTCCAGCACCTGCTCGGCATCGGCCACCTGACCCGGGCGGCGACGCTGGTCCGGGCGATGCGGCGCGCCGGCCTCGGCGTGACGCTCGTCTCGGGCGGGCTGCCGGTGGCAGGGCTCGACCTCGAGGGGGCGGAGCTGCTCCAGCTCGAGCCGGTGCAGTGCGCCGACATCGACTTCAAGCGCCTGCTCGACAGCGCCGGCCGGCCGGTCGACGAGACGTTCCAGGCCGCCCGCCGCGCGGCGCTGCTCGCCGCCTTCGCCGCCCGCCGGCCGCGCATCCTGATGTTCGAGATGTTCCCCTTCGGCCGCCGGCAGATGCGCTTCGAGGTCCTGCCGCTGCTCGCGGCGGCGAAGGTGATGCGGCCGCGTCCCTGGATCGTGGGCTCGGTGCGCGACATCCTGGTCCGCCCGCCCAAGCCCGAGCGGCTGACCGAGATGCTGGGCTGGGCCGCCGATTTCGACCGCGTCCTGGTCCACGGCGATCCGGCGGTCGTGCCCTTCGAGCGGACCTTCCCGCAGCGCGACGCCCTGGGCGACCGCGTGGTCGAGACCGGCTACGTGGTCGAGCCGGTGCCGCGCGAGGCGGCCACCGGCGGCGGCGGCGCTGGCGAGATCGTCGTCTCGACCGGCGGTGGCCGGGTCGGCGAGCGGCTCCTGGAGATCGCGCTGGACGCCGCGGGCCGACTGGCGGCGACGCCCGGCGGCAGCCCGCCCTGGCGGCTGCTGGTCGGCCAGCACCTGCCCGAGGCGCGCTTCGCCGCCCTGGTGCGCGCGGCGGGGCCCGGGGTGATCGTCGAGCGCGCCCGCCCCGACTTCCGCCACCTCCTGGCACACGCCGCCCTGTCGATCAGCCAGGGCGGCTACAACACGGTGCTGGAGGTGCTGGCCGCCGGCTGCCGGGCGCTGGTCGTGCCCTATGCCGGCGGGCTCGAGACCGAGCAGAGCCTGCGCTGCCGGCTGCTCGCCGCGCGGGGCCTCCTCGGCGTGCTCGACGAGGCGACGCTGGACGTGCCGACTCTCGTTGCTGCGGTGCAACAGTCGCTTGCCACACCCCGTGTTGCCGCCGCACTGCTGCCGCGCATGGACGGCGCCGAGCGCACCGTGCGGTTGCTGAACGACTTGCTGGCTCATCCGGATGGGCGAAATTGCCCGTAAGCGGCTGCAACAACGGCTTGTTGCAGGCCCGACACAGTGAAAGCCCAATGCCGGGATCGCAAATTGCTTCGGCTTGCACCGTGACGGGGCGAACTGAATAACACGAGACCGGAGCTCGGGGCGCCTTCAGCGTCCCATCCGCGGCGCCGGGGTAGTGGTGCCGCCAGATGTACCCGAAGGCGACCTCACTTTTGGGGTGACGAGGAGACAAGACAGATGAACTTGCGCAACGCTCTCATGGGCACGACCGCGATGCTCGGCGCCGCGGCGATCGTGGTGCCCTCGGCCGCTTCGGCGTTCGAGGTGAACATCCGCGGCTTCTACAACTTCAACACCGTGGTCGGCGACCTCCAGGAGTCGGGTAACGCCGGCGGGGATCCCAAAGACTACGACTTCGTGACCGACTCGGAAATTCACATCCAGGGTGTGAATACCGACGACGAGACCGGCATCCGCTACGGCTTCCTGGTCGAGTTCGAGACCGATCCGGGCACCAACGAGCGCATCGACGAGAGCTGGATCTTCATCGATGGCGCCTTCGGCGGCTTCCGCCTCGGCAACGAGGACGGTGCTGTCGACAACTCGAAGCTCGGTGCCTACAACATCGCGGCCGGCACGGGCGGCATCGACGGCCAGGGCGTGGTCGCCCCGGTGCGGTTCGCGCCGATCAACAGCGGCGACTCGACCAAGATCCGCTACGACTCCCCGTCGATCGCCGGCTTCACGATCCACGGCTCGTTCACCCCGGCCGGCGGCAACGAGGGCAACAGCATCGCCCAGGACGGCCTGACCGACTACCAGGAGTGGGTCGAGACGGCGCTGGTCTACACCGGCTCGTTCGGTGGCGTCGACCTGCAGCTCGGCGGCACGCTCGCCTTCAACAACGGCAAGAACGGCGCCGACGACTACATGGGTGCCAATCTCGGTGCCATCGTCGGCTTCTCGGGCTTCCGCGTCGCCGGCAGCATCTGGCAGGACGACGACGGCCCGATCGGCGACACGACCGGCTTCACCGCTGGTGCCGCCGCGGCGCTCGGCCCGGCAAACCTGTCGGTCACCTACGCCAACGTCATCGACCAGGACGGCAACAACGGCGAGGGCCAGAACCTGGTGCTCAGCGCCAGCATGGGTCTCCTCCCCGGCATGTCGCTCAACGGCGACGTCGCGTTCTTCGACCGCGATGTCGGTGGTGACGACGACGGCGTCACCGGCGTCGTCCGGCTTCGGGTGGCGTTCTGATCGACATCTGATCGATCGTCGAGAATCGGGACGGCGGGCTTCGGCCCGCCGTTTCCGCTTTTGATGACGCCGCCGCACCCTGGCAGCGGGGCAACAGCGGCGCCCGATGAGACGCATCCGCCCGCGTGGCCGTTGCACCGCACAACGAAAAAGTGCATATGTTCAGTCGTCGACGGCTGATCACTTTCCGGTTGTTCCAATCCGATGCTTCGTGCTGGTCCATCATCGTCGCTGGCTGCCGCTGTCCTGGCTTTCGGGCTCGGGACGGGCACGGCGTCCGCCATGGACCTCGTGGCGGGTGGCTATGGCACGGACGTCGAGCGCTATGCCCCGGCGGCCTCGCTGTCGATGCAGCAACTCGACTTCAGCTCCAGCGCGGCGGCAGGACTCACCTTCGACTTCACGCCACGCAACAGCGGCTCGCTCTTCGGGCCGGGGGCGGCCGGCCGCGACGCGGCCATGTCCTTGTCGTTCGGCGTCGAGCAGGACTACGCGGACCGGTTGCGGCTGGACACGGTCGGGCTCATGGGCGGCACGACTCCCGGCTCGGCGCAAGCCTTCGACGGTCTGGCGATCGGCGGCGCCTTCAGCCTGAACGAGTGGCAGGTCACGGGCAGCATGGGCCGGGCCAACCTGCTGGGCCGCGAGGCCGACGTCTTCGCCGCCGGGGTCGGCTACGGCCCCGTCAATGCGCGCCTCGTCTACGGCACCCTGCCGCAGACGAGCACGGGTGCCGCCGCCGACGTGCTGATGCTGAGCACCGATCTCGCCGCATGGTCGTGGCTCACCCTGCAGGGTGACGTGGCGGTGAGCGAGACGCTGGCGAGCGAGCCGCTCACCGTCGGCCGGATCGGGCTGCGTCTCAACTTCTGATCGCCTGTCGGTCGTCCGCCGATCGGACGGGCGAGTTTCGCTAGGCGTCATTCGGGCGCTGGCATCGCTGGGCAACCGTGCTAAGAGAGCCCAAGCGCGGGCAACGCCGCGCAGCGTCACGGCAGCACGGCGAGCGATGATCACCTTTTCTCCCTTGAGCAAGTGCCTGGTCCTCCTGGCGGGCCTCGTCTTCGCGGTCACCTCGTGCGCCGACGTGCCGATCGAGCCGGCACCGCAGCCGATGGGCGGCACCGCCCGCGACCAAGCCGAACGCGAGCGGTTCGGCACGATCACGGGCGGCGACGGCATTACCCTCTTCTCCCTCGGCCGGCGCCGCGACGACCAGGGCGGCGGCGGGATCGGCGGCGGCATCGGGGTCAACGCCTTCATCTGGCAGGCGACGCTGGACACCATCGACTTCATCCCGCTGGCCTCCGCCGATCCGTTCGGCGGCCTGATCATCACCGACTGGTTCCAGTCCGTCGATGCGCCCGGCGAGCGGGTCAAGATGCACGTCCAGATCCGCGACGCGGCGCTCCGCGCCGATGCCGTCCGGGTGACGGTCTTTCGCCAGGTGCGCGACGAGGCGGGGGACTGGCTCGACGCGCCCGTGGAGCCCGCCACGGCGCGGTCCATCGAGGACCACATACTGACCCGGGCGCGCGAGCTGCGCATCACCTCGACCGCGGCGAGCTGATCCCCCGTCACCGGCGCCACCGATCGCCCCCCACGCGAGGCCACGTCATGTCGCGCTATCCGTTTCGTGCCACCGAGGCGAAGTGGCAGCAGGTCTGGGACGAGCGCCGCTCGTTCGAGGTGACCGTCGATCGCACCAAGCCCAAGTACTACGTGCTCGAGATGTTCCCCTATCCCTCCGGGCGCATCCACATGGGCCATGTGCGCAACTACACCATGGGCGACGTGGTGGCCCGGACCAGGCGGGCGCAGGGCTACAACGTGCTGCACCCGATGGGCTGGGACGCCTTCGGCCTGCCGGCCGAGAACGCCGCCATGCAGAAGGGCGTGCATCCTGGCGTGTGGACGTACGCCAACATCGCCGAGATGCGCAGCCAGTTCAAGCAGATGGGGCTGGCTCTTGACTGGAGTCGTGAGCTCGCGACCTGCGACGTCGAGTACTACCGCCACGAGCAGGCGATGTTCCTCGATATGCTGGAGAGGGGGCTGGTCTACCGCAAGGAGAGCTGGGTCAACTGGGACCCGGTCGACCAGACCGTGCTCGCCAACGAGCAGGTGATCGACGGCAAGGGCTGGCGCTCCGGGGCCGAGGTCGAGCGGCGCAAGCTGAACCAGTGGTTCTTCCGGATCACCGCCTTTGCCGACGAGCTGCTCG
Source organism: uncultured Geminicoccaceae bacterium (assembly GCA_964460465.1). GTDB lineage: Bacteria > Pseudomonadota > Alphaproteobacteria > Geminicoccales > Geminicoccaceae > SLRI01. The sequence continues at coordinate 13,705 of CAYWSB010000006.1, read as the reverse complement.
CCGCCATCGACGGCCTCGAGCGCTGGCCGGAGAAGGTCCGCCTGATGCAGACCAACTGGCTCGGCCGCTCGGAGGGCGCGCTGGTCCGCTTTCCGCTGGCCGGCCGCGACGACGTGCTCGAGGTCTTCACCACCCGCCCGGACACGCTCTGGGGGGCCTCCTTCATGGCGATCGCCCCGGACCACCCGCTCGCCCAGGAGGTGGCGCGGACCAACCCTGAGCTCGCCGCCTTCATCGAGGACTGCCTGAAGGTCGGCACGTCCGAGGAGGCGCTGGAGCGGGCCGAGAAGAAGGGCTTCGACACAGGCCTGCGCTGCCGGCATCCGCTGGGCGCGACGCCCGACCTGCCGGTCTATGTCGCCAATTTCGTGCTCATGGGCTACGGCACCGGGGCGATCTTCGGCTGCCCGGCGCACGACCAGCGCGACCTCGACTTCGCGCGCAAGTACGGCCGCCCGGTGACCCCGGTCGTGCTGCCGCCCGGCGCCGACCCGGCCACCTTCCGGGTCGCGGACGAAGCCTATCTCGGCGACGGCACGCTGTTCAACTCGAGCCTGCTCGACGGCCTCGACGTGCCGGCCGCCAAGCGGCGGATCATCGCCCTCATCGAGGCGGAGGGCCTGGGCGAGCGCCAGGTGACGTGGCGGCTCAGGGACTGGGGCGTCTCGCGGCAGCGCTACTGGGGCTGCCCCATCCCGATCATCTACGCCGAGGACGGCGAGATCGTGCCGGTGCCCAGGGAGGAGCTGCCGGTCCGCCTGCCCGAGGACGTCGACTTCTCGGCCCCCGGCAACCCGCTGGATCGCCATCCCACCTGGAAGCACGTCACCCTGCCCGACGGCCGCAAGGGCGTGCGCGAGACCGACACCTTCGACACCTTCGTCGAGAGCTCCTGGTACTTCGCGCGGTTCTGCTCCGCCGGCTACGAGGCCGGCCCGTTCGACCGGGCAGCGGTCGACTACTGGCTGCCGGTCGACCAGTACATCGGTGGCGTCGAGCACGCCGTCCTGCACCTGCTCTATTCGCGCTTCTTCACCCGGGCGATGTCGGCCTGCGGCCATCTCGACTTGGCCGAGCCGTTCGCCGGCCTCTTCACCCAGGGCATGGTGACGCATCAGACCTTCCGCGACGCCAGGGGCAGCTGGCTGCAGCCGGACGAGGTCCGCCGGGCGGGGGACGGCTGGACCACCCTCGACGGCCGCCCGGTGACCCCCGGGCGGGTCGAGAAGATGAGCAAGTCGAAGCGCAACACGGTCGATCCGGCGACCATCATCGAGGCCTATGGCGCCGACACGGCGCGCCTCTTCATGCTCTCCGACAGCCCGCCCGAGCGCGATCTCGAGTGGACCGACCAGGGCATCGACGGGGCCTGGCGCTATCTCAACCGTCTCTGGCGGCTGGTCGAGGAGCGGCGCGGCTCGCTGCCGCCGGCGACCGCGGCGGCGACGCCGTCGAGCGACGCCGCCGTCGGTCTCAAGCACCTGACCCACCGCACCATCGCCAGCGTCACGATCGAGATCGACCGCCTGCATTTCAACAAGGCCGTGGCGCTGGTGCGCGAGCTCTCGAATGCCATCGAGGCGCTCGAGCCCGCAGATCCTGCCGACCGGGCGGTGCAGCGCGAGGCGATCGAGACCCTGGTCCGGCTCGTCGGGCCGATGCTGCCGCATCTGGCCGAGGAGCTCTGGCAGCGGCTCGGCCACGCCACGCTGCTGGCCGACACGCCCTGGCCCGTGGCCGACCCCGCCTGGGTCGCGGCCGATACCGTCACCCTGGCCGTCCAGGTCAACGGCAAGCGGCGCGGCGAGATCGAGCTTCCGGCCGGTACCGACGAGGCCACCGTGCGCGAGCGTGCCCTCGCCGACCAGGCGGTGATCCGGGCGATGGCCGGCAAGCCGCCGCGCCGGGTCATCGTCGTGCCGGGCCGGATCGTGAATGTGGTGGTGTAGCGACCTGCAGCCGGCGCCCGGCCGGCGCCGCGCGCTGCGGCTCGCGGCGGCGCTGGCGCTGCCCGCGGCCCTCGCCGGCTGCGGCTTCCGGCCGCTCTATGGCGGCGCTCGCGGCAACGTCGCGGCCGCCGACCTCGCCGCCGTCGAGGTGCATGCGCCGTTGACGCGCCTCGGCCGCATCCTCGAGAACCAGCTGATCGACGATCTGAACCCGGGCGGCCTCGCCGTGGCCAAGCGCTACCGGCTCGACCTGACTCTGGAGCGCAACAAGAAGGCTCTGGCCATCCAGCTCGACGACACGATCACCCGGTTCGATCTCACCGTCTCGGCCATCTTCGCCTTGCGGCCGATCGCCGGTGCCGATGCCGGCGAGCCGCCGGCCGACGTCCTGGCCGCCGGCGAGGCATCCGCCGATGATGCCACGACCGCGGCCGAGGGGGACGCCGGTCGGCCGGCGCCGCTCTACCGCTCGGCGGTGCGACGGGTCGCCAGCTACAACGTCATCCGCGAGCCTTTCGCGACACTGATCGCCGAGCAGGACGCCGAGCGGCGCGCCGCCGTCGAGGTCAGCCGCGAGATCCGCACGCTCCTGACCATCTTCTTCGAGAACCATACGGCGTGACGGTGGCGCCATGAAGGTGCAGCCGGCGCAGGCCGACGCCTTCTGCAACCGCCCCGATCCGGCGATCGGCCTCGTCCTCCTCTACGGCCCCGACCAGGGCCTCGTCGCCGAGCGTCGGCGGCGGCTGATCGCGGCGGTGCTCGACCAGCCGGACGACCCGTTCCGCATGGCCGAGCTCGCCGCCGACCGCATCGTGCAGGGTCCGGGCCTGCTGCTCGAGGAGGCGCAGGCCATGTCGCTGGTCGGCGGCCGGAGGGTGGTGCTGGTCCGCCAGGCGACCGAGGCGCTGGCCCGGGCGATCGACGGCCTGCTCGCCATGGGTGGTCACGAGGCGCTGGTGATCGTCGAGGCGGGCGAGCTCGGGGCCGGCTCGGCGCTGCGCCGGGCCGCCGAGAAGGCGCGGCACGGCGCCGCCGTCGCCTGCTACCGGGCCGACGGCCGCGGCCTCGAGGCCCAGCTCCGCGACCTCGTGCGCGGGCACGGCCTGACCATCGAGCCGGACGCCATGGCGTTCCTCGCGGCGCATGTCGGGGCGAACCGCGAGGTGACGCAGAACGAGGTCGCGAAGCTCGCGCTCTACAAGGGCGACGCGCCCGGTGGCCGCGTCACCCTCGCCGATGTCGAGGCGGTGATCGGCGACAGCTCGGCCCTCGGCATCGACCGCCTCGTCTGGGCCGGCCTCGTGGGGCGCCCGGGTGACGCGGCCGCCATTCTCGACCGGCTGTTGGGCGAGGGGCAGGCGCCGGTGCGGCTGATCCGCGGCTTCGCCTCGACCTTCATGCGCCTGCTGCCCCTGCGCGCCAGGGTCGAGGCCGGCGAATCCGCCCTGGCGGTGGTCGAGGCGATCAGGCCGCCGGTCCACTTCACCCAGAAGGAGCCGATGCGCCGGGCGCTGGAAGCCTGGCCCACGGCCCGGCTCGAGGCCGGACTCGCCGCCAGCCTCGCCGCTGAGCTCGCCTGCAAGCGGGGCCGGTCGCCCGACCAGCTCCTGGTGCGGCGCCTCGTCCACGACCTGCGCCAGGTCGAGGAAGTCCTGCCCCTCGGCAGTTAGCGGCTGGTTTCATCGATCGAGCGCGCTACACTCGCCGTCGACACCGTCGCCCGGGAGGCCCGTTGCTCCGCTACGTCGTCCACCGCATCCTCGTGATGATCCCGACGGTGATCGCGATCAGCGTGGTGACGTTCGTCATCATCAACCTGCCCCCGGGCGATTTCCTCTCGGCGCAGATCGGCGAGCTGCAGGCCCAGGGCGAGGGCGTGCAGACCGAGCGGATCGAGTATCTCCGCCAGCTCTATGGCCTCGACCGGCCGCTCTGGGAGCAGTATTTCCACTGGGCCTGGGGGCTGCTGCACGGCGATCTGGGCTGGTCCTTCGAGTATGACCGGCCGGTGGCCGAGGTGATCGGCGACAAGATCCTGCTCACCGTGATCATCTCCTTCGCCACGGTGATCTTCACCTGGATCGTGGCCTTCCCGATCGCGATCTACTCGGCCACGCACAAGTACAGCTGGGGTGATCACGGCCTGACGCTGCTGGGCTTTCTCGGCCTCGCCACGCCGAACTTCCTCCTCGCCTTGGTGATGCTCTACTTCGCCAACGTCTGGTTCGGCACGACCATCGGCGGGCTGATGGAGCCGCAATACCTCGATCAGCCGATGAGCTGGGCGAAGTTCGTCTCGGTTCTGCAGCATCTGTGGATCCCGGTGATCATCATCGGCACCAGCGGCACGGCCGCGATGATCCGGCGGCTCCGGGCCAACCTGATGGACGAGCTGCAGAAGCCCTACTACGTCACCGCCAAGGCCAAGGGCCTGCCGCCGGGCCGGGCCCTGGTCAAGTATCCCTTGCGGATGTCGCTCAACCCGTTCATCGCCGATATCGGCAATCTCCTGCCCGACCTGATCTCGGGCTCGGCCCTGGTCGCCGTCGTTCTCAGCCTGCCGACCACCGGACCGGTGCTGGTGCGCGCGCTGCAGAGCCAGGACATGTACCTGGCCGGCAGCTTCCTGATGCTCGAATCGTTCCTCGTGGTGATCGGCGTGCTGATCTCCGATCTGCTGCTCGCCTGGCTCGACCCGCGCATCCGCTTCGGCGGCGGGCAGACCCGCTGATGGCGCGCCAGCCGCAGGACCAGGGGGGGCATCGCCCGCCGCAGACCACGACCGAGGCGTCGCCGCCACCCCACTGGGTCGATCCGGAGCCGTTCGAGATCTATCGTGAGCTGCCGCTCACGCCGCAGCAGGAGCGGTTCTACACCGCCTCGCAGTGGCAGCTGGTGTGGTGGCGGTTCAAGCGCCACAAGCTGGCGCTGGTCTCGCTCTGGTTTCTCGCCTTCTGCTACTTCGTCGTCGTCTTCGCCGAGATGCTGGCGCCCTACAGCCCGCACCACCGCGACCCGCAGCACATCTACGCCCCGCCACAGCGCGTCCACCTGTTCCACGAGGGCAGCTTCGTCGGGCCCTTCGTCTACGGCTACCGGATGGAGCTGGACATGGCGACGCTGCGCCGGGTCTATGCCGACGACCCGGGGAAGGTGCAGAAGCTGCGCTTCCTCTGCCGCGGCGACCGCTATGCCTTCTGGGGCCAGGTGCCGATGGACCTCCATCTCGTCTGCCCTGCCGACGGCGGCACCTTCTTCCTCTGGGGCACCGACCGGCTCGGCCGCGACCTGTTCTCCCGCATCCTCTACGGCGCGCGCATCTCGCTCACGGTGGGCCTCGTCGGCATCGCCATCAGCTTCGTCATGGGCCTCGTGCTGGGCGGCGTCTCGGGCTACTACGGCGGCTGGATCGACAGCGTCGTGCAGCGCATGATCGAGGTCATCCGCAGCTTCCCGATGATCCCGCTCTGGCTGGCGCTCTCGGCCGCCCTGCCGCCGACGTGGCCGCCGATCTGGGTCTATTTCGGCATCACGCTGATCCTCGGCCTCGTCGACTGGACCGGCCTCGCCCGGGCGGTGCGCTCGAAGATCCTGGCCTTGCGCGAGGAGGAGTTCGCCCAGGCGGCACGGCTCATGGGGGCGAAGCCGACCAGGATCATCGGCCGCCACCTGATCCCCTCCTTCATGAGCCACCTGATCGCCTCGGCCACGCTGTCGATCCCGGGCATGATCCTGGGCGAGACGGCCCTCTCGTTCCTCGGCCTCGGCGTCCGGGCGCCGATGGTGAGCTGGGGCGTGCTGCTCAACGACGCCCAGAACGTCAACGTCGTCGCCCTCTATCCCTGGCTGATGCTGCCGGTGGTGCCGGTGATCCTCGTGGTCCTCGCCTTCAACTTCCTGGGCGACGGGCTCCGCGACGCCGCCGACCCCTACACCTGAGCCGGCGGCCGCTCAGCCGCGCGAGAAGCTGATGCCGTTGGGGTCGGTCAGTGTCTGCCGCCCGCCCGTGCCCCCGATGGCGATCTCCAGGAGCCCGATGCGCCCGGCCGCCGCATCGAGCGGCCGGCGACGCCGCGCCCAGTCGTTGTAGGCGAGGTGGTGGTGGTAGCCGTCCCAGGCCAGGAAGTGGGCGTGCGGCCAGGTCGCCATGCGCTCGAGCCCGAGCGCCTCGACGGCGAAGCGGCTGGAGGCGGCGAGGTCCACGGCCTCGAGATGGAGATGGCCGAGGCGGAGGCCGTTCGCACTCGCCCGGGGTGCGATCCCGGCGGCATCGGCCGCGGCCACGAGGCCTGCCAGGTCGAGGCGGTCGTTGGTGAGGACGAGGCGGCCGTCGCGATGCCACGTGGCCCGGTCGCGGTCGGCATAGAGCTCGATGCCGTGCCCGTCAGGGTCGTCGAGATAGACGGCTTCGCTGACGTGGTGGTCGGCCGCCCCGGTCAGCTTCACGCCCTGCTCCTGCAGGCGGCGCAGCGCCGCGCCCAGATGCATCCGGTCGGCCAGCAGCCAGGCCATGTGGAAGAGGCCCGCGTCGTCGCCGCGCGGCGCTGCCCGCGGCCGCTCGACGAGGCCGAGGCGCGCCTGCCCGTCGTGGCCGAGCGTGGCCCGGTCGGCATCACGGCCGAGGAGGTCGAGTCCGATCGCCTCGACGTAGAAGCGAATCGACCGGTCGAGATCACGAACGGCGAGTGTCACCTGGTCGAGCTGCATCGAGGTCACCTCCATCCGGCGAGACGGCGCATCCAAGGCACCGCACACCTCTCAGATGGGGCGCGTGCCGCGCCTGCCGCGACCGGGTGCGGGAACCGTCCGTTTCCATACTGGCAACGATGCCAGGACCCCTCACGGTGCCGGGACGTAGACCTCGATGGTGCCCGGCGCCGGCAGCGGGCGAATATGGCCGAAGTCCTGCAGCTCCCAGCCGCCGTTCGGGGCGTCGAGGTAGCCCGCGATCGCCTGCGCGGCACCGGCGTCCGCGGGATGGAAATAGCGGATCCGCGGCGCGCCGATGGCGAAGTCGACGTCGCGCAGAACGACGAGCGGCAGCTCGCCCGTGCGCGACAGGTCGGCATAGAAGTCGCCGGCCTCGCTCGCCGCGGGCTCGCCCTGCGGGTAGAGGATGAAGACGCGCAGGGTGCCGCCGGCGACCGGCAGGACCAGTCCGTTGGCGGACGCTGGCGACGGCCCCGCCGACCCGTTCTGAGGAGGCGGCGACGGGCGCAAAGGCCCGCCTGCGGGCTCCACGGCCTTGAGCTGCAGCGCCTCGGGCAAGGTCGCGGTCGGCGCCTCGGCCAAGGTGGCGGCGGGCTCCGGTGCCACCGGCATCGTCGGGCCCGCTGCCATCGGCGCTGCCGGCGCCCCGTCCTGGGAAGGCTGCAGCACGAGCCACCAGAGGGCGAGGCCGGCAAGTGTCGGCAGGGCCAGGGCCGTGGCCCAGAAGAGGCCGCCGGGCCGGCCGCGACGCCCGGGCTGTGCACCCGGCACGGCTGCCCCGCGGCCGCCCTTGATCGGCCGCAGCTTGCGGGACCGGGCGGCATCGGTGGCCGTCGGCCGGTCGCTCGGCTCGGGCCTGCCGGCGGGGCGCACGGGCGGCACGGCGTCGAGCACGGCGCGGCGAACGGCGCTCGCCAGAGCCGCCTCCGCTGCCTCGCGCTGCTCCGGGTTGCCGGCCCGGGTGGCCGTCGCGACGAGTTGGCCGTTGCCCTGGATCACCGCGGCGACGAGGCGCTCCGCCGCCGGCCGGTCGCCCAGCGCCCGCTCGGCGATCTCCAGGAGCTGGCTGGCAAGCGCCGGGGCGGCGGCCTCGGCCGCACCACCGATGACGCGGATGGTGGCCGTCTGCTCGTCGACGAGTTCCGGTGTCCAGACACGCCGCTCGGCGCGCTCCCGCGACTGGTCGGCCACCACTGTCTCTCGCCCCGTCATGTCGACGCCAATTTCCCTTGATCGACCGGACGATACCGACCGCGTTGCGCCCTAACCGATGATAACAGGCTGGCTTCGATTCAGTTCCGCTGTTCGACGCTGTCGCGCTGCGCCACTCAGGACGCGCCGGCCGCCGCCGCCTCGGGTGGCTGCGGCTGCTGCAGGGTGATGCAGTGGATGCCGCCACCGCCCTGCAGCAGCGCGGTGGCGTCGAGCGACACCACCTGCCGGTCGGGGAAGGCCTGCGCGATCACCCGCTTTGCCGCATCGTCGGCCGCATCCTCGAACATCGGCACGATCACCGCCCCGTTGCAGAGATAGAAGTTGATATAGGTCAGCGTCATCATCCGGCCATCGTCGCGCTGCCTGGGCTTCGGCAGCGGCACCAGCGTCACCTCGAGCTGCCGGCCCCGGGCGTCGGTCGCCGCCCTGAGCACCTCGAGATTGCGCTCGAGCCCCGGCCGGTCGGTATCGCGTGCCGTGCCGGGGTCGAGGGCCAGGACCTTGCCGGGGGCGGTGAAGCAGGCGAGGTTGTCGATGTGGCCCTTGGTCTCGTCGTCGGCGAGGCTGTTCTCCAGCCAGACCACGCGATCGACCGCCAGGAGGTCGGCCAGCTCCCGCTCGACCTTGGTCCGGTTGAGGGCGGGATTGCGCAACGGCTCCAGCACCGACGCGGCGCAGAGCAGGGCGGTGCCCTCGCCGTCGACGTGGATGCCGCCGCCCTCGAGCACCAGCGAGCTGGAGAACACCTCGGCCCCGACATGCTCGAGCATCCGCCGTGCCATGGCGGCGTCCTCCGCATGGTCGGCATAGACCTCGCCCCAGCCGTTGAACGTCCAGGCGACGCCGCCGAGCCGGCCGTCGTCGCTCACCAGGAAGGACGGCCCGGTGTCGCGCACCCAGCTGTCGTCCTGCGGCATCGGCAGCACCGAGATGCCCTTGCCGCAGTGGAGCGAGGCATCCGCGGTGAGGTCCGGCCGGGCCAGCACCGTCACCGGCTCGAAGGCGGCGATCGCCTGGGCGACCCCGGCATAGGCCAGCTTCGCCTCCTCGAGATGCCGGCCCCAGAGCTCGGCACGGCACGGCCAGGCGAGCCAGCTGCGCCTGTGCGGTGCCCATTCCGCGGGCATGCGAAAGCCGCTCTGTCTCGGTGTAGTCAACGATTCCCCCCAGGCGATTTCACCCGTTCGACACCTTTGCTCGGATACAGCTTGCGGTATATGCGTGGTCGACGCAACAGCCCAGCGGGCGAGACCCCGTGACCCGGGAGCCCGGCCACCGCCCGATCGAGGAGGAAACACCACCATGGCAGCTGCGATCGAGGCGCGCCTTGCGGAGCTGGGCCTCACCCTGCCCCGCGCCGCGGCACCCGCCGCCAACTACGTGCCCTGGACGATCAGCGGCAGCACGCTCTATGTCGCAGGCCAGCTGCCGTTCGAGAACGGCCGGCTCGAGATCAAGGGGCGCGTCGGCGACGAGGTGCCGGTGGAACGGGCCAAGCACGCGGCCATGCTGTGCGGGCTCAACATCCTGGCCCAGGCCCAGGCCGCCCTCGACGGCGACCTCGGGCGGATCGTCCGCTGCCTGAAGCTCGGCGGCTTCGTCAGCTCGGGGCCGGCCTTCACCGACCACCCGCAGGTGGTGAACGGCGCCTCCGACCTCATGGTCGCGGTGCTGGGCGAGGCCGGCCGGCACGCCCGCTTCGCGGTGGGCGCCAGCAGCCTGCCGCTCGGCGTGGCGGTCGAGGTCGACGCCGTCTTCGAGATCCGCTGAGGACCGCTGCCGCCGTGGAGGCCGATCCAGCCGCCGAGGAGTCGGTCGCCGCCGCGAGCCGCAGCCATGGTGCTCTGGCGGCGAGGCTCACCGGGCCGATCGCGGCCCAGGACGCCAGCACCTGGGACGCGCTTTGCCCCGACGACAACCCGTTCATCCGCCACGCCTTCCTGCACGCCCTCGAGGCGTCCGGCTCGGCTGCCTCGACCAGCGGCTGGCAGCCCCTCCATTTGCTGCTGGGCGCGGGCGATCGGCCGACTGCCGCGGCCCCGCTCTACGTCAAGAGCCACTCCTACGGCGAGTACGTCTTCGACCACGGCTGGGCCAACGCCTACGAGCGGGCAGGGGGGCGCTACTACCCGAAGCTGCTGGTGGCAGTCCCGTTCACCCCGGTCCCCGGGCCGCGCCTGCTGGCGGCCGATGCCGGCGGCCGCGAGGCCATCGCGCTGGCCATCCGGGCGGCCACCGACCAGCTCGGCCTCTCCTCCGCGCACGTCAACTTCGTCACCCCGGACGAGGCGCCGATCCTGGAGGCCGCCGGCTTCATGCTCCGCCACGGCGTGCAGTTCCACTGGCACAATCGCGGCTATCGGGATTTCGACGACTTCCTCGCCACGCTGCGCTCGGCCAAGCGCAAGGCGATCAGGAAGGAGCGCCGCGAGGTCGAGCGGGCCGGGCTGGAGCTCCGCACGCTCGCCGGGCCGGAGCTGACGGTGGCCGATCTCGAGGCGTTTCATCCGTTCTACCTCGCCACGGTCGACAAGCGCTGGGGCAGTGCGTACCTCACCCGCGACTTCTTCCGCCGCCTGGCGCACGATTTCGCCGAGCGCATCGTCCTCGTCACGGTCCGCCAGGACGGCGAGCTCGTGGGCGCCGCCCTCAACATGAAGAGCGGCGACACGCTCTACGGCCGGCTCTGGGGCTGCCGCCGCGAGTTCGACTTCCTGCATTTCGAGGCCTGCTACTACCGGGCGATCGACTACGCGATCAGCCACGGCATGGCCCGGGTCGAGGCGGGAGCGCAGGGCATGCACAAGCTGCAGCGGGGCTACGAGCCCGTGGTAACGCAGAGCGCCCACTACATCCGCGATCCCGGCCTCGCGGCGCCGGTCCGCCGTTTCCTCGCGCAGGAGCGCCGGAGCATGGTGCACGAGCTGGCCGAGCTGCGCCGGCTGCTGCCGTTCCATCGCGAGCACGAGGACTGACAGGCGAGGGAGCCGCGCCTCGGCACCCGCGAGGCGATCCCCGGGCGAGCTCGCAGCCCAACAGAAAGGCCGACGTCCCTCTCCGACGCCGGCCGTGTCTGGTCAGCCTTGTCGCGACCCCAGGGGCCACCCGACGCGCGGGCGGCAAGCGTCGCGGGATGTCGTCAGTTCAGTGCCGCGGACGCGCGGCTGGTCTCCATCTCGCTGTCGTCCTGCAATCTCTCGATCGCGTCCTTCAGGCGAAGCTTCTCCCGCTTCAGCTTGAGCAGGAGGCTGCTGTCCGGCAACGGCCGGTGCTGCTCCTCGTCGATCTGCTGCTCGAGTCGGGCGTGCTTGGCACGAAGGCTGTCGACATGCTCGTGCAGTGACATGGTCTGGAAACCCTCCCTTGGTGGTCTCAGAGAACGAGAGTTTAGGGACCGGGTGCCGCCTGGTTCAAGAGAAATCTGTTGCGCATCGTGTCGAGCCGTGTATGTTCCGCAGTTTTTCGCGGACGCAGATCCTCATCAACCTCTGATTTTATCGCTAAACCCTTGTCCTTTCGTCGTAATTGGTCATCGTGATCGGTCGCCCACGGCGACGCCCCGGGCCAGGGCGGCGGCGAGCGCCGCCAGCGCCTCGGCCGGCAGGCGGCGCTCCGGGTAGAGGGCGGCGAGGTTCGCTGCCAGCAGGCACTCCGGTGCCGCGGCATCGTCGGCGGCGGCCGCCGGAGCCGGCGCAGCCGCGGCGTCCAGGCCGACCGCCTGCCGCAGCTGGTCGAGCTGCAGCTGCTCGAGCCGCTCGAGATCGAGCTCCAGCGCCGCCAGCGCCCGCCGCCGGTCCGCCAGGATCGGCGCCAGCGCCGGCGCCGTGTCCTGCAGCTTGAGCGCCCGCCGCGCCTGCCGCAGCGGTTGCATCACCGCCCGCTGGAAGCCCTCGCCGAACGACCGCAGGCGGGCGGCGGCGGGCGCATCGAGCCGCCGACCGCCGGCCGCCGCGAAGGCGGCGAGCAGCACCAGGTTGACGTCCAGGCCATGCTCGTCCTGCAGCGTCAGGCAGGCACGTTCGACTTCGGGTTGCGCGTACAGCGCCAGCGAGAAGTCCCAGAAGGTCGAGGCGGGCCAGCCCGTGTCCGGCCTTGTGGTCGGCCCGGTCATTCGCCGAGCGGATGGACCGCGGCGCCGATCAGTCCTGTTTGCGGGTTGCTGACCTGGCGGCACGGCACGTCGGCGAGGAACGGGCCGAGTCGGCCCTTGGCCTCGAAGCGCTCGCGAAAGCGGACATGGTCGAAGAACCGGCCGAGCTTGCCGCAGAGGCCGCCGCAGAGATAGACACCGCCCTTGGCGCCGAAGGCGAGCGCCAGATCGCCGGCCGCAGCACCGAGCAGGCCGCTGAAGACACGCAGCGCGTCGCCCGCCACCTCTGCGGCGGCCGGCGACGCGCCGCCGGCCGCGGCGGCGGTGACGTCCTCGGGGCGGCTGCCGGTGAAGGCGCGCCCCGAGATCTCGGCCATGGTCATGGCCAGGGTCACGAGGCCGGGGCCGGAGATGACGCGCTCGTTCGAGACGTGGCCGAAGCGGGCGATGAGGCGACGGAGGATCTCGAGCTCGAGCTCGTCGTGGGGCGCGAACGAGACGTGCCCGCCCTCGCTCGCCACCACCACTGGGCCGTTGCCGGTCGGCACCAGGCCCGCCGCTCCCAGCCCGGTGCCCGGGCCGATCACCGCGATGGGCCAGCCGGGCCGCGCCGTGCCGCCGCCGATGGCGATGCTGTCGTCCACCCCCAGATGCGGGATGGCGGCGGCCTGGGCCGCGAAGTCGTTGATCACCGCCAGCCGGTCGACGGCGAGGCCGAGGGCGCCGGCAAGGGCGTCCCGGGTGAAGCTCCAGGGGCTGTTGGTGAAGCGGATGACCCTGGCATCGACGGGCGTCGCCACCGCGATGACCGCCGCGTCGACGGCCGGCCGAGGGGCAGGCAGGCCGGCCAGATAGCTCAGGGCCGCCTCGGCCAGCCCCGGGAAGTCCTGCACCCGGAGATGCCGCTCGTGCGTCACCGCGACGCGGCCACCCTCACCGGCGGCACCGCCGCCGGTGAGCGCGAAGCGCGCATTCGTCCCGCCGATATCGGCGACCAGTCTGGCCATCCCCGTCCTTTCGCTGGCCCTCAAGGTGGCGACGGCGGGGCGGGCTCGTCAAGGGTCGCCGCGGCTCGAGCAGGCACCGTGCCCGCGACGAAGCGGCTGCGCCCCGACCGGGGATATGGTAAGGGAGCGCGTCATCCGGCGGGCTCCGGCGACGCATGCGTGCGCCGCGGCCGGCCGCTTTCCGTTGTCGGGGCCGAGCATGAAGAACCGCGGCGACCAGCTCGAGATCGACACGCAGCTCGCGAGCCTGCGCGCGGCGCATCGCGCCCTCGACTACCGCATCGAGCAGCTGCAGGCGGACGGCTTCCTCGATCAGGTGGCGCTGCAGCGCCTGAAGCGGCAGAAGCTGATCCTCAAGGACAGGATCACCCAGCTCGAGCACGACCGCCTGCCCGACATCATCGCCTGATCCGGGCCTGATCCGGGCCTGATCCGGGGCCGAGGGGCCGCGGAAGGCCGCGCCCGAGCTCGGCGAGAGGCTCGATGAAGCCGCGTCCGGGGGTCACCGGCCGGCATCCGCGAAGGACCTCCGCACCCCGGTGCCGGGTGTCGGCCCGGGCCCTGTCCGCGCGCTCGCCGACCCTGTCGCTGCAGCGACCGATGCGACCAGGGTGCTCGCGGCGGGCGCGGTGTTCTTCTCGAGCCCGCGCCCAAGAAAAAGCCGCCGGCGCGCTTTTGGAGCGGCCGGCGGCGGTCACGCAGGGAGGTGGGCGGGGAGGCCCGGGGGGTCG